>JBDZVF010000167.1:0-12090 GCA_040255575.1 Pseudomonadota bacterium | reverse complement strand
CTGCCGATCAGCGAGAACCTGCTCACCTCCATCACGGCAGCGTGGAACTATCGCGACGGATACCAGGAAGTGGTGCCCTACCCAGCGGGATCGCCGTATCAGAACTTTGCCGTCGATCCCGTGAGGGCCTACCCGAAAGCCGGCTACGCCTCCGCAGACAAGCTCGGCGGAGCGGATAACCAGGTGATTCGCGGCAAGGCGCTGTGGAACGCCTCCGACAAGCTCACCTTCACATTCGCCGCGGACTTCCAGCATCAGAACCAGCCCTCCACGGCTATCACGACGCTACGAGTGTTTCCGCAGACGAGCCCGTTCGCGGGCATCTACAACTTCTGCATCAGCAATCCGGCTTCGGTGCTGAACAGCCTCATTCCCGCGAACGCTGCCGATGCGGCCTACATCTCCGCATCGATTCCAGCCTTCACGCCGGGAGCGCCGGGCGGGATGAACCTTGGGCAGACGACGCCGATCTTCAACACGACCGACGGGCTCTGCGGCCCGCGCTCCGTCGTGCCGGGCATCAGTAGTGGGAGCCCCGCGCTCGGCGGTTCGGGTTACGTGGGCGGGCCCGGCGGAGGGCTCACCATTCCGGGCGGCACGCCGCGCCTCTACTGGGACGAGAACTCGATCAGCGGCGACCGCGACAAGACCTACTCTGACGGGGTCAGCTTCGCCAAGAACACGGTGTTCGGCGGATCGATCACCGCGGACCTCGATCTCACCGATAACCTGGCGCTGAAGTCGATCACCGGCTATCGCCAGATTCGCTGGCGCGTGGGCATCGACCTCGACGGCACGCCGGAGCAGCTGCAGGAAGTCACGGATTCCCAGCATCAGCGGCAGTTCTCGCAAGAGCTGCAGTTGAACGGCAAGGCGCTCAACGATCGACTCAACTACGTGGGCGGCCTGTACTACTTCGAGGAGTCCGGTTACGTGCACGACTACGTGCCGTTCGAGGGGCTGCTCAACGTGTACGACTACGCCAACGACGTGGACACGAAGTCTGTCGCGGCGTACGCGCACACCGATTACAAGCTGACGGACCGCTTCAGCGCGACGGTGGGCGCGCGCTATTCGCGTGACAAGAAGAAGTTCGAAGGCGGCCAGGGCGATCTGAACGGCTTCTCCTACAAGCTGTTCGGCTGCCCGCCGGATGCGCGCCCGGCGGTGTTCCCGGTGTTCGGCGGCGTGCCCAACGTGGGCAACATCACCTGCCGCGAGTTCATCGGGTTCCCGGACGCGAGCAATCCGCTGCGTTACTTCCCGCCCGGCGAGCTCGAGCAGGAGTTCAACGTGTTCACGCCGAAGTTCGGCTTCCAGTTCCAGGCCACGGATGACGTGATGCTCTATACGAGCTGGTCGAAGGGCTTCAAGTCCGGCGGCTGGACCACGCGCTTGTCGCAGCCGATTCAAAGCGGCACCGAGGCGCAGTTCAAACCCGAGTACGCGAAGACCACCGAGCTCGGTGCGAAATCGGAGCTGTTCGATCGTCGCGTGCTCGTGAACGCGGCGGTGTTCTACACGGACTACACCGATATTCAGCTGCAGGTTCAGCAAGGGCCCTCGCCTGTTACGCAGAATGCGGGCGATGCGAAGCTGAAAGGGGTGGAGCTCGAGACGCAGGCGGTGCTCGGGAACGGGCTGTCGGTGAACTTCTCGGGCGGGTACATCGATGCGTACTACACGTTCATCAATCCGGACACTCTGATTCCCGCGGGGTCGGATCTGCCGAAGACGCCGAAATACAAGTTCACCTTCGGGCCGACGTATGAGTTCGGCGTGAGCAACGGCAGTCGTGTGCGCTTGCACGCGGACTACACGTACGCGGCGGAGCTGTTCAACGATTCGTTGAACACGCCCGAGCTGCGACGGCCGGCTTCACACAACCTCGACGCAGCGGTTCACTACCTGCCGTCGAGCGATGCGTATGAGCTGATCGTCGGCGGCACCAACCTCACGAATGATCGCTACCTGACCACGGGCTCGATCAACCTGGGCGCGGGCCAGATGTCCGGAACGTTCAACCCGCCGAGGCAGTGGTACGTGTCGGTGCGCGCGAACTTCGGCGCGAAGTGATGTCGAGCTGAGACGAAATGGTTTCTCCCGGCTGCGCAAGCGACCGGGAGAAACCGCAGGTGGAAACTCCACGTCACACACGCACGCCATCACGCAGGCGCGCGCCACTACTCACAACAATTTCGTACGCTCATACGCGACGAAAAAATTTTTCGTGACGCGCCCGATCTTCTGTTGACCCAGAATCGAGACGTTGAAATACTCCGCGCACTCGCATTGACGAATGCGGGCGTCTGCTGACAAACGGCCCATCTTGTCGTTACTGACCAAGCACGTCTCGAGACGTCATGGCAGGATGGGCCACTTCAGGGAGGAGTCACGTGTCATTTCCGCTTCGCTATGCCGTGCTCCTCGACGGCGCCTTCGTCATCCGCAAGCTCGAAGCGCAACTCGGTCGCTTCCCGGCCGCTGAAGATATCCAGGCTTTGGCGGCAGCCCTCCACGCTCACGATTGCGTCACGGACCTCTCGCGCCTGCGCATCTACTTCTATCACGCGCATCCCGCTGCAGGTGCTCTCGTCAATCCCGTCAGCAAGAAGCGAGTCTCGCTGCAGGCCACCCCGACCCACGCCAACCACAAGCGACTGCTGGAAGCGCTGGAAACGATCCCGGATGTCGCTTTGCGGCTGGGTGAAACCTCCACGAACGGATGGAAGGTGGGCCCCAGCGCGTTTCGTAACCTGATGCGCCATCCTCGCCTGATCGAGGCAGAGGATCTCGTACCGGCCATTGGCCAGAAAGGTGTCGATCTGCGCATCGAGCTCGACATCGCGAGACTCGCACTCACCCGCTCCGTGCAGGCCATCGTCGCGGTCACCGGAGACAGCGATCTCGTGCCGGCCTTCAAGTTCGCGCGCCGCGAGGGCTTACGCGTCTTTCTGTGCCACATGGGTCACTCCATCAAACGTGAAATGCTGATTCACGTGGATCGCGACATTCGCCTCAGGGCACGGGGCGCGCTTCCGGCACGTTCGCGCTCGCGACTGCCGGTCAGCGCGGAGGCAAGCAGATGTTCATGAGGCGTTCGTGCTCAGGGACGTTCGGCGCCGAAAGCGACGGCTGACTACGGTCTCGCGTGTCGGTCCGCGACCGTGGCGGCATCAGTCCTCGACCCTAACGGCAAGCGGGTGGGACATCCTCGCCTGAGCCGTCCACGCAGCGTTCGAGGCGCGAATGCCGCGGCTCGCGGCCGCGCCCACTCCCCTATCATCCCCGGTCCGCGACTCACCAATCCGGGGGACGATATGGATGATCCAACACTCAACCGACGCCGACTCCTCAGCGGCATGGCGGCCGCCGGCGCAGCCGGTCTGATCGGGGGCGTCGGCAATGCGAACGCCCAGGGTGCAGCGAATGCCCAGGGTGCATCGAACGCCCAAGGTGCAGGGAACCCCCAGGGCGCAGCGCCCGCCGCGCCCGACGTCGGTGCGTCGCAGCCGCCCCAGATCACGGACGTGAAGGGCAAGGTCGCCTACATCACCGGTGGCTCCAGCGGCATCGGCCTCGGCATCGCGCAGGTATTCCACGAAGCGGGCATGAAAGTGGTGATCGGCTATCTCACCGACCAGCACATCGGCGATGCGCTCAAGAAATTCCCCAAGGACGATCCGCGCATTCACACCATCCAGCACGACGTCATGGACCGCGATCGCTGGGAGAAAGTCGCAGACGAGATCGAAAAGAAGTTCGGCGGCCTGCACGTGCTGGTCAACAATGCAGGCGTGGGCCTGCAGGCACCTGCCAGTACCGGAACCTACAATGACTGGGAGTGGGGCCTCGGCGTGAACCTCTGGGGCCCGATCCACGGCGTGCGAACGTATGTGCCGCGCATGCTCGCGGCAAAGCAAGGCGCGCACATCGTCACCACCACATCCACCAGCGGCATCCTGCCGGGCAGTGGGGCGGGCATCTACACGGTTGCCAAGATCGCGGCGGTCGGGCTGATGGAAGAACTGCGCCACGAGCTGCGCATGACGAACATCGGCACCTCGTGCTTCATCCCGGGCCTCACGAGCACGAACATCGGGCAGAGCGAAAGCTATCGCCCGGAGAACCTGAAGAACGACGGACCGCCGGCCGTCGCGCCGGGCGCGCAGCCCCGCGCGGGCGGTGGCGGGCCGCGTCCGCCCCGCCCACCCGCGGCCACGCCCAGCAGCCCGCTTTTCGCGAGGCCTCAGGACCCGGTCGTGGTCGCGCGGCTCCTGCTGGACGGCATCCTCCACAACGATCTGTACATCGTCGCCCAGCCGGAATACCGAGCGGGCGTCGAAGCCCGATGCAACGCGCTGCTCGACTCCATGGTGTCGTACAAGCCGATGCCGCCCGAGATGCTGCGTGGAAATGTCTATCGCACGCCGATCTTCCAGCAGGAGATCGCGCACCGTAAGGCGACGATGAAGCGAGACATCCCCGGCATCTGAAGCGGCGCACACCCGCGGCATCACTCCACCAGCGTGGTGACGTCGTCGGCGGTGCGCACGCCCGCGGCGAGGGCCGCAGCGTAGAAGAACGGCCAGATCGTGATTGGGAGGTGCTTTGCACGCGTCGCGGCTTAGCGGATAGTGTCGGCCGGTGCGCACCGTTCCGCGCACACGCAAGGGGGGGTTGCCGAATGCGAAGAGTCGCGCTTCTGCGTGGAATCCTGTTTTCGGGCGTGACGGCGGCGCTGCTCGCCCTGCCGGGCACCCTCCCCGCGCAGTCGCCAGCGGCAGCTGCCGCCGCGCCGGCAGCAGCCGCGGCGCCAGTACCAGCCACCGCGCCACTACCAGTTACCGCCCCAACGCCAGCTGCCGCCGCCGCCGCCGCGTCAGCCCCAGCCACCCCACCCGCCGACCCCGCACGCTCCGTCGTGCCCCCGAACGTCGATCTCAAGGCCGCAACCGAATTCGGCTACGGCATCTTCCAGCAGAAATGCCTCAACTGCCACGGCAAGCCGGAGTTCGAGAAAGCGCCGCCGCCCGCGACGCTATTTCAATACACCCCCGAGCGCATCTACGAATCGCTCACCACCGGTGTCATGGCCCCGGTCATCGGCGTTCAGCTGAGCGATGCGGAGAAGCGCGCCGTTTCCGAAACCATCACCGGCCAGTTCCTCGGCACGGCCGGTTCCGGCGACGCCGGGAAGATGCCGAACCAATGCACGGCGAACCCGCCGCTGGCCCAGGCCACCAAGCGCCCGGCGTGGAACGGCTGGGGCGTCGACGCACAGAACACCCGCTTCCAAAGCGCAGCGGCGGCGGGCCTCACGGCCGCCGACGTTCCCAAACTGAAACTGCGCTGGGCGTTCGGCGTGCCGAACGGCACCTCCATGTATGCGCAGCCTTCGATGATGTTCGGACGCGTATACATCGGCAGCGATACGGGCTACCTCTACGCACTTGATGCGAAGACGGGATGTGTTCACTGGTCCTTCAACGCGAAGCGCGCCGTACGAACCGCGATGACCATTGGGCCGGTGAAAGTGCGCGGCTCCAGCGGCTACGCGGTGTTCTTCGGCGATCGGCAGGCCAACGTGTACGCGGTGGATGCGCACTCCGGCAAGCTGCTCTGGACCGCGCATCCCGAAGAGAATTTCACCGCGCGAGTCACCGCCGCCCCGACGTACCACAACGGCCGCATCTACGTGCCCATCTCTTCTTTCGAGGAGTTCAGCGCTGCGACCGAGACGTATGAGTGCTGCAAATCCGTCGGCGGAGTGGCGGCGCTGGACGCCAACACGGGAAAGGTCCTGTGGCTGACGCACGTCGTACCGGATCTGCCGAAACCCACGCACAAGAACTCTCTGGGCGTACAGCAATGGGGCCCCGCCGGCGGAGCAGTCTGGAACTCGCCAACTGTCGACACCGCGCGCCGGGCCGTGTATTTCGGCACGGGCGACGCGACGACCTATCCGGCCATCGAGACCTCGGATGCCGTGATGGCCGTCGACATGGATACCGGCAAAGTCCTGTGGAGCCATCAGGTTCACAAGAACGATTCGTTCCTCGTGGGCTGCGGCGATCGCCGCACGGAGAACTGCCCGAAGGTCGTGGGGCCCGATTGGGACATCCCCGCCTCGCCGGTGCTCAAGACCCTGCGCGACGGCTCGCGCCGGATCATCGTGGTCACGAAGCCGGGTGACGTGCTCGCACTCGATCCGGATAAACGCGGCGCGCTCGTGTGGCGCATGAACGTGTTCGGGCCGGTGATCGGCGACGGCCCGGCGCCCAAGGGCAAGGCCACCGCGGGAATCTTCTGGGGTGCGGCCCTCAATGACGAAACGGCCTACTTCGGGCTCACACGCGGCGGCATCGGCGCGCTCGACATCGCGGCGGGCAAGATGCGGTGGACGAATCCGTTGGACACCGCCAAGGGCGTTTCCTACGCCTCGGCAACCACCGCGTTCCCAGGCGTCGTGCTGCAGGGATCCTCGGATGGCCGGGTCCACGCCGTCTCGACGAGCGATGGCTCGCTGCTGTGGTCCTTCGAGACGATGCGGGAGTTCGAGACCGTGAACGGCGTGAAGGCCCACGGCGGCTCCATCAGCGCGCCGGGGCCTGTGGTTGCAGACGGTATCGTGCTCGTCGGCTCGGGCTACGCGGTGCTCGGCGGAACGCCAGGCAACGTGCTTCTGGCGTTCTCACCGCAGTGAGCGCTCAGGTGGTGATGCGCGTGCCCAGCACCGCGAGGAACTGCGCCATCCAGGCCGGATGAGCCGGCCAGGCTGGCGCGGTGACGAGCTTGCCATCGGTAACCGCCTGATCCATGCCGATCTGCGCGTAATCGCCGCCCGCGAGCTTCACTTCCGCCGCACACGCCGGATACGCCGAAACCTTCCGGCCCTGGATCACACCGGCCGCGGCGAGAAGCTGCGCGCCGTGACAGATCGATGCAATCGGCTTGTTCTCACGCGCGAAGTGCTGCACGCACTCGACCACCTGCGGATTCATCCGCAGATATTCGGGCGCGCGGCCACCGGGAATCACGAGCGCGTCGTAGCTCTTCGGGTCGACCTCCGCAAAGGTCGCATTGAGGGTGAAACGGTGGCCCGGCTTCTCGGAATAGGTCTGCGCGCCATCGAAGTCATGGATTGCGGTCATCACGTAATCGCCCGCCTTCTTGTCCGGGCAGACCGCGTGCACCGTGTGGCCCACCATCAACAGCGCCTGAAACGGCACCATCGTCTCGTAGTCCTCGCCGTAGTCCCCAACGAGCATCAGGATCTTCTTGGCCATGGGTAGCACTCCTCAACCGTTATTCGCTATGTTCGCGCGGCACAGGGGGGAAAGTATATGACTCGGGCAAATCGCGTGGCCATCCGGCCGCTCTCGCTTCGCGGTGTTAGCGGCATCTGTCTGCTCGCGCTTGTAACGCTTGCATCGCTGCCATCGCCCACGCGAGCGCAGGGCAGCGCCGTGTTGTCGCGGGAGCAACTGCAGGCGCTGATCACTGAGTCCAGCACGGCCTTGCGTAACCTGATCGCCGCGCGGGATCAGCCGCCCGTGCCCGCGCTTGCGTTCAAGAAAGACAAGCGTGGCAAGGGTCCCGAGGACGATTTGAAGCAAAGCGTGCTGTCTGCCGACCTGCAGAAAAAACTGGAAGAGCTGGAGGCGGGCGCGACGAGCGATCTGCAGGCGGGCGATCTGCCGGGCGTGCAGATTCGTCTCGTGGAGCTGCGACAAGCCCTCAAGGCAGGCATCGAGCGCTATCAGGCCATCACAGAGTACTGGCGGGAACCCGCGTCACAACCCTACACCGAAGGGGCCGCTCGCAAGGACACGTTGAAAGCGAACGGCATCGAGACGCCGAACCAGGCGCAGATCGAAACGCTCTCCGCCCAGATCGATCGAGAGATCGCGGCCAACGATTTCGTGACGGCCATGCGCACCACCTGGCCGAAGCTCAGCGAGCTGCAAAAACAGGCGAAGAGCGCGGAATACGAGCAGCTCATCGCGAAAGTCGATAGCGGCTCGCTGCAAGGTTTTCGTTCAGCGACGCCCTCGCGCAACTGTGTGCCCGCGGAACGTGGCCAGACTTCCCGCACGGACGCGCCGAGCGTGCGGGCGGATTTCCCGTCGATCAACGACTACTTCCCGGTGTCGATGAAGCGCAAGGGCATCCAGTCCGGCACCCCCGAAGTGTTCGTGCTGGTGAGCGCCGAAGGCTGCCCGGAGAGTGCCGTGCTCGTCGGCCCTTCCGAGCACGAGGAGTTCGATGACGCCGGCCTGCGGCTCGCCGTCGACGGGCGCTACCTGCCCGCGGAGAAAGATGGCAAGCCGGTTCGCGCAGGCTTCTACCTGCGGCTGAATTTCTACAACCTGATGTGAGCTCCACGAGAGGATGCGGACTGCGCGCTACGCGATGGCGCGAGGCTTCGCACCGTCTCGCGGCAGGCTATTCCCCGCCCCACTTCTCCCGACACAGCGCCAGGAACCGCGCCCCCGCCTGTGAAAGCACCTGATGTCGCAGGTAATACACGCCGACCTGCCGTTCGATGTTGGAGAACGGCAGGCCTTCGATGGGCACGAGCCCTTCGGGCACATCGCTGAGATCCGTCACGAACGTGGCGCCCTTGCCTTCCGCGGCGAGCGCCAGACGCAGCTCCATGTGGCTCACCTCCCACACCGAGGCGAACGCGTTACGAATGCGTTGGCTGCCTGGCCGGCGCGCGGAGTCTTCCAGGTAGGACGTGATGAGCGGCAACGTATGCAGCCCCGCCGCCGGATCACGGCGCAGGGCCTCGCGCGCCGGATGGTCCACCGCGATCATGAGCCGCCGCGTCTCGGGGAAGCACGGATGAAACGAGAAGTACTCCGGCATCGAATGCTGGAAGGGGCCGAACCCGAGCTCCCAGCGCCCGTCTGACACGCCGTGCACGATCTCGCGGCTCGGCGCAACGACCACCTTCAGTCTCGTGAGCGGATTGCGCGCGGAAAAATCCTTCAGCAGCGTGACGCCAAACCGCGCATTCGTCGCGGGCGAAAGCGCGAGAGACAGCGTGGAGAGCGCGCCGGACTTGATCTGCTCGATGTCGGCGAGCGTTTCGCGCTCCTCGTTGAGCACCTTCTCCGCGAAGCGCAGCAGGCGGATGCCCGCTTCGGTGAGCTGCGGCGGATGCCCTCGTCGCAACAGCACGGTTCCGAGGCGATGCTCGAGATTGGCTATCGTCTGGCTTACAGCCGACTGGGACAGATCCAGCCGCTCGGCGGCGCGGCTGAAGCCGCCCGTTTCGATCACTGCCTGAAAGCAGCGCAATTCGTTTCGTTCAATCTGCATGCTGATGCAAAGATTCGCATTCTTTGGCGATTCCCGCCAATCGGTTCGGCTGATGAGGCCATCATCTGGCGCCGCTACCACGCGCCACCGGGCTGCCTCACCATGCATCCCATGAACACTACGCAATCGATCGAGATCCACAAGGGCCTGGAAGGCATCCTTGCCGACAGCACGGCATTGTCGCTCGTGGACGGTGAGGGCGGGCATCTGTACTACCGCGGCTATCCCGTCGAGGCGCTGGCGGAAAAGCGTTTCGTGGAGGTCGCATGGCTGTTGCTGTTTGGCGAGCTGCCCAATGTCGCTGACCTCGATGAGTTCGAAGACTTCCTCTGGAAGGCGGGCCAGCTTCCTGAAGACGTCGCTGCCAACGTGCGCGCGCTCACCCGTCTGGGCGGGCACCCGATGGCGACGCTTCAGGCGATCACGCCGCTGCTCACGGTCGAGCCACCCCGCACCAGCCCGGGGCGCACCCCGCACGAGAAGGAAGGTCTTCTTGTCGCCGCCCGGGTTCCGGCGGTCATCGCCACCATTCATGCGGAACGCGCCGGTCGCGAGCCCGTCGCCTATCCATGGGCGCGTCGCTATGCCGAACGGTATCTCTATCTGCTCAACAACCGGGCGCCCACTGCGGACGAGCTTCGGGCATTCGAATGCATGCAGATTCTGCAGCTCGATCACGGGTTCAACGCGAGCACATTCACCGCGCGAGTGGTGACCTCGACGCTCGGGCCCACCGCGTCCGCGCTGTCAGCGGCGATGGGCGCGCTGTTCGGCTCATTGCACGGGGGTGCGGATCAGGCGGCGCTGGAAATGGCGATCGAGCTTGGCGCACCTGAAAACGCGGAGGCGTTCGTTGCCAGCTGCCTCGCCGAGCGACGCAAGGTCATGGGCATGGGTCATCGCGAGTACCGTCTCGTGGATCCGCGAGCGAGCGTGCTGAAACGAATGGCGGAGAAGGTCGCCATCGAGCCGTCACTCAACCGACTGTATCGGACACTGCTCGCGGTGGAAGCCGCGTTCGTCGCGCAGACCCGTGCGAAGAGCCGGCCGCTGCGCGCGAACATGGAGTTCTACAAGGGCATCGTGTGCCTGGGATTGGGGATTCCGAAAGAGCTCTTCACCGCGACGTTTGCCGCGAGCCGCGTGTTCGGCTGGACGGCGCACATCGCCGAGCAGCGCGCCGACAACCGGCTGATCCGGCCGTCCGCGCACTACGTGGGGCCAGCGCCGCGCGAGCTGGAGGCGGAGTCGCTCAAGAGCGCGTGAAGAGGCCAGGCCGCGTGTCGACGCTGGTCAACTGCCGCTACTCGTGCCGGGCGGATGCCACAGCTTCTCCGCGCACACATCTTCTTTGAAGCGCAGATTCGGCTGCCGCTTGTACGTGAGCTGTGCGTCCCAGGGCGCCGTGAAGGTCTCGGGATCCGTGAGTGTGAGTTTCACGCGCAGCGTATCGGGCGACGTGAGCTCGTAACGCTCGACGACCGTGAGCTTCTCGCCGTGGGGCATTCCCATGTCATCCATCCACGTGAGCGCGTTCAGCGAATACGTGTTCACGACGAGCGCGTTGCCGTCCCACTTTGCCGAGGAATAGCCGTCGTAGTTCGGGTCCGGCATGTTGTCCGCACTCGGAATGGGATCGTCGATGTAGAACTGCCGGGACTGATGGTTCGCCTGGTACAGCACCGTCACCTGCTTCGGCTTCTGCAGGATATGAATCGGCTGCGCGGCGTTCAGCAGGCGAGGCACGCCGTGGGGCAGGCAAATGACAACGGGGTCGGAATGCGCCTCATCCGTCGGCTTGCCGCTCATCCTGGCCGCCTTGCGCTCCGCATAGAGCTTCGCCGCTTCGGGCTTGAGCGGCGGCGCCTTGCCATCAACGGTCTTGAGCTGCGCCTGAGGCTGCTCGATCAGCCACACGCCCGTCAGATTGGGTTTGCCGTCGGCGGCACTGGCTTCAGCCGCCACGAGAACTGCACCGAGACCTGCAACGGCGGCAAGGCACGCCGCGATGGATGCACGTGTACGCATGCTCACTTCGCCTTCGTCACGCCATTCTCCGGCGCGTTACGGTTGTTCTCTTCACAGGCATATTCCATCAGCCGCACTTCGGGGCGCGCGCGATAGATGCGCTTGGTCGTCCAGGGCTTCGTGAACATCACAGGGTCGGTGATCGTGATGAGATTCTCGAGCGCCCGGCCGCCCTCGATCTTGCGGATGTGCTCCACCACGTGCAGCTGGTCGGAGTGGGTAATGCCCTCTTCGTCGATGCGCGTCTTGTCGTTCAGCCCGATCGTGTCGATGACGAGCGTGTCGCCTTCCCAATGCCCGACCGAATGGCCGAGATAGGTCTTGGGCACATTCGCGGGATGCTTCTCGTCCATGTAGATCCAGCGCTGGTTGCGGTTCACCTCGTGCACCCAGGTCATCTGGCCCGGCGTGGTGATGATCTGGATGGGATAGGGCGAGGCGAGCAGCCGGGGAATGCCATGAGGCAGGCACCCGGTGGGCGCATCGGCGACCGGCTCGCCGCGCTTGTCGGCATCGACGTTATGTTGCCACTCCTTGCGACCGCGCTCGGTGAAGGGCGGCAGCTCCCCTTCCACCGTCCGGTATTTGCGGTCATAGCCCGGCGTCCACCACACGCCGTCGATGTCGCGCGGATCGCTGGACGTCATGGTGGCGGGGTCGGGTTTGGCCGGATCGGCCGCACTGGCGGGTGGCGGTTTCTGGGCCCAGGCGCCTGCCGCGAAGGCAAGGCAG
>JBDZVF010000682.1:0-2268 GCA_040255575.1 Pseudomonadota bacterium | reverse complement strand
TCAGCATGCGCGCGCGGTTGGGAGGGCTGCATTGCGCGGTCCGTTGAAGCAGAGACTTCACCCGGCTGCATTTTTTGCCCGCCGTACTCGTGCACCCCAGACAACGCAAGCACGATAGCAAGAGCGAGGACTCCCGATGAGTGAAACAACTGTCACCCCATTCCTGATGTTCGAGGGTCGTGCGGAAGAGGCGATGAAGCTCTATGTCTCGACAATTCCGAACAGTCAGATCCTCGACGTAAAGCGCTATGGCCCGGGTGCCCCGGGGCCGGAAGGGTCCGTGATCCTCGCGCGCTTTTCGTTGGGCGGGCAGTCAATACTCTGCAGCGACAGCTACGTGCACCATGCATTCACGTTCACCCCGTCCAGTTCCCTGTTCGTGACCTGCGCATCCGAGGACGAGTTCGAACGCATCACGGATGCACTCTCGACAGGCGCTTACCTCATGCCCAAAGGCAACTACGGCTTCAGCCGCAAGTTCGCCTGGTTCAATGACCGGTTCGGGGTGTCCTGGCAGGTGAACCTCGAATAGCGTTTCGCTCCGCCTCGGCAATCACGCCTGGCTGAACGCGTATCGGCACGGGGTCATCAGCTATGATCCGGCCAAACAGTAACGTTCAGGGGGGCGAGACGATGCGAGCGATGACACAGGCTTTGGTCGGAATGGGCGCGGCACTGCTGCTCGCCGGGGCGGCGCAGGCGGATGGCGTCTCCTTCAATTCCGCGCGCGTGGGGGCGACAGATTCCCCGGCGCTCGCCAGGTTCTACGAAGCGGCGTTCGGGCTGAAGGAGGTGCAGCGCCTCACCTTCCCGAACATGATCGAGATCATGCTGAACTTCGGCGACACGGCGGAAGAAGCGAAGAAGAACCCGAACGCCCAGATCGTCATCATGCAGGTGAAGAGCGTCCCGGCGCAGGATACGGTCCCGCACCTCATCTTCAACGTGACCGACATGGATGCAACAGTGGCCAAACTGAAAGCCGCCGGCGGCAAGATGGATGCGGACCCGAAAGAGTTCGGCAAGACCGGCATCATCATCGGCATGGCAACGGACCCTGCCGGCAATCACATCGAGATGATCCAGCAGCCCAGGAAGAAGTGACCCATGGCCGCGAGCCAGGCGACGCACCCGAAGAACGAGGACGTCATGCGCTGGCTCGCGCTGCTCGAGCGCGGTCTGCGAAGCAATGAAGGCGAGCAGCTCCGCGAGTGGCTGAAGAACAAGGCCAATCGCACAGCGATCCTGGACGCGGCGCGCCTCTGGCACGGGCCGGAGATCCTCGCGGTGCTCTCCGGTCTCGTGCCACGAGCCGAGCTCATCACGCGCAAGCCGGAGTATCGGCGTCGGATCAGCAAGATACTCGGCTGGACCACGCTGACCGTGATCGCGGTGCTCGGCCTGGGCACAATGACCGGCTTCGTGAAGCTGCCCTTCGATGAGGCGCGCCCGCGGAGGGACGCCGGCGCTTACGCCACCTCCATCGGCGAGCGCCGCGAGATTACGCTCGCGGACAACTCCGTCGTCACCTTGAACACCGGCTCCCGGATGTCCGTGGATTATTCGACGGGCACGCGCGAGGTGCATCTCATACGAGGTGAAGCCAGCTTTCAGGTGATGCCGGATCCAAACCGCCCCTTTATCGTCCATGCCGGAATGCGGAGCTTTCAGGCGACGGGCACGCGTTTCAACGTGCGGGTGATCTCGCCGAAACTCACCGAACTGACCGTGACCGATGGCACCGTGAAGGTGATGGACGCACCCCCGCGCCTGCCAGAAACACCGGCCCAGCGGCGCGCCACCCTGCTCTACGGCGAAACCAGCGTACAGGCGCTCGAAATGGCGCAGGTGGCACCGGGCTTCCAGTCCGTGAGCCAGCTCGATGAGCACCAGGTGCAAGCGCGGCTTGCCTGGCAGCGCGGCTTGATCGTCTTCGAAGACGAAGCGCTGCCCGATGCCCTCGCCGAAGTGGACCGTTACACCACCACGCGATTCGTGCTCGCGGATGAGAAGGTTCGCCACGTTCGCATCGATGGCAGCTTCCGCACCGGTGACGTGCAGGGGCTCCTGGCCTCACTGCGAGACAAGTTTCGCGTCGACTGGAAGAAGGACGACAAGGGACGCATTGTGCTCAGCTCGCGCACGGCGCTCTGAACAGGCATGCGCGCTTCCCGTTACTCTCCCGGCTTTGCGCTCACTGTCGCGAAACGTCGCAGCGACTCCGGCACGAACGAAAGATCCGTCGCCTCGCGCACCGCGAGCCGCATC
>JBDZVF010000166.1:0-12059 GCA_040255575.1 Pseudomonadota bacterium | reverse complement strand
ACGGACGAGTCCGCCGCGCGCGAAGCGCGAGCGCGTCTCGGTGAAGCGATCGATCGCGCCACTCACATGATCGAGCAGCTCCTCACGCTCGCGCGCAGCGAGCCGCGGGACATCACGGGCGAGCTGAAGCCCGTGCCCCTCGAAACGCCCGCTACCGAAGCCATCTCGGATACGCATGCGCTGGCGCAATCCCGTCGCATCGAGCTCGAGCTGCAAGCCGAGCCGAATGTGTGGATCAAGGGCGATGCGCTGGCACTGCGCACGCTGGTGCGCAATCTCGTGGACAACGCCGTGCGCTACACGCCCGAGGGCGGCAAGGTGGAGATCCGCATCAGCTCCTCGAACGGCGCCGCCACGCTGGAAGTGCTCGACTCCGGCCCTGGCATCCCGGAGGCCGACCGGGCGCGCGCGTTCGACCGCTTCTACCGCCGCGCAGCCTCGCCGGAAGGTGGCAGCGGCCTCGGCCTCGCCATCGTCAAAGCCATTGCCGAGCGCCATGGCGCACGCCTGACGCTCGACAAAGCCTCTCTCGGCGGCCTGCGCGTGGCCGTGAGGTTCCCGGCCCCGCTTTAAGATTCGCTTAAGCGAACCGCCCCATCCTCCGCAGCAACCACTGCTAGCTGTATTGCGGTACCTGGAGGATGCCTCTATGACACGTTTTCGCATGAAAAAGGCCGCCTGGGCCGCGGCCGGTATTTTCACGGTCGGCGCCGTCACGGGCCTGACCGCCCCACAACTGCTGCGCGAAGCCGCCGCGCCTGCGAGCGTGGCGACGAGTGTCGCCTCGACGCTCAACTCGACGTCGGCTGCCGTGAGCAACGCACCCATCCCACTCATGACCGCGCCGAACTATCGCGCGATCGTCGCGCAGAATGCGCGCGCCGTGGTCGGCATCTCGATCGTGGGCGAGCAGAAGATCTCGGGTCGCGGCTTCGGGCCGAGCCCGTTCGGGGACGATGACCCGTTCTCGTTCTTCTTCCGCAACCTGCCGCGCGGGCCGAATGGCGGCACCGTGCCGGTGCGGGCCCAGGGCTCGGGCTTCATCGTGAGCCCTGACGGGCTGATCCTGACCAATGCGCACGTGGTGGAGAACGCGAACGAAGTGACCGTAAAGCTCTCCGACCATCGCGAGTTCAAGGCGAAGGTGCTGGGCTCGGACAAGACCAGCGACATCGCGGTGCTGAAGGTCGATGCCAAGGACCTTCCGACCGTGCGCCTGGGTGACTCCGATGCGCTCAACGTCGGGGACTACGTGCTCGCCATCGGCCAGCCGTTCGGCCTCGAAGAGACCGCGACCGCAGGCATCGTGAGCGCCACGTCGCGCGCGCTGCCCGGCGATGGCTACGTGCCCTTCATCCAGACGGACGCGGCGGTGAACCCCGGCAACTCGGGTGGCCCGCTGTTCGATGCGAGCGGTGCGGTGGTCGGCATCAACTCGCAGATCTACAGCAACTCGGGCGGCTATCAGGGCGTCTCTTTCGCGATCCCGATCAATCTCGCGAAGCAGGTGAAGGAGCAGCTCGTGAAGAACGGCAAGGTCGAGCACGGTCGGCTCGGCGTGCACGTGCAGGCGGTGGACCAGTCGCTCGCGGACTCCTTCGGCCTCGATGCGCCGGCCGGTGCGCTGGTGTCGAGTGTCGAGCCGGATAGCGCCGCCGCGGAAGCCGGACTCAAGGCCGGGGACGTAATCCTCAAGTACAACGGCGACCCGGTGAAGGACTCCGCCGCACTCTCGATGCGCGTCAACACGACACGTCCTGGCGAGAAGGCGAAGCTCGACGTGTGGCGCAATGGCAAGCACCTGGAGCTCACCGCGAAGATCCGCGCGGCTGACGACGGTCGGGTCGCCTCTGCAGACGATCACTCCGGTGGGAGCAATGCCGAGGCACTCGGGCTTACCGTGCGACCGCTGACGCGTGATGAGCGCGAACAGGCCGGCGTCACAGGTGGCCTCGTCGTCGAGAATGCTGAAGGCAAGGCCGCGGAGGCCGGCATTCAGCAGGGCGACGTGCTGCTCGGCGTGGATGGCAAGCCGGTGGAGAGCGTGGCGCAGCTGCGCAAGCTGGTCGAGAACAAGCAGAACAAGACCGCGGCGCTGCTGATCCAGCGCGGAGACAGCCGGATCTTCGTGCCTATCGCGCTCGGCTAAACGTCAACAGCAACTTGCACAACGGCCGGCGGCAGACGAGGTGTTTGCCGCCGGCTCTTTATTGGGCCGCGACCGGCCGCACCGTGTCGCTGGGGCTGAGCTTCGCGTACGAGTCTGCCAATCGCTGGTCTTCACGCAGGATCGGAAGAGCCGCCTTGGCGAGCTGGCTCAACTCCGCGTCGTCACTCTGCGAGAGCGCCGTGAAGAGATGCACAGCGGCGTCGTGGTTCGTCACCATCTGCTCGACATAGCCTGCATCGAAATCGGCACCACTCTTTTCACCCAGCGCATCGATCTGCGCGCGCTGACCACTATCGAGCGACGCCGGGACAACCATGCCCCTGTCGCGCGAGACGGCCGCGAGCACCTTGCCGATGCGCGCGTGATCCCGCTGAAGTCGCACGCCGAGCGCATTCACCCCGGTGGACTCCGCGTTCTTCTGCGCGAGCTTGCCGAGCTCCACCTCGACCATTGAGGCGCGCAGCGCTTTCGCGAGCAGCTGCTCGGCCGGCTTGGCTGGAGGGTCCGCAACCGCGGCGCCGGCTGTAAACAGCAGCGTTATGGCAACTAGGGTCGAGCCTGCGATACGCATGGGTCCCTGCCTTGTGCTTATGACGCGGTGTGCCCGCTGACTATCCATCAAACGCTTGGCGAACGCTACGATCTCAACCGGAACCTCGCCTTTCGGGGAAGGTGCGGGCCCTTAAAGCGTGTACGAATGCGCCTACACGGCGCGTTTTGTTAACGGAAAGTGGCGGGATCGCCTCAGGGCTCGATATCGATCGGTGTTCCGTCCGGCACGCTGCGCCAGATCTCATCGATCTCCGCATCCGTCACGGCGATGCAGCCGTCGGTCCAGTCGAAGAGCCGATGCAGCCGCCCGACGAAACCGAGGCCGTTGCGCACGCCGTGAAGCATGATCAATCCGCCCGGACTGACGCCGCGACTGCGCGCGGCGAGCGCGTCGGCGGGCGATGGATAGGAGACATGAAGCGCCTTGCGATATGAGCTGCGAGGGTTGCGATAATCGAGCACGTATCGTCCCTCGGGCGTGCGACCGTCACCCTCCTCGCGCTTGTGTCCCAGCGGGTTGCGACCAAGTGCTATCGAGTAAGCGCGCAATAGCTGCGTGCCGTGGTAGAGCTCTAATCGCCGCGCACTCTTGCGAACCAGCACTCGATCCGCGCTCGCGCTAGCGGGCAGCGCTCGACGCGGCCACCGCGCATAAATCACACCGCCCAGCACAGTCAGCGTTGCTGCAAAAAGCAGCCGTATGCGGCCTCTAAATTTCACGCGCGGGAGTGTATCGCAGCAAGCAACGTTCCCGCGTCGCGAGGGGGACACATGCCGCGAAACCACTTGTAGAATCCGCGAATCCGACAAGAGCGTGTCACGCTGGTGAGCTCATATCCTCTCTGCCCCGACGGGGCGGAGCACGACATCAAAAGTCTCGCCGAGGGGAGCGACTGTCTCGCGGGCGACGGCGAAACCGCGCTCGTCATGCGCTCGATCGATTGGGCGAGCACTCCGATCGGTGCGCCGTCGCAATGGTCATCGAGCCTGCGCATGATGGTGCGCTTCGTGCTCGCCAACCGCTTTCCACACCTGTTGTGGTGGGGACCGGACTACATCCAGATCTACAACGATTACTACATCCCGGTTCTCGGCACCAAGCATCCGTCGCAGGCAATGGGCAAGCCACTGCGTGAGTGCTGGCACGAGGTGTACGACGTCGTCGGCCCACTCGTGGATACGCCATTCAACGGCGGCCCGCCCACCTGGATCGAAGATCACGAGCTGATCGTGCAGCGGCACGGCTTCCCGGAGGAAAGCCACTTCACCGTCGCCTACAGTTCGGTGCCGGATGACACCGCGCCCCGCGGCATCGGCGGCGTGCTGGCCACGGTGCACGAGATCACGGACAAGGTCATCGGCCAGCGGCGCGTCGGCATCCTCAGTGACTTGAGCGCGCGCCTCGCGGAAACGAAGACGGACGAAGATGCGTGCCGGATGGCGCTGGATGTTCTGTCGCACCATCCGAAGGACGTGCCCTTCGCTCTCGTCTACCTGCTCGACGAAGCCACGGGCGAGCTGCGTCAATCCGGATCCACCGGCATCGCCGCCACGCTCGCCGGCCCGCAGGTGACTCATATCGAGACCACGGCAAAGGAGCTCGCCTGGCCCGTCGTGCAAACGTTGCGGACGGAAACGCCGCAAACCCTCGAGTCGCTCAGTGACGTGCTCTCGCCCGTTCCGCCGGGCCCGTGGCCCTATCCGCCGCATTCCGCCATCGTGCTGCCGATCAAATCGAACGTGGCGTATCGGCCGGCGGGTGCACTGGTGCTCGGCATCAGTGCCTGCATCCGTTTCGATACCTTGTACGCGGGCTTTTTCGATCTCGTGGCGGCGCAGATCGCCACGGCCATCGCCAACGCTCGCGCGTATGAACAGGAACGTCGCCGCGCGACCGCGTTGGCGGAGCTCGATCGCGCCAAGACGGCGTTCTTTTCCAACGTCAGCCATGAGTTCAGGACACCGCTCACACTGATGCTGGGCCCCCTGGAAGATGCACTCGCCTCTCCGGAGACGCCCGCCTCGATCCGCACCGGCATCGATCTGGCCAACCGCAACGCCCAGCGCCTTCTGAAGCTCGTGAACTCGCTGCTCGATTTCGCGCGCCTCGAAGCGGGCCGCATCCAGTCACGCTTCGTGCCCGTCGACCTGGCGGCACTGACTGCGGATCTCTCCAGCACGTTCCGCTCGGCGATGGAGCGCGCGGGCCTGGCGCTCGAAGTCGAGTGCGCGACCCTCGGTGAGCCGGTGTATGTCGACCGGGAGATGTGGGAGAAGATCGTGCTCAATCTTCTCTCGAACGCATTCAAGTACACGCTGGCGGGGAGCGTGCGTGTGCGGCTGTATCGTGATGACCGCAATGCCGTGCTCGAAGTCAGCGACACGGGTGTGGGGGTTGGCGAAGAGCACCTGCCCCGCCTCTTCGAGCGCTTCTATCGCGTGGAAGGCTCGGAAGCGCGGACGCATGAAGGCTCCGGCATCGGCCTTGCGCTCGTGCAGGAATTGGTTCGCCTCCATAGCGGCACCATCGACGTGAGCAGCGAGCCCGGGCGCGGCACGACGTTTCGGGTGTGCGTACCGTTCGGAACCGCCCATGTGCCGCGTGAGCAGCGCGAGGCTCCGCCCCTGCCGTCGACGGGCGTTGCCGCGCAGACCTACGTGCAGGAAGCTCTGCGCTGGCTGCCAGAGGAGCCGAAAGCCCTCGCACCCATAGAGCCCTCTGCACGCCTGCCGGACAACCGGTTCGCATCCACGTACAACTCCCGCATCCTGCTTGCGGACGACAACGCCGACATGCGCGCGTACGTTCGCGACCTGCTCGGCGCGCACTATCAGGTGGAGCTCGCGATGGATGGCCAGCAGGCGCTCGAAGCCGCGCGACGTTCGCGCCCCGACCTGATTCTCTCTGACATCATGATGCCGAGGCTCGACGGCTTCGGTTTGCTCAAGGCGCTGCGTTCCGATCGCACGCTGCAGGATATTCCTGTGATCCTGCTGTCCGCGCGAGCCGGCGAAGAAGCCCGTATCGAAGGGCTCGGCGCCGGCGCAGACGACTACGTCATCAAGCCCTTCCATGCGCGTGAGTTTCTTGCGCGGGTCGGTGCGTTGCTCGAGCGCCGCGAAACACAGCGAGCGCTCAAGCGTCAGCAACACCAGCTCGAAGCTGCGGACCGCCAGAAGAACGAGTTCCTCGCGATGCTCGCGCATGAGCTGCGTAATCCGCTCGCGCCCATTCGCAATGCGAACGAGCTTCTGCTTCGCAAGTTCGCTGATGATCCGGGCGTGCGCGCCACACTCGGCACGGTTTCGCGTCAGGTGACGCACCTCACGCGCCTGGTGGACGACCTGCTGGATATCTCCAGGATCACACTCGGGCGCATCGATCTGCGTCGCAAGGCCGTTTCGCTCGCCGATATCGTCAGCCGTGCCATAGAGACCGTCGATCCACAGCTCCGGCAGAAGGGCATGCGGGTTGCCGTGGTGTCGAGCCGTCAGCGCCTGATCGTGAATGCCGACCCGGAACGCATTTCCCAATGCATCGGGAACATTCTCACGAATGCCGTGAAATACAGCGACTCCGCAGGCGAGATCCGCATCGAGACCGCCGAGACCGATGGTCAGGCGAGAGTCACGGTCAGCGACAACGGCGTCGGCATTTCGAGCGAGCTCCTGCCGCACGTGTTCGATTTGTTCGTGCAAGGCGAGCGCACGCTTGATCGCTCGCAAGGCGGGCTCGGCGTCGGCCTCTCCATCGTTCGACGCATCGTCGAGATGCACGGCGGGGCCGTGAGCGCGTCCAGCGCCGGGCCCAATCAGGGCGCCCGATTCGAAATCCGGTTGCCGCTTGCGGTGGAACTGGAAGCTTTCGGCGGTGTGGACACAGCGGACGCGACCGCACCCAGCCGCATCCTGGTCGTCGATGACAACGCGGACGCGGCGGAGACGCTCAGCAGCCTCCTCGCGCTGGACGGCCATTCAGTTGAGGTGGCGTTCGCCGGGCCCCAGGCCCTGCAGACCGTGGCGTCTTTTCGCCCGCACGTGGTGCTGCTCGATATCGGCTTGCCGGGTATCGACGGCTACGAGGTCGCGCGCCGCATTCGCGAGAGCCATCCACAGCCGATCCATCTGGTCGCCCTCACCGGCTATGGGCAGGAGGCCGATCGCGAGCGGGCACGCATGGCCGGCTTTGCCGATCATCTGGTAAAACCGGTGGAGTATTCGAAACTTCAGCAGACGATCGCGTCGATCGTCTCCGCGCGCAATATACAATCCCCGTCCTGACCTTCTTGTGACGAGGATTTCTTCATGGCCAAGGCGTACTGGATCAGCTGCTACCGCAAGGTTCTCGACCCGAACAAGCTCGCGGCGTACGCGAAACTTGCGGGACCGGCCATCGAAGCCGGTGGCGGTCGCTTCCTGGCGCGCGCGCCCGCGGCGAAGGCATACGAGGACGGGCTCGCCGAGCGCACCGTCATCATCGAGTTCGACTCTGTCGAGAAGGCGCTCGCCACTCACGAAAGCCCCGCCTACCAGGCCGCGCTCGCCGCGCTCGATGGCGGTGTGATCCGCGACATGCGCATCGTGTCCGGCGTGTAACTCTCCCGGGATCACTCCCCCGCTGTATATCTAACGTATACACAGTAAGCGGAATCAATCGGCTACGTTCGTAGCGCACCCCGCACTGTCACCCGGCGCATTTTCGAGGCGTACGGCCCCTTCCGTATGGGGTCGTACGCGCTTCCTCTTCGGTTAAGAACCGCGCACCCCCGGCGCAGGAAGATCGCGCCCCAGCGTCCACAGGTCCCTCGAATAACAACAAAGAAGACGCCGAACGCTTTTGGCGGACGCGCACGAAGAACAGTCCTTACAGGGGGAATAAACTGATGAAGGCCTTGAATGCCAATGGTGAACTGCGTTCACCGAATGCGCGGTGGCTGATCCGCGCCGCCGTGGCCGCGGCGATTTCCACGAGCTGTGCAATGTCGGCGCTGGCGCAGGAGGCCACTCCTGCCGCCACCACGCCCGCCGAAAGAGAACCCGTGCTGCAGGAGGTCTCGGTTACCGGTTCGCGCATCGTGCGCCGGGACACCGAGACCACGAGCCCGCTCGTGACCGTCGAGCGCGAGATCCTGGAGAAGAGCTCTTACATCTCGATCGAGCAGGCCCTCAACGAGTTGCCGGAGTTCATGGCGGGCGGACCTCTTGCGGGCGGCAGCGCGGTCACGAGCCTCTCCGCCGCCGGTGACGTGGCCGGCGGTGCAGGCTCCGGCAACATGTTCGACACCGCGCGGCCCATCGACAACGCGCGCCTCGGCACCTACACCCCTGGCGCTGCGACGGTGAACCTGCGCGGCCTCGGCCCCAACCGCTCGCTGACACTCGTCGATGGTCGTCGCGCGATCTCGAGCAATGCGTCCGGCGCGGTCGACCTCAACACCATCCCGCAGATCGTCATCGACAACATCGAGGTGATCACGGGCGGTGCCTCCTCGGTGTACGGCGCGGACGCGCTCGCCGGCGTCACGAACATCAAGATCCGCAACAACTTCGAAGGCATGGAGGTGCGCGCACGCGGCGGCGTCAACGAAGCCGGCGGTGACGGCAAGGAATGGCAGTTCTCCACGTTGATCGGCACCAACCTCGCGGGCAAGGGCCATGCGATGGTGGGCATCGACTACAGCAAGCGCGAGCTTTCGCTGTGGAAGAACCGCAGCTGGTTTCGGGATGTGATGGAGTCGCCTCTCTCCACCTCCGGCGATTACCTGTTCGGCGTCTATCCGGGATACGCCCCGGGCGCGGCGGGCGCCGGCTGCAACACCGTGCAGGTTGGCGATTACGCGCCGGGCACGCTCTGTACCACCACCAATCGGGCGCTGAACGGCGGTGGTGGCTCAAACAACGTGTTCAACAACACGTGGGCGGGCAACAGCCCAGCGCAGGCGGCGATCAACCAGGTGTTCTTCGACCGGACCTGCACGAACATCAACTGCGTCACGAACCTCACGCCGGGGGGTTTCTATTTCAATCCGGATGGAACGCTCTTCACGCGCCAGGCAAACGGCCCGGCGGTGGCGGGCATCACGCCGCAGTTCGGTCCGCAAGGCTACACGGGCCCGCTCGGCGGCACGGAAGCGGCTCCCGATGAAATCACCTGCAATTACGCCGCTAACCAGAACAACAGGGTCGCGGGGTTCCAGACCGCCTGCACGCCTCAGTTGAACCGCGTGGACTACGGCCGCCGGCTCACGAGCCCACGTGAGGGCTTCACGCTGTTCGGCAACGCAGACTTCAACTTCAACGATCACGTGAGCGCGTATTCCGTCATCAGCTTCGCGAACTCGAAGACGGAAACGCGCCGCGAGCCCGCGCCCACGAGCGGTGCGTTCGCGGTGGCGATCCCGTATCACTCGGACCCGAACGCGAAATACCTGCCTTCGATCGCGCAGTCGCCGGCACCTGGCCTCGCCATCGGCGACACGCTTCCGGAATACCGGGTGGGCGGCAAGCGCGGCACCAATTGCGCGCCCACCGGCGGCTGCACGATGCAGCAGGCTTTCCCGGTGAGCCCGGAAATGCAGATCCTGCTCAGCTCCCGTCCGGATGTGCAGCTCGCCACGGCCACGAGCCAGTTCAACCAGGGGCCCACGGCGACGAGCCCGTTCAACGGCATGTCGGTTTGCGAGCTGCGCTCCATCGACGCGAATGCCGCGCTCAACGGGCACACGGCGCAGGTGCCAGCCGCGAACGGACGTCCGGCGTACACCGTCGCGATGGATCCGAACACGGGTGAGACGTTCAAGATCTGCGGCCCGAACTCGGCGTGGCGCCTTTCCAATCAGCTGACGTACCTGCCGCCGCGCGGAACGGTCAACGACATCACCAACTACCAGTTCACGGGCGGCTTCCGCGGCGATCTGGGCCTGTCGGACTGGACGTGGGACACGTTCATTTCGCACGGTGAATCGCGCACCAACACGCAGTATGTCGGCTACATTTCGGCGCTGAACTACTACAACATCATCACGGCGCCGAACTACGGCAAGGGCTATAGCGCGCAGAGCCTGGGTGTCTCGAATAAGGTGCTCAACTGCACGAGCGGTCTCGATCCGTTCGCGCAGGCGGCCGGCACGCTTCAGATCTCCCAGGACTGCATCGAGGCGGTCGTGGCGAACCAGACCGACCGGGAGTCCATGCGACAGACGGACATCGAGCTGAACCTGCAGGGCGGTCTCTTCAACCTGCCGGCGGGTGAGGTTCGGTCGGCCGTCGGTGTGACCTGGCGCAAGAACACCTACACCTTCACGCCCGATTCGCTGCGCGAGAGCGACTTCATCGGCGATACCTCGGCGGGCCAGTTCGGCGTCGGCTTCGTCGATGGCGCGGTGTCGGTGAAAGAGGGTTACGGCGAGTTGCTGATCCCGCTGCTGAAGGATCTGCCGGGCATCCGCAATCTCGAGCTCGAATTGGGCGGCCGCTACTCCGAGTACAGCACGGGTCAGGACGTGCCCACCTACAAGGCGCAGCTGAGCTGGGAGCCGATCTCGTGGCTGCGCTTCCGCGGCGGCTACAACCGGGCCGAGCGCACGCCCAATATCGCGGAGCTGTACACGTCGCGCACCGTGAGCTCGCAGCTTTCGGGTGTCGGCACCGATCCCTGCCTCACCAACGTGGCGCAGAACCTGCCCCAGTCGAACCAGGTGAATAACCCGGACCGCGCGAAGCTGCAGGCGCTGTGCTCGGCGCAGATCAACGCCTACGGTGCCAACAATGCGTCGGTCTTCCACGCCGACCCGAACAACTTCACGCAGCTCGGTGGCGTGCTGACGTTCGCGGGTAACCCGGATCTCGAGAGCGAGAAGGGTGACACCTACACGGCCGGTCTCGTCTTCAATTCACCGTTCGAGCACGCGCTGGCCGAACGCATCACGGCGACGGTGGACTGGTACAAGATCAAGATCAGCGATCCGATCGACGTGCTGAGCGGGCAGCTCATCATGAACGCCTGCTTCAACGTGAACGGCCAGAACCCGAACTACGATCTCAACGATCCGTCCGGCTACTGCCAGCTGATCGAGCGCGATCCGGTGTCGGGCGGCATCCGGACCGTGACCGCCAGGTACGCGAACATCGGCGAGCTCAGCGTCTCGGGTATCGACACCTCCATTCGCTGGAGCGCGGCGATGGCTGACCTCGGGCTCGCCTCGCTGCCGGGGAACTTCGCGGTCAATGTGAGCGCGAACTTCCTGCAGGATCAGAGCCAGCCCATCACAGTCGGTGGCGCGATATTCAACTTCGCGGGGTACGCGGGCGCTTCCAAGCTGCGCACGAATACCACTCTCGCCTACAACTGGGGTGACAGCCGGGTGTCGCTGAACTGGCTCTTCCGCAAGGGCACCGAGGGTCTCCTCACGACCAACCAGCCGAGCCCGACGATCGCCGGCTACCCCTCGAACAACCTGTTCAACCTCAACGCCGCTTCGAGGTTCGGGCCGGTGGCCGTGAGCGCCAGCATCAGCAATCTCTTCAACAAGAAACCGGATGTCGGTGGCTACTTCGTGGCCGATGAGACGGGAGGCTTCGGCACGTTCGACCCGTACGGCGACCTCGTGGGCCGCCGCTACTCGCTGAGCCTGACGATGAGCTTCTGATCGGCTGATGACGGATCGGCTTCGCGGCTGATCGAAGACGATAGAGGATGCCCTGGCGACGCGGGTCGCCGGGGCGGGCTCAAGGTCGGAGCGGAATATCTCGGATGAATTGGGTGACGATCCACTTCTCGCCCGCGGTGGGAGGAGAGCCGGTATGCAGCATGTTGCGATCCGGCGAGCGATCCTCGTGCGCGTTGATGAAATAGAAACCGTCGCCCATCGTGCCGCGATTCACGAGACCGAGCTTCGGAAAGGTGGTTTCGCCGCCGGTGTAGTCATTATTGAGGTAGAGCAGGAACGTGATCATGCGCTGGCCCTGCTCGCGAATCTGCTGCTCGTAGTCCGGCGCGTTGACATCGATGAAGTCGAAATGCGGCGTGATCTGCTGGCCCGGCTCGTAGTGCAGGACCATCGGTGCTTCGAAATGCTGCATGCGATAGCCGCACGTGTGCGCCATGCGGGCCTGCACGAGGAACTGCACGACATCCAGCGTCGCGTAGTCGAAGTTCGCGAGCGTGTTGGTGCGCATTTCGTGCACGAGGTCGCGCTTGATCACGGCGTCGTAGACGGTCGCAGGCTCGAGCCGACCCTGCGCTCGCGCGATGAGCCAGGCGCAGACCGGCGGCGGGATGAGATTCGGTACGCGATGCACCTTCGGGTGCATCGGGTCGGTGGAAGCAGGCGAAAGC
>JBDZVF010000165.1:0-12178 GCA_040255575.1 Pseudomonadota bacterium | reverse complement strand
GCGCAGTGCGTGCGTAGGCTCTGAGCGGTAACCGATCCGGCCGCGCAGGCGTCGCGATTCGACATACATAAGGCAAGACAAGGTCTCAACCCTCATGAAGCGCATCGTCGTCCTGAACCCCAAAGGGGGCTCGGGCAAGACGACCCTCGCGATCAACCTGGCGAGTTATTACGCCTCGCGCCAGCAAAAGCCGGTCCTGATGGATTTCGATCCGCAGGGCTCCTCGGTGCGGTGGGCGAAGAAGCGCCAGCCCGCGCAGCCGCCGATCCACGTGATCGCGGCTTACGAGAACGACGCCCGCACCACCCGCGCCTTCCAGCTGCGCGTTCCGCCGCACGCCACCCACGTGATCGTGGACACGCCGGCCGCGCTCGACTCGCCCCGGCTGCCGGACACGACGCGGGACGCGCACAAGATCATCGTTCCCGTGCTGCCGTCGGACATCGATATCCATGCCTGCTCCCGGATCATCCGGGACCTCCTGCTGGTGGCGAAGATTCGTCGCGAGGATGATCGCATCGGAGTGGTGGCCAACAGAATCCGTCGCAATACGCTGACGTATCAGTCGCTGATCCGGTTCCTGCAGACATTGGGCATCCCGATCATCACGACGATCCGGGACTCGCAGAATTACGTGCGGGCCGCCGAGCTCGGTATCGGCGTGCACGAGATGAAGACTTACGTCGCACGGGAAGACGTGGAGCAGTGGGAGCCGCTCATCCACTGGCTCGAAAAGCCCGGGCCGAGCGAACCCGCCGCAAGCCCACCGCCCTCGGCAGCGCCGGTAACGGCCAGCGCTACTTCTTAGGCGACGCGGTCGGGGCCGGTTCGTCGTCGTCGAAGGAGTCCTTCATCCGGTCCGCCCAATTCTTGTAGTTGGACCAGGTGTAAAGATTCTTCGTAATCGCCGCATGTCGTGCGCGCGCCCGCTGCATGCGGTCGAGCCACGTTGCGTAGGCATCGGTTTCTTTGGGCACGCCGGGTTTCGCGACCGGTGCCGTATCCGTACGCACCGGTGGCGGGTCGCTGCGCCCCCTGTCAGATGAACTCATGTCAGCTCCAGAAAAACTTGGCCACAGAGTACGGCTTCAACCCGGGCGACGCAGGAACTGGTTCACGAAGACTTGGGGGGTGCGGCAAGCAATTGCCGCAGATTCGCGCAACACGCGAACTGCTCAATGAAACGCTCGCGTTATGTTACGCGACGAGTCGATAGCAAGGCTTGTAAGTGGTACCGGGCAACTTCATGCGCAGCTGCGCAACGAACGCGGCCAGCAACTCATCGAGCAGCTTCATCAGCGAGGGATCGCCGTGCAGCTCATACGGCCCGAGCTTTTCGATAGCCTGGATGCCGTATTCCTTCACGTTGCCCGTCACGATGCCGGAGAACGCGCGCCGCAGGTTCGCCGCGAGCGTGTGCACCGGCTGATCCCGCTGCAGCTCGAGCGCGCGCATCGAGGCGTGCGTGACCTCGAACGGATGCTGGAAGTCTTCCGGCACCGAGAGCAGCCAGTTGAAGTTGTAGGAGTCGCTCTGCTTCTTGCGGAACTCACGCACCTGCTGCATGCCAGCCGCGAGATGCCTCGCAACGCCGGCAGGATCGTCGATCATGATCGTGAGACGCTTGAGCGCGTCCTCCCCGAGCGTGCCGGCGATGAAGCGGCCGAGATGCTCGAAGTAGCCGGCGCTCTCCTCGGGTCCCGTGAGCACGACCGGCAGGGGCTGCTCGCGATTGGCGGGATCGAGCAGGATGCCGAGCAGATACAGGATTTCCTCCGCCGTGCCCGCGCCGCCCGGAAAGACGACGATGCCGTGAGCCAGGCGCACGAACGCTTCGAGGCGCTTCTCGATGTCCGGCATGATCACGAGCTGGTTCACGATGGGATTGGGCGGCTCGGCAGCGATGATCCCGGGCTCGGTGAGGCCGATGTAGCGGCCGTTCTGGATGCGCTGCTTGGCGTGGCCGATCGTCGCGCCTTTCATCGGGCCCTTCATCGCACCCGGGCCACAGCCTGTGCACACATCCAGCCCACGAAGGCCCAGCTCGTAACCGACCTTCTTCGTGTACTTGTACTCGGCGTTGCCGATCGAGTGACCGCCCCAGCACACGACCAGGTTCGGGCGCGAGCGCACGTCGAGCAGCCGCGCGTTACGCAGCACGTGGAAGACGGCGTTGGTGATGTCGGCCGAATCGCTGAGATCGAAACGCCCGCTCTCGACGATGTCGTTCGCGATGAACACCACGTCGCGCAGCACGGCGAAGAGATGCTCCTTGATGCCGCGGATCATCTCGCCATCGACGAAGGCCTGGGCGGGAGCGTTGTGGATGTCGAGGCGAATGCCCCAGGCATGCCGCACCACCTGGATGTCGAAGGTGGCGTAGCGATCGAAGATCTCTTTGGCGTTGTCCGTGTCGGCGCCGCTGTTGAGCACGGCAAGCGCGCACTTGCGGAAGAGCGGATACAAGCCGCCCTGGCTCGTGTCGAGCAGCTTGCGGATCTCGCCCTGCGAGAGATGCTCCAGGCTGCCGCGCGGGCCGACGTCCGCGTCGACGAATTCGGGAACGACGATGCTGCTTTCCACTGGCCCCTCATTGGGAAAAAGCCGCGAGAGCGCGCGCGCCCCGCAACGGGCGCTTCTTGCGACTACGGAAGTATTTCGATCGGCGCGTTGTCCGCGGTCAGCAGCCAGATCTCCAGCATGTCGGAGTTCGAGACCGCGATACAGCCATCGGTCCAATCGCTGTTCGCGTAATAGGCGGGCGTGTGCTTGAGCTGGTTCGGCAGGCCGTGGATCATGATCGAGCCACCCGAGTCCCAGCCGTTGCGGCGCGCTTTCTTCAGATCCGCATCGTTCGGGTAAGACACCTGGATGGATAGAAAGAAATCGCTGCGCGGATTGCGGCGGGTCAGGCGGTAAGTGCCCTCGGGCGTGCGGAAGTCCCCGGACCGCTCCTTGTGCCCGATCGGGTTCAGCCCGAGCGAGATCTTGTAGGTACGCAGGATGCTGTTCCCGCGCATCAGCAGCATCTTGCGCTCACCTTTATACACGACCACCCGATCGGCCGTGGGCATGGTGGCGGTGGGGCTCTGCATGACGCTCGCCTTGGTGGCATCGACGGAGTCGGCGAAGGCCGCGCCGCAGAGCGCGAAGAGCGGAACGAGCGCGGGGAGCAGGAGACGCCAGAAGGACTTCATTTTCCGATCAAACAAGTACTTGCAAAATCTTGCCGGATTATAGGGGCTGCGCCCCTCGCGGGCGACGTGCACGGTTGCCGTTTTTCGCAACCGTGTCCGTGAATGCGATAGCCATTTTGTCGGCGTTTTGCGGCAGGGGACGGTTCACATCGATAATGGCCGCGCTTCAGCGGGGAGGCTTCGCGTGATTCGAGTTCGTACGGGCATTGCGATGGGCGCCGCGTTCCTGGCCCTGGCAGGCTGCGCCACCGCGCCCCAGGAGGGCGACAGCGAGCGCCTCGACCCCAACACCGGCACCACCGTCACCCTCATGCCGAAACCGGTCGAGCTGGTCGTGGAGAAAGCACGGGGATCCAACTCCGATCCGTTCGCATACGTTGCTCCATTCGAGACGAACAGGATGGGGTCGCACGAGCTGTTCCTGTGGGTCTCCGCGCCGCAGGCCGCAGGATCGCTCAGCGTGCCCCAGGTGTATTGCGGCGAGAAGGTCGTGCCGCTCGAGCCGCTCAACGCCTCCCTGCAACAGATCGGCCTCTCGAGCCCGCCCTACAAGATGCCCGCTCCCTGGAGCGCGCAGTGGTACTTCAGACTATCGGGCGAAGTGCTCGATTGCCTCGCGAGCGCGCCCCGCATCCGCATCACCACGAAAGCCGCGGATGCGCCCGAGCCGGACAGCTACGTCGTCGAAGGGCAGGCCATCTCCGCGGTCAACGCGTTCCTCACACGCGTTCGCACGTAAGGGCTAGCCCACCGCGTCGCTCATCTCTTCGACCTTCGGCACGGCGAGCTCCGTGCCGGGGCGCATCTCGCCGAAATCCACGTCGGGGTTGTACTGCTGGAGCAGCCACATCGGCAGACGGTCGTAGCGCTGGGTCACCGTCCACAAAGAGTCGCCGCGGCGAACGATGTAGACCTCGGTGCCGAGAATGCGGTGGCCCGCGAAGTAGCTCGCCTGCAGCGAGCGATGGAACTCGCGGCGCGTGCGCTCGAAGTCCTCGGCCGACACGCGTGAGAAGTCGAGTTTCAGCTTGCGGCCTACGATCACCGGCCGGCCGAACTTCATCTTGTTCACCTGCCGCAGGTGCTGCGCGGTCACCTTGAGCCAGTCGGCGTAGTGACCGAGCGTTTCTTCGGCGACGACGTAGATGGTGTTGTCCTTGCCGACGGAGTAATCGATCGGGTCCGCCGTGTTTGGCGTTTCGATGGCGGGACCGAGCGCCGGGCCCAGCGCATCCGCCTGTGTCGCGGAGACAGGCTGGGCACGCGCGGCCGAGCGGCCGGTCACCGCGACGGCTTGCTCATCCTCATCGCTCTCGCGCTCGGCTTCCTCGGCGGATACGCCAGCGGGCGGCGAGGCAGAGGCGACGACCACCGGCTTCGCCGGCGGCTGATTCGGTTTGGCAGCGACCGGCGGCACGGGCGGCCGGGTGCGTGCCGGAGCACTCCCAGGCGCAGCGGAAGCGCTGATCGCCGCAGTGGATTCGGCAGGCGGCGTGTTGGCGGCGACAATCGCTGCCGCCGACGGCGTTTCACCCGGCAGGGCCAGCGCGAGTTTCTGCCCCTCGTAGATGTAGTTCGGGTTCTTGAGCTTGTTGATCTTCAGGAGCTGCGCTTCGCTCAGCCCGGTCTTCTTCGTGATCTCCGAAAGCGAGTCGCCACGGCGGACCACATAAACGCTGGCGAGCTCCGCTTCGGGCTTCGCCGCCGCTGTCGCAGGCTGCGGGGCTGCCGCGGCCGCAGCGACGGTGACCGCAGGGCCAGACGGCAGGATCAGCGTGCGACCGGCGCGCAGCTTCGCGTGATTGCTCAGGCCGTTGAGCTGCGCGAGCGTCTCGATCGTCACGCCATACTTCGCCGCGATCCCGGAAAGGGTGTCACCCCGAGCCACCCGGTACTGCCGATCTCGCGGCTGGCTCGCGTACTGCTCGGTCGGGGTCAGGCGTTGCGCCAGAAGCTCGGTCGTCCATTTCTCGCCGCCGAGTGGCAGGCGCAGCCGATAGCCTTTCGGAACGTGGCGCTGCCCGGCCCACACCGCCGGCAGGAGCGCCGGGTTCAGCGACCGCAGCGTCGCACGATCGATCTTGAGCGCGCGTTCGAGCGCGCTCACCGGCACGAAGGACGGCGTCTGCACCTCCGCGAATTTCACCTCGGGCAGCGGCTCGATGTTCTTGAAGTACTTTTCCGGGTTGTGGTCGATCTCGAGCGCCGCGAGGAACGACACGTAGAAGTTGCGGGAGGCGAACCCGAACGTCGGGCTCTTGTAGTTGCGCACGATGCGTTCGATGTCATCCGTGCCCACCGCCTCTTTCGCGCGCCGCATGCCGGCGGCGCCGTGGTTGTACGCGGTGAGCGCAAGCGGCCAGGTGCCGAGCAGGCGATAGTTGTACGCAAGAAGCTGCGCGGCCGCTTCGGTGGATCGGAAGGGATCGAGACGATCGTCGATCGCGTTATCGATGCGCATGTAGCGCCGGCCGGTCGAGCGCATGAATTGCCACAGGCCCGCGGCACCGACCTTGGAATACGCGGCCGGATTGAACGACGACTCGACGTGCGGCAATACCGCGAGCTCCGCCGGCAGGCCCTGGTTCGCGAACACCTCGGCGATGTGGCTCGACCACGCGCCGGAGCGCACGAGCCCTTCGCGGAAGCGATCCGCCTGGCCGAGCTGGAAGCGAATGCTGTCGACCGCGGCGAGCAGGCGCGCGGGAGTGCCTTCTTCGCCCCACATCTCCTTGATGCGCTGATCGTCCGCCGAGAGCGAGCCGTCGTGGGCGTGCGCGATGCGCCTGAGGGCCGCGATGTACTTGTTGCGCTTCTCGTCCACCAGCTTCTGGCGCGCGCGCGGGCTCGCGTTGGTGCCGAAATCGAGCTTTTCGTAGATGACGCCGAGATTGCGATCGTCGTGCAGGAAGCCGCCGTTGGTGGTCACCTCCGTGTACACACGGATCCAGAACTGCACGTCGCGCTCGAGACCGGGCGGACGCGGCACCGGACTCTCCGCCGCCAGCACCGGCACCACCACGAGCATCAGCAGCCAGCCGGCGAGCCAGCGAATCATGCTCAGGTGCGGACGTTTGGGGGCCCGGGCGGCGTGCGTCACCGATGTCGAGTTCATTTACACCTCAGCGGGGAGCGATTTCGCCCGCGTCATCAACGAGTTGAGTGCAGCGCAGCCGACGCGCCGCACACTTTTCATCGGAATGAGCGTCGATGTCTTTGACAACGGGCGTTTTCCGACCCCCCTGCCGACTCCGACATAAGACGGTGCGGCAGGGGTCGAAGGCTCGCATAGCGCGCAGTACGTCACAGTTGAACTACGTCGCAGATGCAAGATGTCACATGGGGCGCGCGTGTTGGCGCGCTGGCATGCGCGTTGCAATTCTTCTCACCAGCAGGGCGGCACAGTGCCGACCCGGGAAGGAAAACAAGCTAGCGGATACACGAAGAAGATTGCCGAAAACCTGAGACGGACTTACTCCACCGATTCGGGTTCGAGCAACTGAAGATAACAACAACGAACGACGACACTCCTCCACAAATCAAGCAAGCGACCAAACCCCTGTCCCACAACAGGGGTTCTTTTTTTGTGGGCTGCTTCCGATTTCTGAGAATTGTTTAAGAGTCGGGTCCCAGAAATAAGAATCGGCAAATAAGAATCGGCGCCTGCGCGGGCAGAGGCTGACGCGAGAAAGGCTCCTGGCGGGGGACGCTGCGGGCCATCCCTGGGCGCTCTTCAAAATACGTCCCTGTATTTTGAAGCCCCCGCCAGGAGCCTTTCTCGCGTCAGCCTCTGCTTCGAGGTTTACGTTGCCTCTGCCTCGGAGCTCACTTCGGCTCTGCCTCGGAGCTCACTTCGGCTCTGCCTCGAAGGTCACTGCGGCTCTGCTTCGGAGCTACGTCGCTCTGCCTCGAGGCTCGCGGCGGCCTTTGCTTCGAGGCTGTGGCGGGGGCGCGGTTCCGGCTAGGAGGCGGCTCTGTTCTTTGTGGCCGTTGAGTGGGCGTTGAGCCGCGTTCGGCGGATTGGGGAGCCTCGTCAGCCGCACTTCGAGTCGCCGCAGTTCAGGCAGGTCATGCAGCCGTCCATCATCACGACGGCGGCGGTGCTGCATTTGGAGCAGAGCTGGGCGCCTTCGGGGAAGTGGCTCTTGGAGAAGGCGTCGGTCTGCTTGTTGCGGGCTTCGAACTCGGCGCGTTTTTCGTCCACCAGTTTTTGCTGGTGCTCGTCGAGTTGGGGCTTGCGGAGCAGGCCGATCGTCTGCAGGTGCTTTTCGATCACGTGGCCGAGCTCGGCGATGATCGAGGGCATGAACTTGCCGCCGGGCTGCCAGTAGCCGCCGCGCGGATCGAACACCGCTTTCAGCTCATCCACCAGAAAGGTGACGTCGCCGCCCTTGCGGAACACCGCCGAGATCACGCGCGTCAGGGCCACGATCCACTGGTAGTGGTCGAGGTTCTTCGAGTTGATGAACACCTCGAAGGGGCGGCGCTGCTCGGACTCCGTGCCTTCGTTCAGCACGATGTCGTTGATGGTCACGTACATCGCGTGATCGGAGACGGGCGTCTTGATCTTGTAGGTGGAGCCGATCAGCACCTCGGGGCGCTGGATCTCCTCCGTCATGCGGATCACCTTGGCGGTCGAGCCCTTGCCCTTGGCGCCCGTTTCCGCCGCCGCGTCCGCCGACTTGTCTTCCGGCTTGCGCACGCGGTATTTGATGATCTTCTTGTCGATCTTCATGGCACTCATGGGGAGTCCCTCTCAAAACTTGCCGTAGTAGCCTTCTTTCAAGGCGTCGAACAGGTTCGCGGCGGTGTGTTTCTCACCGTCGTACTCGATCTCCTCGTCGCCGCGCACTTCGATCTCACTGCCGTCTTCCAGCGTGAACACGTACTTGGTGTTCTTGAGATCCTCTTCCTTCACGAGCACGCCCTGGAAGGCTTCCGGGTTGAAGCGGAACGTGGTGCAACCCTTCAGGCCCTGCTCGTGCGCGTACAGGTAGATGTCCTTGAAGTCGTCGTACTTGTAATCGGTGGGCACGTTCGCGGTCTTGGAGATGGAGCTGTCCACCCACTTCTGCGACGCGGCCTGGATGTCGACGTGCTGCTTCGGCGTGACTTCGTCCGCCGCCGTGAAGTAATCCGGCAGCTTCTCCGCGGGGTTCATGGAGCCCGGCATGGCGCGCGGGTTCACGAGCTCCCGGTAGGCGAGCAGCTCGAACGAGAAGACGTCGACCTTTTCCTTCGACTTCTTGCCCGGCCGGATCACGTTGCGGAAATAGTGATGCGCGAACGACGGCTCGATGCCGTTCGAGGCATTGTTGGCGAGCGACAGCGAGATGGTGCCCGTGGGCGCGATCGAGGTGTGATGCGTGAAGCGCGCGCCGACTTCGGCGAGATCGTGCACCAGATCCGGCGCAACTTCCGCCACGCGCTGCATGTAGCGGCTGTACTTCGCATGCAGCAGGCGGCCCGGGATCTTCGCGCCGACCTTCCAGCCATCCTTCACCATCTCGGGACGCTTGCGGAGCATCTCCTGCGTGACGGTGAACTCTTCCTTCATGATCGGCGCCGGGCCCTTCTCGCGCGCAAGCTCGAGCCCCGCCTCCCAGCCGGCAACGGCCATCTCGCGCGACACGTCTTCCGCGAATTTCACGGACTCGGGCGAGCCGTATTTCATGCCGAGGCAGGTGAGCGTGCTGCCGAGGCCGAGGAAGCCCATGCCGTGGCGGCGCTTGCGCAGGATCTCACCGCGCTGCTGCTCGAGCGGCAGACCGTTGATCTCCACCACGTTGTCGAGCATGCGCGTGAACACGCGCACCACTTCGCGATACTCGTTCCAGTCGAACTCGGCGAACTCCGTGAAGGGATTGCGCACGAAGCGCGTCAGGTTCACCGAGCCGAGGAGGCACGAGCCGTAAGGCGGCAGTGGCTGTTCGCCGCAGGGATTCGTGGCGCGAATGTTCTCGCACCACCAGTTGTTGTTCATCTCATTGACGCGGTCGATGAGAATGAAGCCCGGCTCCGCGAAATCGTAGGTGGACGACATGATGACGTCCCACATGCGGCGCGCCGGCAGGGTCTTGTAGATCTTGCAGGCCACGAGCCCGTCGTCTTTCACGACGTAGCCCTGATGCACGGGCCATTCGCGCCAGATGAATTTGCTGGTGTCGGCGAGGTCCGGCTTGTCGGCTTCGTATTCCTTCAGGGAGAGCGGGAAGGCGAGCTTCCACTCCTTGTCTTCGCGCACGGCCTGCATGAACTCATCGGTGATGAGCAGCGACAGGTTGAACTGGCGGAGCCGCCCGTTCTCGCGCTTGGCGCGAATGAACTCCATGACATCCGGATGGCCGACGTCGAACGTGCCCATCTGCGCGCCGCGACGCCCGCCCGCCGAGGACACGGTGAAACACATCTTGTCGAAGATATCCATGAACGACAGCGGGCCCGACGTGTAGGCGCCCGCGCCCGACACGTACGCGCCGCGCGGACGCAGCGTCGAGTGCTCGTAACCGATGCCGCAGCCGGCCTTCAGCGTGAGCCCCGCCTCGTGCACCTTCTTCAGGATGTCATCCATCGAGTCGTGGATGGTGCCGGACACCGTGCAGTTGATCGTCGAAGTCGCGGGCTTGTGCTCCAGCGCCCCCGCGTTGGAGGTGACGCGACCGGCTGGAATGGCCCCACGGCGCAGCGCCCACAGGAAGCGCTCATACCAGTGATCGCGAACTTCCTCGCGTTCGGTATCCGCCAGCGCGCGGGCGACGCGCTTGTAGGTATCGTCCATCGTCTTGTCGACGGGCGTGCCGTCCTTGGCGGTGAGACGATATTTCTTGTCCCAGATGTCGAGCGAAGCTTCCTGGAAGGCGATCGACTCGACGTCTTTCGGCTCGATTTTCACGACGGTATTCATTGGCCCGCGGCACTCCGGATTTTTATTAGGCCATGTCCTCAAATCCGAAGGGGAAAGCAGCACGCAACGCTGCTGTCAGGCAGCTGATCCAATCCCCTGCGGAAAACTCCCCGAGACCCATCTTTTGATCACCGCGGCCGAGGTTACCGAGGGCGGGGGTGATACAAGATGTTGTGTCGGGGAACAGAGCCTAATGACGTGTCATGGAAGCGTCAAGATTGCCCGGGCTGGAATTTTCGTCCGAATAACTCAACTATAATCCGGTAGTTACAACGGTTTCCGCAGTCGTCGGATAGGGCGTGAGCGGCACCGGGGCGGAAAAAATTCCCCGACGTCCGACCCCAAGATATTGTGCCCAGCCCTTCCACAGGTTGTTCACAGATCTATCCACAGGCGCAGCTGACGGCTGCGCCGAACGTGGCGCTTGACAGCCTCTTGAAACCTTTGTGGCCGGTCCGCAAATCGCGAACAGCCGCGCATGTGGCGCGAAGCATTGAGGAGAGAAGGCCCATGACCATCGTCCGCTACGAACCGTTCGGGTTCGTGAACCGTTTCCACCGCGATTTCGGGGATTTTGCCGCGCGCTTCTTCGGTGAGACCGAGGCGGCAGCGCCGGCCCGCACCGCTGTTGCCTGGCTGCCATCGGTCGACGTGCGAGAGGAAGAGAATCGTTTCGTCGTGCAGGTGGACCTGCCGGGCGTCGAGAGCAAGGACATCGAGATCACCGCCGAGAAGGGCGTGCTCACCATCAGGGGCGAGCGCAAGTCCGATTCGAAGAAGACCGATGCCGGCTATGAGCGTGTGGAGCGCGTTGCCGGAACGTTCCTGCGGCGCTTCACGCTGCCCGAGACCATTCAGGCCGACGGCATCACTGCCCGGCAAGCGAACGGCGTGCTCGAAGTGAGCATTCCGAAGCGCGCGCAGGTGCAGCCGAAGCGCATCGAGGTGCAGGCGGCGTAACGGCGAGCCGGCCGCGCACGGCCAGGGCCTGCTTCGCGAGGGCCGCGCCACCCGGCGCGGCCCACTGCGAAGACAGCCGTGGCCGTCGCCGTGAAGAAAGGCCGGCCTTTCCTATCCGAAAGGCCTGCGCCCATTAGAATGAGCGCCGGACCCACCGATCCAGCGGAATCGCCCATGTCACGCGCTCCCCTTTCCCGTCGCTTGCGGTACGCGCTCACTTGCCTCGCCGCGGCCGTCTGCCTGACGAGCCTCACGATTCCCGCGCACGCCGCAGGCGCGATACCGGCCTCCATCCCTTCCGCGACAGGCGAGACACCGGTCCCGTCCCTGTCGCCGATGATCAAGCGCGTCTCGCCCGCGGTGGTGAACATCTCCACGCAGGGCACCATCAAGCAGAGCCAGCGCAGCCCCAATCCGCTGCTGGACGACCCCTTCTTCCGCCGGTTCTTCGATCAGCCCGAGCTCGGTCCGCGCAAGTTCCAGAGCGCCGGGTCCGGTGTCATTTTCGACGCGAAGAACGGCTACATCGTCACCAACGCCCACGTCATCGAGAACGCGAGCGAAATCACCGTGACGTTGCAGGACGGCCACGATCTCAAGGCGGACATCGTCGGCACCGACACCGCCTCCGACGTCGCGGTGCTCAAGGTGAAATCCGACCAGCTCTCGCAGATGGCGCTCGGCGACTCCTCGAAAGTGGAAGTGGGCGATTTCGTCGTCGCCATCGGCAATCCGTTCGGCCTGGCGCACACCGTCACCTCGGGCATCGTCAGCGGCCTGTCCCGCTCCGGGGTCACGGCCGACAACTACGAGGACTTCATCCAGACGGATGCCTCGATCAATCCCGGCAACTCCGGCGGCGCACTGGTGACGCAGGACGGCAAGCTGGTCGGCATCAACACCGCCATCCTCAGCCGTTCAGGCGGCAACGTCGGCATCGGCTTCGCCATCCCGATCGACATGGTGCGCAACATCACCACCCAGCTCGCGGAACACGGCAAGGTGCAGCGTGGCCGCCTCGGCGTCTATATCCAGGACGTCACGCCCGACATTGCCGACGCGATGGGCCTGAAATCCGTTGGCGGCGCTCTGGTGTCGCGCGTGGCGCCGGGCTCCG
>JBDZVF010000164.1:0-12223 GCA_040255575.1 Pseudomonadota bacterium | reverse complement strand
CGACCACTGAAATCTCCGGAACGGCTTGCAGCAGCAGCCGGAAGCCCGTGCGAACGACGGCGTGATCATCAACCAGCATCACGCGAATCACGCGCCACCTCCCAGCGGAATTTCCGCTCGCAGCTTCACGCCCCGGTTCGGGCAGTTGCTGACGGTAAACGTGCCGCGCAGCCGTTCCACCCGCTCGGCGAGTCCACGCAATCCGAAGTGCCCGGGTCGAGACCAGTCCGCCGGAAGCCCGACGCCATCATCGACCAGAGTGACGACGATGCTCCTGCCATCAGACTCCACGCTCGTCTCGATGCGAGAGGCCTGCGCGTGCCGAAGCGCGTTGATGAGCCCTTCCTGCACAACCCGATAAATGGTGAGCGCTACGCTCGGGCCGAGGTCCGCGGGGAAATTCTGTCGCAGGGTGAGTGCGGTGGCCGGATACCGGCGCTGCCAGTCTTTCACGAGGCTGTCGAGCGTGTTGGCGAGCCCGAGCGTATCCAGCGACAACGGCGTGAGGCGTGGGATGAGCCCGTGCATGTTGTCGTAAAGTCGGGCCGCTTCCTCGGAGATCAACTTCGCCGCCTCGCCTGTGGCCGGATCGCGCGTGCCGCCTTGCGTAGCGATCGCCTGCGCCAGGCTCCTGATGGCGGTGACCGATTGACCGAACTCATCGTGCAGCTCGTGCGCGATGAGTCGTCGCTCCTCTTCCACCTTCTGTTCGACGATGCGGGACATTTCCTGCCGCTCTTCCAGGCGCGTTTCCGCGTCGCGCGCCTTGCGCTCGGCGGTCACCTTGTCTTCGACGGCCTGCGCCATGCGGTTGAACGCCGCGCCGATCACGCCCGCTTCGTGCCCCTTCAATGGCGGCAGGCGAAAGGCGAGGTCGCCGCGCTGAAGCCGCTCCAGGCCGTTCGCGATGACGGGGAACGGCGCGAGCGCGCGATCCACCAGCCAGAACGCAAGGCCGTTCACCACCACCAGCATGATCACGGAGAGCGCCACGAGCTGCACCATCTCATCCCAGGCGTCGAGGATCGAGCGCGAGGTGTCGGACTCCACGATGAGCTGCGAGCCGCCCGGCAACGGAAAGATGTGCCGCGGCGTTTGCGGCGTCAGCAGCCGAGCGAACCACACCGGCGCCGTGCGGCCGGCCTTGTAGGTAGGTGGCGGCGAACGGTAAAGCACTTGCCCGCTGACGGATTGAAGCACGATGTCGTTCGCGCGCACCCGCCCAAGCTGCTGCAGAAACTGCAACGTCAGATCCGTGCCGCCCTCACGTGAATAGATCGAGGCGAGACGGCCGAGGAGCTGAGAGGCGACGCGATTCGCCGCCTCGATCTCCTCACGCACCGAATCCCGCGTGCTACGCACCTCCGACACGCACAGCACGGCCACGAACAGGGCCGTGAGGCCGGCGACGACCAGGTTCAGGCGGGTGCGGAGCTTCATGTGCGCAGGATGGTAACGCAGGGCCGGCTCAAGAAATTCATGACACCACTTTCATGATGTTCCCGTGTCGGGGGTCGCAGGCCAGGCCGGAATATCGGCCACGGGCGGGCCGGCTGACACCCGCCGATACCGACGAAACGATCCTGAAACGAGGAATTTGCACATGAAATGGGAAACTCCGGTCGCGATCGATCTGCGCTTTGGCATGGAAATCACGATGTACGTGGCCAATCGCTAGCAGCCGCTGCGAGCCTGCCTCCCGCAGGCTCCCGGCGCGGGCCCGTCCGGCTCACGGCGGGCCCGTGCTTTGAGGACTTCACGTGAAAATCCGGGTGCTCGGCTCAGCGGCAGGCGGCGGCTTTCCGCAGTGGAACTGCAATTGCCCGAACTGCGCGGGCCTGCGCAACGGCACGCTGAGGGCCGTGGCGCGCACGCAGTCTTCGATCATCGTTTCCTCGGGGTCGGACACGGAATGGGCGCTGGTGAACGCATCGCCGGACCTGCTGGCGCAGATCCAGGCGCAAAGCGTACTGCAGCCCGGGCGGTCGATCCGGGATAGCGCGATCTGCGGCATCGTGCTGGTCGATGGGCAGGTGGATCACACCACCGGCCTGTACATGCTTCGGGAAGCCTCGAAGCCCTGGCCGCTCTGGTGCACGGACAGCACGTATGCGGATCTCACGCGCGGCAACCCGATTCTCGGCGTCCTTTCGCATTACTGCGGGGTGGATCGGCATCGCATCGGCCTCGAAGGTGAGGAATTTACTGTCGCCGGAGTACGTGGTGTGCGCTGGCGCGCGCTGCCGGTGGCGAGCAAACCGGCCCCGTATTCGCCCAATCGGGAGTCGCCGGTGCCTGGCGACAACATCGCGCTCGAGCTGATCGACGATGTCACGGGCTACTCCGTGCTGTATGCGCCGGGGCTCGGCGCGATCGACGAGCCGATCTGGCGCGCGATGCAGACCGCGCGCTGCGTGCTGGTGGACGGCACGTTCTGGACCGACGACGAGATGATCCGCCTCGGCATCTCACGCAAGCGCGCGCGGGACATCGGGCATCTGCCACAGAGCGGGGCGGGCGGAATGCTCGAGTGGCTCGGGCGGCTCGCGCCGACCACACGGCGCGTGCTCATTCACATCAACAACACGAACCCGATCCTCGATGAGGATTCGCCCGAGCGCGCCGAGCTGACGCGGCGAGGCGTCGAGGTCGCCCATGACGGAATGGAGATCGAGCTGTGACAGACGATGCGCCCTGGTCGCGTGAGGAGTTCGAGTCGAAGCTGCAGAGCCAGGGCAGCGCGTACCACATCTATCACCCGTTCAACGTGATGCTGAACAACGGCGGCGCGAGCCGCGAGCAGATTCAGGGATGGGTGGCGAACCGCTTCTACTACCAGGCCAGCATCCCCATCAAGGACGCCGCGATTCTTTCCAATTGCCCGGATCGCGCGGTTCGGCGCAGCTGGGTCCAGCGCATTCTCGACCACGATGGATACGGGGATGAGCCGGGCGGCATCGATTCGTGGCTGCGCCTCGCGGAAGCGGTGGGACTATCACGCGAGCGTGTGGAGAGCCTCGTGGATGTGTTGCCCGGTGTGCGTTTCGCCGTCGATGCCTATGTGAACTTCGCCCGGCGCGCGCCGTGGCAGGAAGCGGTGTGCTCGTCGCTCACGGAGTTGTTCGCGCCGCAGATTCACAAGCAGCGGCTTGCCAACTGGCCCGAACACTACCCGTGGATCGACAAAGCGGGCCTGCACTACTTTCAGAGCCGCGTGAGCCTTGCGCGGCGGGATGTGGAGTTCGGGTTGGCCTTCACGCTCGATCATTTTCGCACTCGAGAGCAGCAGGAGCGCGCGATCGAGATCTTGAAATTCAAACTGGCGGTTCTGTGGCAGATGAACGATGCGATGGCGCTTCGCTATGGAGTAACGCAATGAGTCCAAAGCCTGCGATTGCGCGGGGCTTTCGCTTGCAGTGGGAGCCGGCCCAGAACGCGCATGTGCTGCTCTATCCCGAAGGGATGGTGAAGCTGAATGGCAGCGCGGGCGAAATCCTGAAACGCTGCGACGGCACCCGCGACGTCGATGCGATCGTGACGGACCTCGAGCAAACCTTCGAAGCCACCGGCCTCGACAAGGACGTGGTTGCATTCATCAACCTCGCCCTCGAACGCAAATGGATCGAGCTACGCGAATGAGTGAGCCCAGCCGAATGAGTGACCCCAGCGCCACCAGCACACCAGCCCAGACATCGGCGGTGCCTGTATCGCCCCCGCTCTGGCTACTCCTGGAGCTCACCTACCGCTGCCCGCTCCACTGCGCCTTCTGCTACAACCCGCTCGACTTCGCGAAAACGACCAACGAGCTGACTACTGACGAGTGGTTGAAGGTCTTGCGCGAAGCCCGCGCGCTCGGCGCCGTGCAGCTGGGCCTGTCGGGCGGCGAGCCGCTCGGCCGAGACGACCTCGAGATCATCGTCGCGGAAGCTCACCAGCTCGGCTTTTACACGAACCTCGTCACCTCAGGCGTCGGCCTGAATGAAAGGCGCATCAAGGCCCTGAAGGACGCCGGCCTCGACCACATCCAGCTTTCCTTCCAGGACAGCACCCGCGAGCTGAACGATTTCCTCAGCAGCACCCGCACGTTCGACCTCAAGTCCCGGGTGGCCGCGCTCATCAAGCAGCACGACTACCCCATGGTGCTGAACGTGGTGATCCATCGCCTGAACATCGATCACATCGAACAGATTCTCGACATGGCCGAGCGCATGGGCGCGGACTACCTCGAGCTCGCGAACTCGCAGTACTACGGCTGGGCCTGGCACAACCGCGAACAGCTCCTGCCGAGCCGCGCGCAGGTGGAGCGCGCTGAACAGGCCACCAACCGCTTTCGTGAGCGCATGGGCGATCGCATGCGCGTGTTCTTCGTCGTGCCGGATTACTTCGAGAATCGCCCGAAAGCCTGCATGAACGGCCTCGGTTCGATCTTCATGACGATCACGCCGGACGGTACAGCGCTCCCCTGCCACGCCGCGAAGATGCTGCCCGGCCTCGATTTCCCGAACGTGACATCGCACAGCGTGGCCTGGATCTGGCGCGACTCCCCCGCCTTCAACCGCTATCGGGGCGATGACTGGATGAAGGAGCCCTGCCGCAGCTGCCCCGAGAAGAAGAAGGATTTCGGCGGTTGCCGATGCCAGGCGTTCCTGATGACGGGCGATGCCGCCAATGCAGACCCGGTGTGCGACAAGTCGCCGCATCATCATCTCGTCCTGGAGGCCGTGGCGCGCGCCGAGCGGCCGGTGGCGAACGAAAAGCCGGTCCTGATCTTTCGCGACGCCCGTAATTCGCGCACCATTTCGGGATGCAATGGCTGACACCCGTATTTCTCGTCGCGCTCGTCGCTGAAACACTCACTCGTCTCTGGCTTTCCACGCGGCAGATCGCGGCTGTTCGCGCCCATCGTGACCACGTGCCTGAGCAGTTCGCCGGTCAGGTGCAGCTCACGGAGCAGCAAAAGGCGGCGGACTACACCGTCGCAAAGGCGAAACTCGGCCGCCTCGATACCGTGACGGATTCGATCGTGCGCTTTGCCTTCACGTTGGGCGGCGGCATCGCGCTGATCGACTCGCTGTGGGGGCGTGCGCACCTTTCCCAGCCGTGGCACGGCGCGCTCGTTATCGGCACCACTCTCCTGGTGATGATGGTGATCAACCTGCCGTTCTCGCTGTGGAGCACGTTCCGGCTCGAAGCGCGCTTCGGCTTCAATCGCATGACGCCCGCGCTCTACATTGCGGATATGGCGAAGTCGCTCCTGCTCGGCATTCTGCTGGGCGGGCCACTGGTCATCGGCGCAATTCTGCTGATGGATCGCGGCGGCAAGTGGTGGTGGCTCTATGCGTGGCTCGGCTGGACGGCATTCTCGCTGCTCATCACCTGGGCCTTCCCACGATTCATCGCGCCGCTGTTCAACAAGTTCTCGCCGCTCTCGGATGAGGCGTTGAAGGCGCGTGTCGAAGGCTTGCTGGCTCGCTGCGGGTTCGCTTCGAAGGGCGTGTTCGTCATGGATGGCTCGCGCCGCTCGGCGCACGGGAACGCGTATTTCACGGGTGTGGGGCGGAACAAGCGCATCGTGTTCTTCGACACGTTGCTGGACCGGCTCGGTGGCGTCGAGGTGGAAGCGGTTCTCGCGCACGAGCTGGGGCATTTCCGCCTGAAGCATGTGAAGCAGCGGCTGGTGTTGTCGCTGTTCGTATCGCTAGTGGCGTTTGCGCTTATTGCGTGGCTGGCGGCGCAGCCTGGGTTCTATACGGCACTGGGGCTCTCGGGCATGTCCGCGCATGGGGCGTTGCTGCTCTTCATGCTGGTGGCGCCGGCGTTCACTTACTTCGTGACGCCGCTCGGCGCGTGGTGGTCGCGGAGACACGAGTTCCAGGCGGACGATTTCGCCGCCGAGCACTCGGATGCGCGCGCGCTCGCGGATGCGCTGGTGAAACTGTATCGCTCGAATGCGTCGACGCTGACGCCGGATCCGATCCATTCGGCCTTCTATGACTCCCATCCGCCGGCGCTGGTGCGAATCGCGCGGCTGAACGAGCTTGCCAAGGCGTGATGCGGCTCGAGCCGCGCGCCGCCGCTGACCGGCGGCGCATCGGCTGTGGCGCGGTCGCCGCGCGACGCGTTCCGCCACGCTCACGCCGCCATGCGGACGGGCGGGCCCACGCGGCCGCCGGCTGGGCGTATTTTTCGACTAGAGTCACTTGGTTTCACCGGGGAGGGGGAAGCGCGGCGCTGCGGGTCTCGAAGCCGTGCTGAATGAGCATGACATGAGCGGCGAGAACGACATTTTCGATTACGTGGTGGTGGGTGCCGGCACCGGAGGCTGCGTCGTGGCGAGCCGCCTTTCCGAGGATCCGAACGTGCGCGTCGCGATCATCGAAGCGGGCCCCGACCACACCCATCCGTTCATTCACATCCCCGCCACCGTCGGCGCGGCCATCTGGACGTCGAAGCTAAACTGGCGCTTCATGACCTCGCCGCAGCCGCACCTGAACAACCGGCCCATCCCGGTGCCACGCGGCCACGTGGTCGGCGGCTCGGGCTCCATCAACGGCATGGTGTACTTCCGCGGCCAGCCGCAGGACTTCGATGAATGGGCGGCGGCCGGCAACCCGGGCTGGAGCTATCGCGAGGTGCTGCCGTACTTCCTGCGCTCCGAGAACAACGAGAATTTCCCGGGCTCGCCCTATCACTCGCAGAGCGGCCCGATGAACGTGAAGTTCGTGCCGAAGCCGAACCCGATGTCGAGCGCGTTTCTGTCCGCGATGGACCTGCTCGGTTACAAGCCGAACTCCGACTTCAACGGTCCCGACCCGGAAGGTTACGGCCCCCGGCAGGGCACGATTCGCGACGGTCGTCGCGTGTCCACCGCTACTGCGTATCTCGAATCCGCACGCAAGCGCCCGAATCTCACGCTGCTCACGGACTCGCGCGTCGCACGCGTGGTGATCGAGAACGGTCGCGCCACGGGCGTGGACGTGCTGCCCGATCCGGGCAGCGTTCCCAGTTCCACAGCGCCCACGATGAGCCCGCGCCGCCTCACCGCGCGCCGCGAGGTCGTTGTCTGCGCGGGCACCGTGCAGACCCCGCAGATCCTCATGCTCTCGGGCATTGGCGATGGCGCCATGCTGAAAGGGCACGGCATCGAGGTGAAGCATCACCTGCCGGGCGTGGGCGCGAACTATCACGACCATCTCGCCGCTGCGCTGATCCTCGAGATGTCAAACACCGAGTCCTACGGTATCTCGCTGCGCACGCTGCCACGAGGCGTGGCGAATCTCGTGGAGTACGCGCTGTTCAGAAGCGGGCCACTCGCGAGCAATGTTTTCGAGTGCAATGCCTTCGTGCGCACCCAGCCCGAGCTCGATCGGCCGGATATCCAGGTGGTGTTCCAGGCCGCGCGCCGGAACAAGAACACGTTCCCGTTTCCGCTGGGGCACGGGTTTGCGGTCAGCATCGTCGGGCTGTATCCGAAGAGCCGCGGGCATATCCGGCTCGCGAGCGCCGATCCCCTCGCGTATCCGATCATCGATGCCAATCTGCTGAGCGACCCGGCGGATGTCGGGCCGCTCTTGCGTGGCCTGCAGCTCGCCCGGCGCATCGTCGCGTCGGCTCCGTTCGCGCGATACGAAGGCGTGGAGGTGCAACCGGGGCCTTCTGTGCAGACGGAAGAGGCGCTGGTGGACTACATCCGTCGCGGGGCGTCCACCGTGCACCATCCGTGCGGCTCGTGCCGGATGGGCCCGGATCCCAACGCCGTGGTGGATTCACAGCTTCGCGTGCATGGCGTGGATGCGCTGCGCATCGCGGACGCGTCCGTGTTCCCGCACATCGTGGGGGGAAATACCAACGCGCCGGTCGTGATGATCGCGGAGAAATGCGTCGACATGATGCTCGGGCGTGCCGCCCCGCGACCTGTCGATCTGCCGTATCTGCAATCGCCGCAGCACTCTGAGAAGGCCGTTTCGGCCTGACGTTTCACAACCGAAGGATTCGAAGAGCTCGCCCTCATGGCCAAAGAAAACATCAAGCACTGGAAGATCGGCGACGTCGAAGTGGCGCGCATCGTCGAGGTGAACGCGTTCGAGGACAACATGTGGATGCTGCTCGACGGCGCGACCGAAGAGTTCGTGCAGCAGTACAAATGGCTGATGCCGCACTTCGCGACGCCGTCCGGCAAGATGATCATCTCCTTCCAGTGCTTCGTGCTGCGCTCGAAAGGCCGCACGGTGATGATCGACACCTGCATCGGCGCGGATCGCAAGCGCGAGTTCGACGTCTTCTGCAACCTGAAGACGACCTTCCTCGAAGATCTCGATGCCGCAGGGTTCCCGGCGAAGTCCGTGACGGACGTGATCTGCACGCACCTGCACTTCGACCACGTAGGCTGGAATACGCAACTCGTGGACGGCAAGTGGGTTCCCACGTTCCCGACTGCGCGCTACTACTTCGGCAAGAAGGAGTACGACCACTGGGTTCATCTGCGTGAGACCGGCGGCTATCACAGCTTCGAGCACCTGGACGACGCCATCAACCCGATTCTGGAAGCGAACCTTGCAACGTTCATCGAGCCGGATTTCAGGCTGACGGAAGAGGTCTCGCTGTTCCCGACACCGGGCCACACGCCCGGCCACTGCAGCGTGCTGATCGAGTCGCAGGGCAAGAAAGCCGTGATCACCGGCGACATGATGCATCACCCGATCCAGCTCACCGACCCGACCCGCCCGGGGCGCTTCGACATGGACAAGGAAACCGGCGGCCGGACGCGCAAGGCGTTCATCGACCGCTTCGCCGAGCAGGACGTGCTCATCATCGGCAGCCATTTCAACGAGCCGACGTCGGGATGGATCGTGCGCGATCCGGAGCCGGCGACGCCGGGCGCGCCGCGCGGCTGGAAACTGAAGATCTGATTTTCGAAGAGGCCCTCCATGGCAACTGCTTTCGTGACCGATGAAGACCTGTTCAGTCGAGAGTCCGTGCGCAACGCGCGCGCGGTCGATGACCGCGTGCGGGAAATGGCGCCGGTGGTGAAGCTCGCGCGGGAGAACATCACGGTGCTCGCGCGCTATGAGCATGTGACGAAGGGCCTCGGCGACTGGAAGACGTTCTCCTCCACTTCACGCCCGTGGCACGACCCGAACTCGGTCCGGCCCGAGATCCTGCTGACGGACGATCCGCCACGGCACACGGCCGTTCGCGCGGTGATCTCCAATGCGCTGTCCCCGGCTTCGCTCAACAAGATGGCCGATGCGTTCCGCGCCGATGCGCAGGCGCTCGTGAAGCGGCTGAAGGAGAAGAGCGGCGAAACCATCGATGCCGTGGCCGAGATCACGCAGCCGTTCGTCTACAAGGTGCTGCCGGACCTGCTTGGTGTACCCGAAAAGGGCCGCGAGCACATGTATGCCTTCGGGCACATGGTGTGGGCGACGATGGGCCCGATGAACGAGCTGTTCCACGAAGCGATGGGCAGCACCAAGCAGGAAGTGCTCGACTGGGCCAACATGGCCTGCGAACGGGAGAACCTGGCGCCCGGCAGCCTCGGCATGGAGATGTATCTCGCCGCCGATCGCGGCCAGCTCACCCAGGCCGAAGCGAAGCTGATGGTCGGCATTCTGCTGTCGGCCGCCGCGGATACCACGGTGATGACGATGGCGAATGCCATCCGCGCATTCTGCGAGTTCCCGGACCAGTATCAGCTCCTGCGCTCGGATCCGTCGCTCTTGAAGGCCGCGTTCGATGAGAGCCTGCGCTGGGATTCGCCCTCGCGCATGGCGGGACGCATCGCCATGAAGGACGTCGAGATCGAAGGCGTCGTGATTCCGAAAGGGGAGCGCTGCGGGCTCATGTTCGCGGCCGCGAATCGCGATCCGCGCCAGTGGAAGGACCCCGACCGCTACGACATCAAGCGCCAGAACCGCGGGCATGTGGGCTGGGGTTACGGCGTGCATGCGTGCGTCGGCCGCGTGCTCGCGCTGCTGGAAGCCGAAGCGCTGCTCGGCGCGATCGTCGAGCACGTCGAGCGCTGGGAGTCGGCCGGGCCCGTCGAGCCGTGGATGACCACCATCGGGCACGGGCCCGCGAAACTGCCGGTGAAACTGTTCGCCGCGAAGTCCGGCTGATCGCGTTCTTCAGCGGATCGAAGCCCGCCTGACAGGCTCGCGGCGTGCGCCGCGACCTGGCAGGGCCGGCATCTTCTTCTTGCCGCACCGCCGGCAAATCTCCACGTTTGCAGCAGATATGCGCGTGGGGTTCTGCGCTCCGCTACGGCACTCTGCGCACACCGACGGCCCGTTCCCGCCCGTAACCTCGACGAACCTCCCCCGACGGGTGACGGTGCGCGGGCCGTCGGTGTCCGCAATCAGGGAAGGAGAAATCATGGCTGAGCCGCGCAAACCTCAACGCCCCGAGCGCACGTTCACTGCGGTGATCCACCGCTGCCCCGAAACGCGCCTGTATCTTGCGTTCGTGCCGGGTTTTCCAGGGGCCTACACGCAGGCCGAGTCTCTCGATGAGTTGTGCTCCAATCTGCGGGACGTGATCGTCCTGCTGCTGGAGAGTGGCGGCACACGCGTTCATTCGGAGTTCGTCGGCGTGCAGACTCTCGCCATCGCATGAGGTGGCGGGGGCATGGCGAAACGCAAGAAGCGGGCGAAGCGCGCGCCGAAGAAGACGCCGGCGCGCTCGGCTGCCGCGAAGAAGGCCATCCCTCGGTCAACACTGCGCAAAGTCATTCTGCAGACGCGGACGGCCCCGGGCGCTGAGTACAAGCGGGTCTGCGAGATAGCACGCAAGCTGCCAGGCGTGGAAGAGTCTTCGTCCTATGGCACACCGGCACTGAAAGTGAAGGGGCGCTTCATGTGCCGGCTCCGAAGCGAAGCGGAAGGGGCGCTCGCAATCCGCTGCGACCTCGTGGATCGGCAGATCCTGATGCAGGCGGATCCCGAAGTGTTCTTCGTGACGGACCACTACCGCGACTACCCAATGGTGCTCGTGCGTCTCGACAGGGTCCGGCGCAGCACGCTATCCGATCTTATTGAGCGCGCCTGGCGCATGGTGGCTCCGCCGAAGCTCGTCGCCGAACACGATGCACGCCGGAGCGCCCCTGCGGCCAGGAGGTGAGCTGGTTTTATGTACAGGTCCCAACAGGCCGCGAGGCTATATAGAAGTATCCATGTACGGTGCCGGCTCAGCCTGTGCGCACGTAGTTACCGCTGAGGCAGGCTTCATCCTGCGGCGCCTTGAAGGTCTCCCACTTCTCGAGCGTGAGCAGCCCGACCCAAATCTGGTTACTCCAGGCGGGCGCGCCGCTCTCGCTGGCCACCGCCACCCAGCGTGGCGCTTCGGAGCAGAAGGCGTCGTTCCCGGAGTTCTTCTGGAAGAACCGCTTGGCGTTCTTGACGCGGTATATAGTCGCGCCCGCGATGTCAGGGCCTGCGCTGTCCGGCATGATGCCGACGTACTGCAGTTTCATTTGCCCCTGCAGGGCCGCAAACTGCAGCTGGGTGTTGTTCAGAAAGAGCTCGCCAAGTGGCAGAAGCTCGTGGCTGGTGGGGACGTATTGCTGGACTGGAAACTGGGCACCGGAGCTCGCGCAGGCCGCGAGCCACAGCAACAAGCACATGGGCACAGCAGCGCGGATTCTTCGAGTCCACTGATTCGTCATGACGGCCGTACGCTCCTTGCAAACGAGACGATGAGACACTCCGTCGGGCCGGGTGTCGAAGATAGTCCGCGGGTGCACATCGCCTGCAGCACCGGCGGCGCGACCCGGGCCACGGAAATTCCGGGCGCAGACGTCTCCATAAACACGGCGGATATTAGAACAAAGCCAGAGGGACGCGGCGCGGGCCCGCCACTCAGGTCGACGGTGCAGCAGTCAGGGATTCAGGCCGACCCGATGCCCAGCTACTTCCTCGCCCCCCACGTCTATCCATGTGTCACCGAAGACCACGTGGTGCTGCTCGATCTGTATCGAGACAAGTATGTGGGCGTGGCGCGAGAGCAGGTGAGCGCCCTGGCGCGGCGGGTGAAGGGCTGGCCTCGACTCGGCATTGCGCCGCCCGTTGACGGCACAGCCCCGGGCAGCCGCGCGGAGTCGGTGTTCGCGAAGATGGTCGCGGCCCGCATGCTCACCACTGACGCCGATATCGGCAAAGAGGCGCGCCCCGTCCACGTGCCCGCGGCTTCCGAGGCGCTCGTTCAGCCCGACCTCGACTGGCGCCCG
>JBDZVF010000163.1:0-12234 GCA_040255575.1 Pseudomonadota bacterium | reverse complement strand
CATTGTCATAGACGTAGATAACCGCTGACGGCAGCGCGGCTTGGAAGTCGCGCACCACCTTGCCGATGGCGGCTTCCTCATTCAGGCAGGGGATGAGGACCGCGATCTGAAGTGCTGGCTGGGGCATCCGGGCCGGACGATGCAAGCGCTGTGCAAATCCCGTGAAACCCCGGCCGCGCGGGCCGTTCAGAAACAGATTCGAAACGGATGCAAGGCGGCCGCAAGCCACGGCCGCGCTTGCATGTAAATTCGTCCGCTCCTTTTTTCCAAGCGAACGCGCGAAAGAAAGCGAGCCTCGGCAGCGCAGGCGCACCGAGGCTCGAAGAAACCGCGACGGAGCCTGGTGTGGGGAACCGTCATGACCCTCGCCGCGGCAGTGGAAAGTAGCTCAGCAGGAAATCCACGCGCCACAAGTGGGGCAGCGATTGTTGAGCACACGACTAGCAGTGCCACTAATAGTGACTCCGCTAACCTTCCAGCCAGCGCGTGCGCCCGCCGGCAGCCTCGCCGTGCTAATTTTCCGCGCTTCGGGGGGAGTGATGAGCGAAGCGGAAGTACAAAGGACTGCGCGGGAAAGCCCGGCGCGAAGGGTCGGCACGACGACCGCCAAATCCGGCAAGAAGGTGCGCTCCGCTGTCGATAATCAACGGTCGGAGTTCCTGCGGGCGTGTCGCGCGCGGCTCACGCCGGCCGACGTCGGGCTGCCGATGAGTCGCCTCACGCGCGGGGGCGGGCTGCGCCGCGAAGATGTCGCGGCCATCTCAGGCGTGAGCGCTTCCTGGTACACCTGGCTCGAGCAGGGGCGCGACATGCGTGTGTCGGACGAAGTGCTGGAGCGCCTCTCCGAAACCCTCAAGTTGTCCGAAGATGAGCGCATCTATCTCTTCTCGCTGGTGCAGGGCCGCCCGCCCCGGCTGCGCAACGTCACTCGCATGGAAGCGCCGCCGGACATCACGCGGATGATCGACTCCCTTGCCGTTCCGGCGATTGTCATGAACCTGCGGTGGGACGTGCTGGCGTGGAACCGCATCAACTCCCTCATCTACCGTGATTACGGCACGCGTGCCCCTAACGACCGCAACCTGCTCGAGATCCTGCTCACGCGCCCTGTGCATCACCTCTCCCGGGAGCAGCTCGAAATCGCCGCGGCTCGCATGGTCGCGCGACTGCGCTTCGACTACAGCCGATGCGCGGACGATCCCCGGTTTGAATCGCTGGTCCGCCGCCTCAACACGGTGTCGCCGCTCTTTGCGCGGCTCTGGCGCCGGCCGGAGTTTTCGTTGCGCGCCCACGGTGTGCACCGGTTCAGGCATCCGCAGTATGGCGAGCTCGCCTTCGAGCACACCTCCTGCGTCCCCGATGGGCATCCGGGTGTACGCGTGGTGATCGGCGCGGCGGCCAACGCAGCGGCGGGCCGCGCCCTCGTGCTGGCCAATGAGGCCGTGGCGAAAGCACAGAAATAGGGCATCATCAGCCCTCGTTCGCAGGGGGTCACAAGAAGATGTCGCACTCGTCCCGGTTGGTGCTCGCCGGTGGGCTCGCTGCATTCGCCAGCATCGGCTTCGTCCAGGAGGCGCACGCCCAAGCGTTCGCCGATGTGAAGAAAGCGCAGGTCGATTACTCCAGGGCCGATCACGAGCCACGGCTTTCCTGCGACGAGATCGGCCGATACAAGAGCCGGGATATCGCAGAAATCCATGCCGCCGCGATTGCCGCCGAGGGTGGGACCCCGGCTCACTGCCGTGTCACCGGACTCCTGAAGCCGGAGATCGCATTCGAGGTGAGCCTGCCGCAGCGCTGGAACGGCCGTTTCTACATGATCGGCAACGGCGGCCACGCCGGTGAGGCGCTGGATGACCCCGGGCGCGTGTCACAACGGAACGCGGCGCTCGAGATGGGCTTTGCGTTCGGGCAAACGAACACGGGCCACGACGCGCGCAAGGAAAGCGGCGCGACCTTCGTGATGAGTAACCCGCAGAAGGCCATCGATTACGCGTATCGCGCGGTCCACCTGACTGCCTCTACAGCCAAGTCGATCACCAAGAAGTACTACGCAAAGCCGGTTACGCGCGCCTACTGGAACTCTTGTTCCAATGGCGGGCGGCAGGGGCTGGTCGAGGCGCAGCGCTATCCGGGCGATTTCGATGGGCTCATCGTCAACGCCCCCTGGGTCAGCCAGACGGGATTCACGATCGGTGCGCTATGGAATCAGAAGGCGGTCGCGGGTGCATCGCTCACCGCGGAAAAGCTGGCGACGGTGGCCGGTAAGGTGATGGAGAAGTGCGATGCTCTGGATGGGGTGAAGGACGGGGTCATCGGTGATCCGCGCCAATGCGCCTTCGACCCGAAGAAAGACGTGGCGGCCTGCGCGGCAGGCGCGGATGACGCGAGCTGCCTCACGCCGGCCCAGGCGGAGGCGATCGCGAAGATCTATAGCGGTCCCCAGAGCAACGGCAAGACGATCTTCCCCGGCTTCATGCCGGGCAGCGAAGCGGTCGTTCCGCCGGCGCGTGGTGGCGCGCCCGTGAGCGCCTGGATGAACTTCATCGTCCCCGCCACGCCGGATGCGCGGCCCGCCGACTTCAATCTGGCCGACAACACGATGCGCTATCTCGTGTTCACGCCGCCGAGGCCCGACTACGATTCGCGCACGTTCGACTTCGACCGGGACACTCACCTCCTCGATGCGTGGGCCAGGAAGGTGGATGCGACCAGCACCGATCTCGCGAAATTCCGCGCTCGCGGCGGCAAGCTGCTGATGACGTATGGCTGGGCAGACCAGGTTCTGCAGCCCCTGATGGGCGTGCACTACTACGAGCAGGTGATGGCACGCGTTGGACCGAAGACCGCGGATTTCTTCCGGCTCTTCATGGTGCCGGGGATGACGCATTGTTCGGGTGGCAATGGCACCGATCGCTTCGACTCCGTGTCGGCGCTGGTGGACTGGGTTGAGAAAGGCACCGCGCCCGAGGCGCTGCACGCATCGCGGGTCGTGAATAACGAAGTCGTGCGCACCCGCCCGCTCTGCCCCTACCCGAAGGTGGCGCGCTACTCCGGCCAGGGGAGCATCGACGAGGCCGCCAACTTCAGTTGCGCGCTGCCCTGATGTGGCGCCGATAGGAGGCGGGTGGATTGCCGAAGCGGCGCTTGAAAGCTCGATTGAAGGCCGCCTCCGAGTCGTAACCCACCTCGGTGGCAATCTGCATGACACTGCGGCTCGTGCAACGAAGCGATTCCGCGGCAAGCTCGAGGCGCCACTCCGTCAGATAGGTGATGGGGGACTGGCCCAGGTAGCGTGCAAAGCGCTCGGTGAGCACTGAACGGGACACGCCGACGGTGCGCGCCAGATCTTCCAGGCTCCATGCGCGCGCGGGGTCGTTGTGTAACGCTGCGAGGGCGCGGCCGACCGCCGCATCGGCGGCGGCGGCCAGCCATCCGCTGCGACCTTGCGGAAGCTGCAGGATGTAACGACGAATCGTTTCGGCGAACAGCACTTCCGCGAGCCGCGCGACGATCACATGACTGCCCGGAGTGCCGGAAGAGACCTGCGCGAGCGCGTGGCGAATGGAGTTCTCGAGCCACTCGCCGGAGACATCCACGCGTAGCGGCACTCGCAGAACACGCGGCAAGCCCGCGAGCACAGGCTGTATCAGCCGCCCATCGCATGCGAGAAAACCGCAGATGAGCCCGGTCTTCTCGCCCGAGCCATTCCAGTGATTTTCGAGCAACTCCCCGTTCAGCAGCCCTTTCGCCTCCAGCTCGACCTCGAGAGGGTCGACGCCGGCGCCGTTGCCCATGATGTGCGTGTCACCGTGCGGCAGCATGACGACATCGCCCGTGGTGAGCGGCGTCGTTTCGGTGCCGACGCGGATGTAGCCGGCACCCGCAGCGATGAGGTGAAACTCGATCACGTGGCAGCCGGGGAAACCCACGTGGGCAGCGATGCGCGCCGAAGGCGGCGACCTCACGCACCAGGGCGCGGCGCACTCGGCGTTGAAGAACACCGCGCCGGAGAGTTTCACCACCCGGAGCAATTCAGATAGGGCGTCCATCGTGTTCGGCCTGGTATTGCAGTCAATTTTCCCGGTCGCTGGATCAAGCCCGACACACCGGCCCGGCGCGAGAGCAAGGACCGCGGCCGCCCGGCAAAGTTGCCGCGCAATCCTGCACGCATCCTCCTCCCATCCGCAACTGAAGGAGGACACACCTGATGCAGACCGCAATCGATGAAAACGCACTTCATGCCCTCGTCGGACGGGCCATCGTGGATTTCGGGGGTGCGTGGATCGCACCGCTCGTGTGGATCGGCGATCGGCTCGGCCTGTATCGCGCGCTGGCCGAAGGCGGTGACATGACCTCGCGGCAGCTCGCCGCCCGCACCCAGACGCACGAGCGCTACGTGCGGGAATGGCTGAATGCCCAGGCCGCATCCGGCTACGTGCGATACACACCGGAGCGCGGCGTGTATGGGCTCACCCCAGAGCAGAAACTGCTGTTCGCGGATGAGGGCGGCCCCGCCTTCATCGTCGGTGCGTTCCAGTCAGCAACCGCTGGCGGGCGCAGCGCCGAGAAGCTGCTCGAGGCCTTCAAGACGGGGGACGGCATCGGCTGGCATGAGCATGATCACGCCCTTTTTCACGGCACGGAACGGTTCTTCCGCCCGTCCTACGTGGCAAACCTGGTCCAGAGCTGGATTCCCGCGCTCGACGGTGTGGAAGCGAAGCTCAAAGCGGGCGGGCACGTTGCCGACATCGGCTGCGGCCACGGCGCGTCGACGATCCTGATGGCGCAGGCCTTTCCCGCTTCGCGCTTCATAGGCTTCGACTATCACCCGGCATCGATCGAGATCGCCAACGAGCGCGCGCGCGCAGCGGGCGTGGCGGACCGATGCCGATTCGAAGTGGGCAGCGCGAGCGGATTCGCCGGGCGCGACTACGATCTCATCGCGGTGTTCGATGCGCTTCACGACATGGCCGATCCCGCGGGCGCGGCCCGTCACGTGCTCGAGACGCTCGCACCGGGAGGCCGGTGGATGATCGTCGAGCCTTATGCCGGCGATCGGGTGGAGGAGAACCTGAATCCGGTGGGTCGCGCCTACTACGCCGCATCCACCCTCGTCTGCACACCGTGCGGCATGAGCCAGCCGGGTGGGCTCGCGCTGGGGGCGCAGGCCGGTGAAGCGCGCATGCGGGCGGTCGTGATGGGGGCGGGATTCAAGCGGTTCCGCCGGGCGACGCAGACGCCGTTCAACCTCGTGTTCGAAGCCGCAGCCGCCTGAAGGCGCACGCCGGCGCGCTCCATCCGGCGCGCCGGCGGTCATTTCAAACCAGCACGCCACCGGAACAGGCCTTAAGCTTGCTGCTGATCGAGCCTTTTCCCGGGTGGATGAGACATGGGGCACAGAGCGGCCGAGCTCGCGGTTGAGGGATGGTTCATCGCACAGGCGGCGTGTCAGGCGTTGGGATCGTTCGATGTCGACCGGGAATGCCTGTTCGCGCTGGCGCGGGATGGGCGGCTGCGCCGCCTCGATGGTGAGGGGCGAAGAGCAAACGCCGTGCTGCGTTGGCAACCCGGGTCGGGCTGGTGCTCTACCCTCGCCGCCGATGATCCGCGCTGCGATTTGCTGGATCTCTATTTACCCATCAGCAGTGCCGATGTGTCCCGGCCGATCATCGTGGGGCATCTCGGCCAGAGCCTCGATGGCTTCATCGCGACGACTTCGGGCGATGCCTGCTTCGTGACGGGGCCGCAGAACATCCTGCACCTGCATCGTTTGCGGGCCCTCTGCGACGCGGTGATCGTCGGGGCGCGAACGGTCGAGAACGACAACCCCAGGCTCACGACCCGTCTCGCTTCCGGCGACAACCCGCTGCGCGTGGTGCTCGATCCGAAGCGGCGGTTGCCGGACTCACATCATGTGTTCAGCGATGGGGATGCGCTCACGGTGCGTGTGACGGGTAGCGTCGGCGGCGCCGGTGAGGGTCGCGATGGCCGAGCCGGTGGTGGTCGCGGTGGCGCAGCCGGTAATGCCCGCGGTGGCGCAGCCGGTAACGCCCGCGGTGGCGCAGCCGGCGATGCTCGCGGTGGCGGAAGCGCGGAGGAAATCGTGGTCGGGTATGTGGAGGGTCGGCTCGACCTTCACGATCTCGTGCGTCAGCTGCGTGCGCGCGGCTGCGCGCGCATCTTCGTCGAAGGCGGCGGCGTCACGGTTTCCGCCTTCCTGGAAGCCGGCCTCCTCGATCGCCTGCACATTGCCGTGGCACCGCTCCTCATCGGCGAGGGCCGGCCCGCCATTCGCATGGCGCCGCGCCGGCTGCTGAAGGATTGCCTGAAGGTGCAGCCGCGCATTTATCGCACCGGCGAAGATGTGCTGTTCGATTGCGATCTGCGCGCAAACGCCGCGGCGGTCGCCCAGCACAAGCCGGACGCGGTGGAAGTGGCACGCTTTTCGTAACGTCGCCTCCGAACTCAAATCGCCGGACAACGTACCCATCGCGGCCAGCGACCCATCGCGGCCAGCGACGCATGGGCCAGCGACTCAATCCCTGGGCCAGGCAAGCAGATCCTGATGGCCTACCGTGATGTGTGAGGTGCCGCTTGCGAGGTGCGCCTTTCGGCGGTTGAGCCAATGCCTGCATCGATCGGCGTCGCCGGGCGCGAGCTCGGCGGCCGCCGCGGCCCAGCCTTCGAGCAGCGACTGCTGAAGCGGCTGCTCGGTTGGGAGCAGGCGCCAGTCGCTCTGTGCCGTGCGCACGTGATATCCCGCCGCGCGGAACAGATCGCTAACGCGGTGCGCGGCGGCCGGTCCCAACGCGGGCCCAAAGCCCTTGTCGCCGAGCTGGTGCCGGTTCACGAGCTGGCAGATCCACTCGTCCTCGGGGTCGGGCGGCGTGAGCGTCATGCGCCCGTCGTAGGTGAGTGCAAACAGCGTGGTACATCGCCGCGCGCGACATCGCTCCACGAGGTCGGCCAGCCATTCTTCGGACACGAGATCGAGCAGCGCCGACGCGGTAACCACAGCATCGCGGTCGAACTCGAACGCGCCCCACTCTGCTGCGAGATCAACTCGCTGCGTTTCCACGCGGGAGCCGGCGGGTTCGTCGCGCAAGAACCTATCGGCCGCTTCCAGCAGCGTGGCGTCGTTGTCGACGAGCAGCCAGTTGGGGCGGCCGTCTGCGTCAACACGAGGTGCGATGTCGCCGGCGTCAGTGCGTGGTGCGAGGCCGACTGCGTCAACGCGAGGTGCGAGGTAGCGAACGTTGGCGCCGGTTCCGCAGGCGAGATCGATCAAGCGAGTGAGTGAGCGCTCGCGCATCAGTTGCGCGAGCTGCGCGGTCAGACCAGCGTCTCTTGCCCTCGCATCGGCGGGTTCGCGCAGCGCGAGCCATTCGGCGCTGAAGCCGGTCACGCCGCCATCACCCGTTCGAGAAGCTGCGACATCCTCGCGCACGATTCCGGCCATCGTGGCAGATCGTCACGCGCCACGGCGCCGTCGCGCAGCGACGCAAGGAACGTGGGGCTGTGCAGGATTCTGGCGAGTGCTTCGTGCAACGCTGCGCCATCTCCGGGCGGCACGAGCAGGCCGGCCCTCGTGCCGACCAGTTCGGGGATCGCTCCAGTGCGCGTGCTGAGCACGGGGATGCCGCGCGCGAGCGCTTCCGCCACGACCATGCCGTAGCCCTCATAGCGAGTGGGGAGCACGAAAAGATCCGCTGACTGAAAGGCCGATTCGAGCGCATCACCGGTCAACTCGCCCAGCAACGCGATCTTGGGTTGCAAGCCGAAACGCCTGATCTGCTCTCGAAGGGCAGCGGCGGTCTCAGCGCTTCGCGTGAGGCTGCCCACACACGAAAGCCGCCACGGCAGCGACGCGAGCGGCGCAAGCGCGTCGATGAGCAAGTCATAGCCTTTGCGAGGGGTAATGGTGGCCACACAAAGCAAGTGCACGCCGTCGCCGCGACCAGGGCCATCGCTGGCAGCGCCGCTACGCGCCGGGTCATCAACGTCACCGCCGTCACGCGCCGGGCCGTCAATGTCACGGCCGCCGCGCGCCAAGCCATCAATGTCACCGCCACGCGAGGCGCGATCCATCACCTCACTGCCCCGCGCGATCGGCGCTACGTCCGTGCCGGGCACGATGACGGTAATCCGCGAGCGATCGACGCCATATCGCGCGAGCCCCCTTGCGGTCGCCTCGCTCGTCACCACCACATGCCGCACCGACCTCAGCGACGCCCGCTCCGACTGCTCCAGTCGCTGAGCCATCTCGCACGACAACCCCGTCTCAGCCGCGAGCGGATGATGAACCAGCGCAACGAGCCGAACGCGGGAGGCGTGCCGCGCAGCCACCTCCGGCATCGCCCCGAGCGCCAGCCCATCGACCAACACGAGCCCACCATCAGGTACCTGGGACAAAACCCCGTCCGCCTGCTCGAGCGCCGCCGCGGTGGGAAACGGAAAACTTTCGGCCAGCGCCCGCGCACTCACGCGCCACCCGAGCTGCTGAAGCCCCGCGATGATGCGACGGTCATACCCGTACCCGCCCGTCGGCGCCTGCAAATCGCCGGGAATCAGGAACTCCAGCGAACGCCCGCTCAAGTCAGCCGACCGGCCCTTCAAACGAGGCCCACGCAATGTGCGACTCGTGCAATGTCACGCGCACACTTTCCACCGCGCGGGCCGAAGCGCCAAGCTGCCCGTCTCGAACTCGAGATCGCATGCGGTCGAACACGGTCTTCGCCAGAAATTCAGTCGTCGTGTTGCGTCCGGCAAAGTCCGACTCCTCATCCAGGTTGCGATAGTTCATCGCTGCCAGCACTTCGCGCAGCGCCTCGGTAGCCCGCCCGATATCCACCACGATGCCATCCGCATCCAGCTCGCGCCGCCGGAACTCGACATCCACCACATACGTGGCGCCGTGCATCCGCTGCGCCGGCCCGAACACCTCGCCCGAGAAACTGTGCGCAATCATCATGTGATCGCGAACGCACACCGTGTACATCTCAAACCTCGTAACTGACCCTGTGCATGATCACATCCCCCGCGGATCGCGAGAGCTCAGCCATCACCCGCGGCAGATCCTCGAAACGACTCTCGCTATTGATGAGCACATCGAGCTCAGGCGCCGCGAGCAGCGAGAGTGCCGTGCGCATGCGTCGCGCGTAATCCCAACGCGCACGGCGCGAGTCGGCAACGCTCCCCACCTGGGATGACTTCAACGTCAGCCGCTGCGAATGGAACGCCTGTCCCAATGGCAACGTCACCGCGCGATCACCGTACCAACTCAACTCAACCACGGTGGCTTCAAAAGCAGCCAGGCGCATCGCCAGGGCCAACCCTTCCGCCGAGCCGCTCGCATGCAGCACGACATCCGCCCGACCACGCGACGAATCCGGTGTAGCAAACTGAACGCCCAGTCGCGCAGCCACGTCGCGGCGGCCGGGATTCACGTCCACCAGCTCGACATCACACCCGGGAATGCGCCCGACGAGCCACGCAACGAGGCAGCCCACGCTTCCGCCACCAATCACGGCGACGTGGTCACCCGGCCCAACCCCCGAGTCCCACACCGCGTTGAGCGCAGTCTCAAGATTCGCCGCGAGAACGGCGCGCGCGGGCGGCACCCCCGCGGGCACGACATGAGCGGCGACCGAAGGGACCACATATCGCTGCTGATGCGGATACAAACAGAAAACGATAGTACCGACCTGCTCTGCCGGCCCCTCAACCACCCGCCCCACGCTCGCATAGCCGTACTTCACCGGAGCAGGAAATTCGCCGAGCTGAAAGGGCGCTCGCATCCGCTCATACTCGCTGGGCGGCACATGGCCACCGAACACGAGTGACTCCGTGCCACGACTGACTCCGCTGTACAGTGCCTCTATCCTGAGCTCGCCGACGCCAGGTGCGGGCAGCGCTTCCGAGCGAAGCTCGCCGCGGCCGGGACTCGCAATCCAGAAAGCCAGTGACTGCAGTGACATGCTGATTGCTCAACCCGCCAATCGAGAGCTGCTGCGCAGCGCGTGGGCGTGCATCTTAGCGCTAGTGCTTCTGTCGCTGCCGCTCGCAATGGCGGCGGAGGCTCGGTTCGGCCTGAGCCCCTGGTACATCGCCAAAGCGCTGGCGGTGCTGGGCGTGGGAGCGATGCTCATCCTTCAGGGGCTGCCGGATCACCACCCTTTTCAGACCATGGGACCGGCCAACCTGACGACGGCCGCGCGCGGCGTGCTCGTCGCCCTGCTCGTCGCGCTTTTCGGGGAGCGGGTGACGGGCCATGTTCAATACCTCGCGCTGGCATTGGCGACGACGGCCACGGTTCTGGATGGTCTCGACGGATGGCTCGCGCGCCGATCCAAGACCTCCAGTCGTTTCGGCGCGCGCTTCGATATGGAGACGGATGCGCTGCTGATCCTGACACTCGCCACGCTCACCTGGCAGTTGGGCAAAGCGGGCGTGTGGGTGTTGCTCTCCGGCGCTCTGCGATACCTCTTCGTGCTCGCGGGGCTCGCGTGGCCCTGGATGCGCCAGCCCCTGTTCGCAAGCTTCAGGCGCAAGGCGGTGGCGGCCGTTCAAACCATCGCCCTGCTCCTTGCGATCGCGCCGTTCATGCCGCCGGCGGCGAGCGCAACGATCGCCGGCATCGCCTTGCTGGCGCTTGCCTTTTCCTTCCTCATCGACTTGATCTGGCTCAGACGGGCGGCCGCACTTTGAGGCGCGCTGTCGCCTTGATCGTCGCGCTGCTCCTCGTGAACGGCGCCATCACGTTTCACAACGTGTGGCCGACGCTGGGAATCCGATGGCCGGGCGAACTGTCCGTCGAGATCGCGGTGCTGATCCTGGCGCTTTCGATTTCGAACGCGGCACTCGGCCGCACATCGCCCCGGGTGCTGGCGTTCCTCGCGGTAATGCTCGTGCTCTTCGCGATCGGGCGATACGGCGAGGTTACGGCACCGGCTCTGTACGGCCGCGAGATCAACCTGTACTGGGACGCCCGGCACGTTGGCGCGCTCTTCGGCATGCTCACGGCGGTTGCGCCGACGTGGCTGGTCATTGCGGGAGCGATCGCGCTAGTCCTCGCCCTCAGCCTGCTGTACCTGGGCGCGCGATGGTCGCTCGGAACCATCGATGACGCGCTTCGCACGCGCCGGGCGCAGATGGGGTTCGGCGTTGCCGCCAGCGTTCTGATTGCGATGTTCATCGTGCAACGGCTCGACACCAGCGTCCCACGTGTCCCACAGTTCTCGACACTGGTGAGCCACACCTATGCCGTGCAGATCGCGCGCGTAGTCGATACGTTTTCGAACAGCCGCGTCGCGCGCGCACTCCCTGCCTCGCCACCCCTCAAAGCCGATCTCGCCGCCCTCGAGCATCGCGACGTGATCGTCCTGTTCATGGAGTCGTATGGGCGCGTCACCTACGATCGGCCGGAGATCGCCCGCGTCGTGAACCCGGCTCGCGAGCAGTTCGCAACCGTCGCGCGGAACACGGGTCGCGAAGTGATCTCGTCCTTCGTGACCTCGCCGACGTTCGGCGGCTCCTCGTGGTTCGCGCATTCCAGCTTTCTGTCGGGCATCCGGGTCGCGGACCCAGATCGCTACGCGCTGCTGTTGACGCAGCACCGACCGACCCTGGCGTCGGCGTTCAAGGCTGCGGGTTACCGGGCTGTCGCGATCATGCCGGGGCTCAAGCAGAGCTGGCCGGAGGGCGCGTTCTACGGCTTCGACAAGATCTACGACATGAAGGGGCTCGACTACCGCGGACCGCAGTTCGGCTGGTGGCGCATTCCGGACCAGTTCTCGCTGGCAGCGCTCGACGCGCGCGAGATTCAGCCGTGGCCGCGCAAACCGCTGTTCGTGTTCTTCCCCACCGTGAACACACACATGCCGTTCCGCCCGACACCGCCGTTGCAAGAGGACTGGGCGCGCATGCTCTCCACCAGGCCTTTCGACGCGGCAGATGTCGAGCGTTCGATCACCGAGACGCCTGAGTGGACCAACATGGGCGCGAGTTACGCGGACTCGGTGCGATACGCGTTCGGAGTGCTGGCGAGCTATCTTGAGAACCGGCGGCGTGAGCAGTTCGTGCTGATCGTGCTCGGCGATCACCAGCCCGCGGCGAACGTCAGCGGCGAAGGTGCGTCGTGGGATGTGCCGGTTCACGTCGTCAGTGATCGCCCCGACGTGTTGGCGTCTCTTGAAGCACGAGGATTCGTGGCGGGGACTCGCCCCAACGCGC
>JBDZVF010000681.1:0-2293 GCA_040255575.1 Pseudomonadota bacterium | reverse complement strand
AAAGGACGCCGACGCGTAGTACGCAGAGCTGCCTTCCAGACGATCGATGAACCACAGCCTCTGCTGTGCCCAGGAAGCAGGTAGCCCGTCCGCCACGTCCTGCGCGCTGCGCGGATAGGGCAAGAGTCTCCGATGCTCCCCAGATTTCTTTTCGAGCAGCAGCCTCAGCAGCTCCGCCTTTTCATCCGACAAGGCGTCCAGCTGTTCTTCAGCGAAAGAGGAATTTCTACTCATCTGCGTTTTTCCATCCTTAGTTCCCGCACCAGCTCCCGCGCCTTGACCTCGGGCATCGACGCGACCTGCTCGATCAGCCGTTCGAGCTCCGTTTCGCCCGCTGCCAGCCTCTCGCGCAATCGCCTGGCGCGCCGCTTCTCCAGATGAGCCGCAAAATCCCGGAGGGTCGGGAAGTCGAGCAGCGCGCTCACCGGCAATTCGACGGACAACGCCGATCTCACTCTCACCACTGCCTGCAGCGCGAGAAGTGAATGCCCGCCAAGTTGAAAGAAATCGTCTCCGCGGCCGATACGCGGGACCTGCAGCATCTCTTGCCAGATGTGCGCGACGACCTGCTCGGTCTCGCCTTGTGGCGGCTCGTAGCCGCGCGACGCGAAGGCGTCGGCGTCCGGCATCGGCAGCGCGCGCCGATCCAATTTTCCGTGGGGTGTGAGCGGCAACGCATCGAGGAACACGAACGCGCCCGGCACCATGTATTCGGGCAACAGTTCCTTGAGCCAGGCCCGCAGATCGTCGGCGATGACCGTGACCCCGCGCGCACGCGTGAGGTATGCGACCAGTCGTCCCTCGCCGGAGTCCACCCTGTATGCAAGCACCGCAGCTTCGCCAACACCGGGATGGAGCACCAGCTGCGATTCAATCTCGCGAGGCTCGATTCGGAACCCGCGGATCTTGACCTGATCGTCGGCACGCCCGCGGAACTCGACTGTGCCGTCCGACCGCCAACGCCCGATGTCTCCCGTCCTGTACATCCGCGCGTCGGAGTCCGCGCTGAAGGGGTCTGCCACAAAGCGCTCGGCCGTCAAATCGTTCCGGTTCAGGTAGCCCCGCGCAACACCGGCACCAGCAACGTAGATCTCGCCATCGACGCCGACAGGTGTGGGCTCTCCGTGCACGTCGAGTATGTAGATCTGGACGTTCGCAATGGGCCGCCCGATGTGCAAAGGCCCTTCGCGTTCCACGGGGCCCGAGGTCGCGAGGATGGTCCCCTCCGTAGGCCCATAGTTGTTGATCACCGCGAAGTGCTGCCGCGCGGGTCTGCTCCTTAGTCGGTCGCCTCCCACTAGCAGCGTGCGCAACCGCGAATTGCCGATGCCCCTGGCGAAGGCGAGCTCCGCCATCGGTGTGGGCAGAAAGCCGACATCGAGAGGTTCGTTCGACCACCATTCGAGCAGGCTCTCTACATCCCCTGCAGCAGCCGGCGGAACCAGAGCGACCGTTGCTCCAATCGCGAGAGCCGGCCATATCTCCCATACGGTGGCGTCGAATCCCACGGCGGCGACACACGAGCAACGGTCCCCGGGGCGCAGTCCGAAAGCAGCGTTGTGCCAGTGGATCACATTCGCCAGATTTCGATGCGACACCATCACGCCCTTGGGTCGGCCAGTAGATCCGGACGTGAAGATCACGTACGCGAGATGATGAGGACGCACCGCCGTGCGTGCGGGCGACGAGTCATTCGAGCACCCCACCGGCTCCGCCTGGTCCACGTTCTCAACGGTGAGGATGCGTGCTTGCGTGGAAGGCAGACTCGCTCGGAAGCGTTCGGACGTGAGCACCACGACCGGCCGGCTGTCTTCGAGCATGTGCGCGATCCGCTGACGCGGGTAGCTTCGATCCAATGGTACGTATGCGGCACCCGCCTTCAGGACGGCGAGCATGCAGACCACCATGTCCACGCTTCTCTCGAGATAGAGGGCCACGCATTGGTCCGGCGCAACTCCACACCTCATGAGCGAACGAGCAACGGCGCTCGCCCTGCCGTTCAGCTCTTCATACGTGAGCGTCGAGTCTCCGCACGAGACCGCGATCGCCCGCGGTGTCCGCTCGGCCTGCTGCTCCACGAGTTCATGAATCAGAACGTCGTTGATGAAAGGGGTGGCCGTTGCATTGAATCCACGAACGACCCGATTCCATTCGGTCTCGCTCAGAATGCGCAAGCTGGAGGCCTGTCTCTTATCCTGCGTCTGCAACGCATCGAGCAGGGAGCCCAGCGCCGCTTCCGTGTACGACAACAGACTGTCGGGCGAGGCTTGCCGATCAGTGTGAGCGATCAGCT
>JBDZVF010000680.1:0-2302 GCA_040255575.1 Pseudomonadota bacterium | reverse complement strand
ACGCCCACCACCCGAAGCCGCATGGCTGCGGTTGCCACGCGAGTCGGTACTGCCGTGTCCATCGCGTCCGCGCTGCCCATCAGGCCTGCCCTGGCCGCTATGCTGAGCCGGCGCGCCATGGCGCGCGCCGCCATTGCGACCACGCCCACCGCCACCGCGGCGACCGCCATCTCGCTGGCCGTTGCGCTGGCCCTCCGACCCGCGCTGCCGCGCATCTCCCGCGCGCTGATCGTCCGCCGCCCGCTGCGCCTCATTCGAGCGCGGCGACGGCGTGATGATCTTGAACTCCGGCAGCGGCGACACCGCGATCTGCTTGCGCAGCAGCCGCTCGATGTCCTTCAGCAATCCGTTCTCATCCGGTGACACCAGCGACACCGCGCACCCCGTGCCGCCAGCACGCGCCGTGCGCCCGATACGATGCACGTAATCCTCGGGAACATTCGGCAGCTCGTAATTCACGACCTGCGGCAGCTCCTTGATATCGAGCCCGCGTGCAGCGACTTCGGTGGCCACCAGCGCCACAACCTTGTTCGCCTTGAAATCCGCCAGCGCACGCACGCGCGCGCCCTGGCTCTTGTTGCCGTGAATCGCCGCCGAGGGAATTCCGGCGCCCTCGAGCTGCTGGCACAGCCGGTTCGCACCATGCTTGGTGCGCGCGAAAACCAGCACCTGGTGCCAGTTGCCATCGTTGATCAGATGCGCGAGCAAATGGCGCTTGTGCTCTTTCGACACTCGATAAACGCTCTGCTCGACCTTGTCGGCCGTCGCGTTACGCGGCGCTACCTCGATGGTGGCCGGGTTGCGCACGAACCGGCTCGCGAGCTCCCGGATCTCCTCCGAGTAGGTCGCGGAGAACATGAGGTTCTGCCGCACCGGCGGCAGCAGTTTCAGCACCCGCTTGATGGCGTGGATGAACCCCATGTCGAGCATGCGATCGGCCTCGTCGAGCACGAAGCACTTGATGTTGCGCAGATCGACCGCGCGCTGCTCGGCGAGGTCGAGCAGGCGGCCGGGGGTCGCGATCAGAAGATCGCAGCCCTGCCGAAGCGCATCGATCTGCGGATGGATACCGACGCCGCCGAACACGACGACGGTGCGCAGATCGAGATATTTGCCGTAGGCGCGCGCGTTCTCGGCAATCTGCGCGGCAAGCTCGCGCGTGGGAGTGAGCACCAGCGCGCGCGGTGCGCGGTCGGCGATGCGCCGATCGAGCTTGGCCAGAATCGGCAGCACGAACGCGGCGGTCTTGCCGGTGCCGGTCTGCGCGCCCGCGAGCACATCGCGGTCGTCGAGCACGGCGGGGATGGCCCGGGCCTGGATGGGAGTCGGCGCGTCGTAGCCCTTTTCGGTCACGGCACGCAGCAGCTCGGGCGGCAGCCCGAGATCGGAAAACGTCATGTATCAGAAAACCTTTTTAGTGAAAGCAGTCGCCCGCCACACGCCCGAAGGCGCGCTTCGTAACGGCGCACGCAACGGCAGGGTTCGGCGGGACAGTTGCCCGTGGTTGAGCTCGCGCAAAGGCTCATGCGAGCCATGGCGGTCAGGGCGAGGAAGGGTGAATCGATCGAGTTGGACCGCTGGAAGGGCGAGCCGGGATTCGAGCTAACGGGGCGCTGACCGCGCGCCTCTCATTGGGCGAGGTGCACTCTACAGGCTTTGCGAACGCGAGTCCAACCGGGACAATGCGCCCGCGCGGAGAAAAATATGTCCCTGGTCACGATTCTCGATGCTCATCTCGCCTACGGCGACCGTCCCCTGCTCGATGGAGCCCGCTTCGCCATGCAGGTGGGCGAGCGCGTCGGGCTCATCGGCCGCAACGGCACAGGCAAATCGACGCTGCTCAAAGTCATCGCCGGCACGCTGCAGATGGACCATGGCGAGCTTCAGCGCCGCGATGGCCTGCGCATCGCGTTCGTGGAGCAGGAGCCGCTGCTGCCCGCCGCCGCCACCCTCGGCGAAAGTCTGTTGCAGCTGGCGAGCGAGCGCAGTGACCTCGCGAGAGCCGCGATTGCGAGTGACGATCGCGAGCGCTGGCGCTTCACCTCCCGGCTAGATGAATACCTGCATCGCTTCGAGCTCGATGCCGGCAAGGCCCCCGACACCACCTCCGGCGGCGAGCGCAAACGCGCCGCGCTCGCCCTCGCCCTGACACTGGAGCCGGAGCTGCTGCTGCTCGATGAGCCGACGAATCACCTGGACATCGACGGTATCGCGACGCTCGAAGATCTGCTCCTGAAAGTGCCGGCGAGCATCGTCATCACGCATGACCGCGCGTTCCTCGACCGCATCACCACGCGCATCG
>JBDZVF010000162.1:0-12305 GCA_040255575.1 Pseudomonadota bacterium | reverse complement strand
TGCCGCGACCCGCCACCATCAGGATGAGCGCCGCCACGATGGGCTGCATGCCCGCCTTCACGACGAGCAGCCCGTTCCACAACCCGCAGAGCGCGGCGGCGGCCAGCGCACCCGCCATCGCGACACCGAGCGGAAACCGGCTCGCCGGATCGGCGCCCGCGCCGGCCGCGCCACCAATCAGGACCGCCGCCACCGCTGCCGAAATCGCGACCACGGCACCCACCGAAATATCGAGGCCGCGGATCGCGATCACGAGCGTCATGCCGGTCGCCACGAGCATCAGCGGCGCTGCCCGGTTCAGCACATCGATGAGGTTGCCTTGCAGGTGACCGTCCACCCAGCTCAGGCGCAGGAAGCCGGGTTGCACCAGCACGCTGCCGAGCAGTAACAGCACGAGCGTGAGCACGGGCCAGAAGAGCGCGTGAGCGGTGCCCCATTGCCTCAGGGTCGCGACGGCACTCTTGAGTCGCGCGCTGTTCATCCGTGCCGCGCGATCAGCTCGTAAACCGCGCGCTCGCTGCATCCACCGGGGAGCTCGCCCGCCTTGCATCGATCCCGCATGACAACCACCCGATCCGAGAGGCGTACCACTTCTTCCATTTCGGCGGAGATGAACATCACCGCCATGCCACCGCGGGCGAGCGCGACAATCTCATTCATGATCTCCTGCTTCGCAGCCACGTCGATGCCGCGCGTGGGCTCGTCGAGGATCAGGAGCCGCGGCTCGGTCGCAAGCCACCGCGCCAGCAGCACCTTCTGCTGGTTCCCCCCGGAAAGCTGCCCGACGGGCGTCTCGATATCGCCCGTCTTGATACCGAGCGCCGCGACGAACCGCTCGGCGAGCGCCTGCTGCTCGACGGGCGAAAGGTACGGCATGAGCCCGGACCGCGCCTGCAACGCCAGCACGATGTTCTCCCGGACGGAAAGATCAGCGATCACGCCTTCGGTCTTGCGCTCCTCCGGACACAGAGCAAGCCGCTGGTTGATCGCGTCCGCGGGACTCTTCAGTGCCACGTGCTCTGCATTCACCACGATGTCGCCGCCATCCGGTGAGTCGAGACCGAAGAGGAGACGCGCGAGCTCCGTCCGCCCCGATCCCAGAAGGCCCGCGATGCCGACGATTTCGCCGGCTTTGAAGGCTATGTCAGTGGGCTGAACCTTGCCGCGCCGGCCGAGTGCCCTCGCCTGCACCACGGGTGCGGCGCTCGCCTGCGTGCGCGGCTCCCCCGCCAACGTCCGCGCGCTCGCGGCCGCGATCTGCCGGCCGACCATCGCCTCGATCAATGCTTCGCGACTCAGCTCGCGGGTCACATACTCGCCGACGAAGTGGCCATTGCGTAACACGGTGATGCGATCGCAAACCGCATAGACCTGATCGAGAAAATGCGTGATGAAGAGGATCGCCATTCCCTGCTGACGCAGCCGCTCCAATACTGCAAACAGTTCCGCCACCTCGTCCGCGTCGAGGCTCGATGTCGGCTCATCGAGAACCAGCACTCGTGCGGACACAGAGGTGGCACGCGCGATGGCCACCATCTGTTGGATCGCCACGGGATAGGCTGACAGCAGACGCGTCACGTCGATTTCGAGATGTAACGCACTCAGCACGCGCTTCGCTTCGGCGTTGACGGCGGCCCAGTCGATCCCGCCGCCGCGCCACCACGGGCGACGAGGATAGCGCCCGGCGAAGATGTTCTCCGCGACGGTGAGGTTCGGGCAGAGATTCACTTCCTGATAGACCGTGCTGATGCCGAGCTGTTGTGCGTGCAGCGTCGAAGTCGGCTGAATGCGCCGTCCATCAAGCTCGATGGTGCCGGCGTCCGGCGCATGCACCCCGGTCAGTATCTTGATGAGCGTCGACTTCCCTGCACCGTTCTGCCCCATGAGCGCGTGGATCTCTCCGGCGCGCAGGCACAGCCCAACGTCATCGAGAGCCCGCACGCCCGGAAACGCGCGACAGATCCCCTGGGCCCGCAGCACGCAGCCTGCTTCCTCATGACCGCTCACACGCGGCCTCTAATATTTGCGGGTCGGGAATACGTCGCGCGCGGTCTCCATTGGGAAAATGGATTCTTCGGTGACGATGCGCCGGGGCACCGCCTGGCCGGCGACGACGTCTTTCACAGTGGCCATGAGTTGCGGCCCGAGCAGCGGATTGCACTCGACCGTGACGTTCAGCTTGCCCGCCATCATGGCCTCGAACGCGCCTTTCACCCCGTCGATGGAAATCACCAGGATGTCGCGCCCCGGCGCGAGCCCCGCCTCTTCGATGGCCTGGATCGCGCCGATGGCCATGTCGTCATTGTGGGCGTAGAGCACCTTGATGCGCCTGCCTTCGGCTTTCAGGAACGCTTCCATGACTTCCTTGCCGCGCGCGCGCGTGAAATCGCCCGTTTGCGAGCGGATGATTTTGTAACGCGGCTCGGCGGCAATGACTTCCTGGAAACCACGCTTGCGATCGTTCGCGGGCGCGGAGCCGACGGTGCCTTGCAGCTCGACGATGTTGATGTCGCCCTCGCGATCCTTCGTGTGCTCGAGCAGCCAGCGCCCGGCCTTCCGGCCTTCCTCGACGAAGTCCGATCCGAGCACGGTCACGTAGAGCGAATCGTCCGGCACGTCGACGGCGCGGTCGGTAATGATCACGGGAATCGCCGCGGCCTTCGCCTCGCGCAGCACCGTTTCCCAGCCTGTCTCGACGACCGGCGAAAACGCAATGACATCGACCCGTTGCGCGATGAAGGAGCGCAGCGCCTTGATCTGGTTTTCCTGCTTCTGCTGGGCGTCCGAGAATTTGAGGCGAATCCCGGCGTCGGCCGCGGCGCTGCGGATCGAGTTCGTGTTGGCGGTTCGCCATTCGCTCTCGGCGCCGATCTGGCTGAAGCCGAGAACGATCTCGTGCTGCGCGCCGCCGGCGGGCTCCTTCTTCTGGCATCCGGCAAGCAGCGCGCCGCAGGCGAGCGCGGTGCAGATGCCGAACGCATACAGGGCTCTCACCATCTGACCTTCCCCCCCAAGGAGTCTTCAGAGCACGCCGACCTCGCCGGGTGCGAAGCCCGCCGGGGCGACGGCGAGCGGATTGACGAGTGGCGCACCGAGTGCCGGCAGCTCGATCTCGAACCGATCCCCGGGTTCGACGTGGATGCCGTCCGCGAAGCTCAGCGTCGCCGTGCCGAAGAAATGCAGGTGCACGTCACCGGGGACACGATGCGCAGCGTATTTGAAATGATGGAACTCGAGGTTCGCGAACGAGTGACACATGTTCTCCTCGCCCGTGAGGAACGGCCTTTCCCACAGAACGGTGTCGCCGCGACGGATGCGGCTGCGACCCTCGAGGTGCGCGGGCAGCGGCCCGGTGCGCAGCTCCGGACCCACGCCGCATTGGCGCAGCTTGGAATGAGCGAGATACAGGTAATTGCGGCGCTCAGTCACGTGATCGGAAAACTCGTTGCCGATGGCAAAGCCGAGGCGCACCGGCCGGCCGTCGTTCCCGATGACGTACAAGCCGACGAGCTCGGGCTCTTCACCGAAGTCGAGCGCAAAACCCGGCGCGACAATGGGCTGACCGCACGCCACCACATCGCGCCCGGTGCCCTTGTAGAACCATTCGGGCTGCGCGCCGGCCTGCCCTTCGGGCGGCCGGCCACCCTCGACTCCCCAGTGGAACATGCGCATCGAATCGGTGAGCGCGGTCTCGTCCGCCTTTTGCGCCTTCACTTTCAGGTGCATGGCGTCCCGCGTCGAAGCGCTGCCGAGATGCGTGAGCCCGGTGCCCGAGACGAGGCAGTGCGCGGGATCGGGATGGGTGAGCGGAGGCAACACGCGACCGGATGCCAGCAGCTCACGGTAAGGCTCTTCACCGCGTGCGCGTGCGACGGCCGTCAAACGATCGAGCGTCAGGCCGCGCTCGATTGCCGCGAGTGCCAACTCACGAGTCGATGAGTATCCCGCGAGGACCGTCACCACCGTGCCGGACTCGTCGATTGGCCCCACGCTCGGCCGGGCCGCCTCATCGAGGAATTGGATCAGTCGCATCGGCCGGGGACTGTAGACCGCCACAGGGATATGAAACAAATTCAAATTGGGCCGGAATCGATATACTGATTGGCATATCGAGGGGGAAACGCCGCCATGCCCAGCATCACACCCTGGTTCCTGCGTGCCCGGCTCAAGACCCGACAGCTCATGCTGCTGATTGCCATCGGCGATGAAGGCAACATCCATCGGGCGGCCGAAATCCTGAACATGTCGCAGCCGGCGGCTTCGAAGCTGCTGAAGGATCTCGAGGACGTCCTCGGCATCTCGCTGTTCGACCGCCTGCCCCGCGGCATGCGCCCCACCTGGTACGGCGAGACGATGATCCGTCACGCGCGCATCGCCCTGTCGAGCCTCACGCTCGCGGGCGGTGAGATCGAAGCGCTGAAGACCGGGCGCTCGGGCGAAGTGAGCGTCGGCGCGATCACCGGGCCTGCACTGAACCTGCTGCCTCAGGCGGTGGCGATCGTCGCCCGCGAGCATCCCGACCTGCGCCTGCAGCTCGTCGTGGAGTCGAGCGATGTGCTGCTCGAACGGCTCAGCCAGAGCAAGCTCGACATCATGGTCGGGCGCCTCTTCGAGCGGCACGAGAAGACGAACCTGTCTTACGAGCGCCTTGCAGACGAGCCGGTTTGCGCGGTCGCGCGGCCGGGGCATCCGATGCTGGCCAACCCGGCGCTGACCCTTGTGGAACTGGAGCAGGCGCAGTGGATCGTGCCGCCCATGGGCAGCGTGCTCCGGCACCGCTTCGAGCTCATGTTCCAGGAGGCCGGGCTCGACATTCCGCCCCGCCTGATCGAAACGTCCTCGATCCTGTTCATGACGAAGATGCTCCAGCAGAGCGATTTCGTCGCCGTCGTGCCGACTGAAGTGGCGCGCTACTACTCCTCCTATGGAATGGTCGCGATGCTGCCGATCCAGCTGACGTGCACGATGGATGCATTCGGCATCATCCTGCGCAAGGACTGGCTGCTCTCCCCGGCTGCGAAGGTCGTCCTGCGCGCGCTGAAGACGGCGGCCATCACGACGTACGATTACGCCGCGGAGCCGCCGCGGGAGTCGCGCCCGCCGCGCGCGGGTGTGCGTGCGAGGGAGCGCGTGTAGTCCAACCCGCGTCCAGGGGCTAACCCGCTTCTAGGTCCACCCCGCGTCGACGACGAACTCCTGCGCTGTGCAGGCGGACGCGTCTTCAGACGCAAGGAACAGCACCATCGCGGCGATGTGATGCGCCTGAATCGGATCCGGCACGCACTGGATGCGTGACAGCTCGCCCGCCATGTCCGGCACGGCCCAGAGCCGCAATTGCCGCTCCGTCATGACCCAGCCCGGTGAGACCACGTTGATGCGAATGCGGTGAGCGCCGAGCTCTTTCGCGAGCCCCCGCGTGAGACCCATGGCCGACGCCTTCGCAGCGGCGTACGCGGGATAACCTGCTGACTTCGCCTGCCATCCCCGCGAACCGAGGTTCACGACCGCACCACCGCCCGCCCGCTGCATGCCTGGAAGCACCGCCTGGATCGCAAAAAAGGCAGGCCGCTGGTTAATGGCCATGCGTTGATCCCAGTACTGCGGAGTGACGTCTGCAATGGCATGCCGCTCGTCACTCGCCACGTTGTTCACGAGCACGTTGAAGTCACCGAGCGCCGCTGCCGCATCTGCGATAGCGGCTTGAAGCGCGGCAACGTCAGCGACGTCGCACAAGCGAAACCAGGGTGGATCGAAGCCGCTTGCGCCTAGTGTTTGCACGAGCTGCTCCGATTCGCGCGCGGCGATGTCGACGAACGCAACGCGTGACCCCTGGCGTGCGAACGCTTCCACGAGGCACGCACCGATGCCGGAGCCGCCTCCGGTGATGAAAACACGCTTGCCGCGCAGGCTCGGATAAAGCGCGCTGTTTGCAGGCATGCCGGTTTCAGCCGTGATCGCGCTCATACGAAACTCGTTATGGCTCGGGGGGCAGTTTGTGATTATTCGGGTATCAATATGCCGAGTACGATGTCCGCCAGCAAACCCTTTCACCCGGAGCGTTCTCGCACACCCACATGGATTCAGGAAAAAAGCCGCGCCGCCTGCGCAGCCAGGAATGGTTCGGCAAGGCCGACCGCGACGGCTTCATGCATCGTAGCTGGATGAAGGGCCAGGGTTATCCGGACGATCTGTTCGATGGCCGCCCGGTCATCGGCATCTGCAACACCTGGTCGGAGCTCACGCCCTGCAACGCTCACTTCCGTGAGCTCGCCGAGTTCGTGAAGCGTGGCGTGTACGAAGCGGGCGGCTTCCCTCTCGAATTTCCCGTGATGTCGCTCGGCGAAACCCAGCTTCGCCCCACGGCGATGTTGTTTCGCAATCTCGCCAGCATGGACGTCGAAGAATCCATTCGCGGCAATCCGATCGATGGCGTCGTGCTGCTCATGGGCTGTGACAAGACGACGCCGGCGCTGCTCATGGGTGCCGCCAGTTGCGATTTGCCGACGATCGGCCTTTCCGGCGGCCCCATGCTGAGCGGCAAGTTCCAGGGCCAGGATCTCGGCTCCGGCACATCCGTGTGGAAGATGTCCGAGGAAGTGCGCGCGGGACGCATGACGCTTGAGCAGTTCAACTCTGCGGAGTCATGCATGCATCGGTCCAAGGGACACTGCATGACGATGGGCACGGCCTCCACGATGGCCAGCATGGTCGAAGCGCTCGGCGTCTCGCTTCCCGGCAATGCTGCGATTCCGGCAGTCGATGCGCGGCGCGCGCGCCAGGCACAGCTGACAGGTCGGCGCATCGTCGCCATGGTGAACGAAGACCTGCGCTTGTCGAAGATCCTCACCCGCAGCGCATTCGAGAACGCCATCCGAGTGAACGCCGCGATTGGTGGATCCACCAATGCAGTGATCCATCTTCTCGCCATTGCCGGGCGCATCGGCGTGAAGCTCGAGCTGGATGACTGGGATCGTCTCGGCTCGGAGCTACCCTGCCTCGTGGGCCTGCAGCCGTCCGGCAAGTACCTGATGGAGGACTTCTACTATGCCGGCGGGCTGCCCGCGGTCATGAAGGAAGTTGCGCATCTTCTCGACACCAGCGCCCTCACTGCCAACGGCAGGACGCTTGGCGAGAACATCGCGGATGCGCCCTGCTGGAATCGCGAGGTCATACGTCCGTTCGCGCAGCCGTTCAAGGAGGAAGCCGGCATCGCGATCCTGCGCGGAAATCTCGCGGTCGACGGCGCGGTCATCAAGCCCTCGGCAGCCTCGCCGCACCTGCTGAAACACCGTGGCCGGGCGGTCGTATTCGAAACCATCGAGGACTTCAAGGCGCGCATCGGCGAGGAGTCGCTCGACATCGACGAGCATTGCATCATGGTGCTGAAGAACTGCGGTCCGCGCGGTTATCCCGGCATGGCGGAAGTGGGCAACATGCCGCTGCCGCCGAAGGTGCTTCGCAAAGGCATCACAGACATGGTTCGCATCTCCGATGCACGCATGAGCGGCACGGCGTACGGCACGGTGGTGCTGCACGTTTCGCCCGAAGCTGCCGCCGGCGGCACGCTCGCGCTCGTGGAAACGGGCGACATCATCGAGCTCGACGTTCCGGCGCGCCGGCTGCACCTCGAAGTGAGCGAAGCAGAACTGGCGAGACGGCGCGCGAGCTGGCGTCCGGCACCGGCCCCGACACGAGGCTGGTACAAGTTGTACACGGATCACGTTCAGCAGGCGCACCTGGGCGCGGATCTCGACGTGCTCGTCGGCGCAAGCGGCACGGACGTTCCGCGCGACTCGCATTGACGCCCGCCTGAGCAGCTCACTTCTCGCGCAGGCGCCAGCTCCCGCGCTAGTCGATCTTCTTCTTCGCCACTGACCAGCCCGAGTCGGTGCACAACCCGCAGTTCCTGCCGACGAAGGTCTTCGCGGCTTTCTGATCGTTGCGCAGCTGCCAGTCGAGCCAGGCGACCACGGCCGCCGCCGCCTTGCCGCCGTTCGGCTCCCAATACGTGCCGCCATGGCCGACTTTCAGCACGTTGCCCAGGAACACCGGCACGTGTTCGATGCGCTTGAAGTCATCGGTGCCATTCGCATAAGCGATATCTGTCTCGCCGCCCAGGATGTAGAGCGTCGGCGTGTGAAGCGTTTCGAGCAGCGACTTCTGCGGGTTCATGCCCGGAATCGCGCTGACGGTGCCTGCATTGAAGATGCCGCTATTCATGATGACCAGCGTCTTGATGCGCGGATCCTTTGCGATCTCGAGCGCCTGCAGGCCGCCGCAGCTGTACCCGGAAACCGCAATCGCCTTTGGATCGAGCCTGTTGTGATACGGGCTCCCGGGAGCCTCGTTCTGCTTCAGCGCCCAGTCGATCGCCGCGACCAGGTCGGCAGCGCTCGTCGCGGGCGGTGGCAACGACGGGGGCGCCCCACTCTGCGGGGGCGGTGCCGGCGGCGGCGTGGCGGGCCGCGGCACGGTGGCGCCGGGGCCGCTGCGCAGCCGGCCGGATGCAATCGCGAGATAACCGTGCGAAGCGATTTCCAGCAGGTGCAGCCGCGCGCTCGCGCCGTCGTTGGAACAGCCGCCGTTTCCGAATACATACAGCCCGAGCTTCGTGGAGCCGAGCTTGTCGAGCTGTGCCGGACGATAGACAACATGATCCGGCAGCGAAGCAACTTCTTCCTTCATCGCCGGGAACTTGCCGGTGCCCGGTGTATCGGGAATGGCCGCCTGGCGTGCGAACATTTCCGCCGCAGCCGCGCGCGGGTCCGCCGGTGCCGGCGGGTCCGCCGCCATCGCGACGCCGAGTGGCAAGCTCAACGCAAGCAGCTGGCAGGTGAGAGATCTCCACGCGTTCGCACGATTCATGATTCCCCCCTTTGTTCTTGCTCGCAGGCTTGTTTGCCTGCATTTCGAATACGCTACGCCAGCCGCGCCTCCGCGGCGATGTCGCGCAGGATGTCATACACGAATTGTGCCGCCGGTGTGAGCCCGGGTGTTCGCCGGTGCGCCAGGTACATCGAGCGCATCAGCGGCGTATCCCCGATCTGCCGCGCGCGAAGTGTGCCGGCTTCCAGCGCGTCTTTCATTGCGCTCATCGTCATGGGCCCGATGCCCACACCCCGACTGACGCTCTCCATGGCGCTGTAGAGCGAATCGATTTCCACCACCACGTTCGGCGTCAGGTTGCTGGATGCGAACACCGCGTCGATGAGCGCACGGATGGCGTTGGGGCGACGAGGCATCACCCAGGGAAGCTTCGCCAGATCCGCAAGGGTCGCCGACTCCGGAATCGTCATGGCCGCGGGGTACATCACCACGATCGGCTCGGTCAACACCTCTTCGCCGGTCAGCGCGCCCTCCGGTCGGGTGGCCCCGATGGCGAGCTCGATCTTGCCGCTGGTCAGGAGCTCGTTCAGCACGACGCTGCCCTCTTCCCGCATCTGCAGATGCATTTCCGGATGCTGCGTGCACACGCGCTCGACCAGCGGCAGCCCGAAACGCGACAGCATCGTCGGCGGCATGCCGAGGATCACGGTGCCCGACAAGGGCTTCACTTCGCGGTGTACCGCCTCGCGCAGATCCTCGAACTGGCGCAGGATCGCCTGGGCTCGCGCGTAGAGGATGCGCCCTGCAGGCGTCGGCGTGACGCCGGAGACCGAGCGGTCGAGCAGCTTCACCTTCAGCTCGTTTTCGAGAATCGCGAGCTGCTGGCTGAGGGCCGGCTGCGCCACGCCGCTCAACGCGGCGGCGCGCGTAATGCTCCCACTATCGACGATCTGCACAAAGTAACGAAGTCGGCGGCTATCCATGCCGCGATCATAAGAGCAACTTATGAGGGGGACCAGATGCGGTGTTTCCAGTGCACCCCGCGGATGCGTACGATCTGAGCCCCTGCCGTACACTCGAAAGCTCGCTCCGAAGGCCTCGGCTTGCACCCAGACGCTGCGACGACCCTCCGCAAGACACGCCTGCGACTGCTGACGCCGTTGCTCGCATTGCTGTTCCTCAGCACCATCGATCGTGCGAACGTGAGTTTCGCAGCGCTGCAGATGAACGAGGAGCTGGGCCTCACGCCGGAGACGTACGGATTCGGCATCGGCATTTTCTTCCTCGGCTATATCCTGATCCAGTGGCCGAGCCTCTGGTTGCTGCAGCGGATCGGCATGCGCCGCTGGGTCTTCGCCGTCGCGGCCGTCTGGGGACTCGCGGCGACTGGCATGGCGTTCGTCCACTCCGCGACAGGGTTCTACGTCCTGCGCCTGGTACTCGGCATCGCCGAGGGCGGCTTCGCGCCCGGCGTGATGTTCTATCTTTCGCAGTGGATTCCGCGGCGTTATCGCGCGGGCGCGATCTCCACGTTCATGCTGGCGGTACCGGTTTCTGCGATCGTGGGCGGACCGCTTGCCGGCTGGCTCATGAGCGTGAATAACCCGATCGAGTGGGCGGGCTGGCGCTGGATGCTGCTGATCGAAGGCACGCCCACGCTAATCCTGGCAGTCGTCGCATTCCGGCTCATTGCCGATCGCCCGCGCGATGCCCGCTGGCTCAATGACACTGAGCGGCAATGGCTCGAGGACGAGGTGGCGCGCGAGAACAGCGCGCAGCCCGAAGCGGATGCGGGCCGTGACGTGCTTCGAAACGGGCGACTCTGGGTGGCGAGCGCCTGCTGGTTCGGCCTGATGGCCGGGGCGAACGGGCTGCTGTACTGGTTGCCGCAGATCCTGCGCCATCTCTCCGCGCAGGCGAGCGACGTGCGCATCGGCTTCATCACCGCCCTGCCGTGGATTGCCGTTGCCGCGGGCATGCTGATCAATGCGTGGCATTCGGATCGGAAGCAGGAGCGTTATCTGCATGTCATGCTGGCTGCCCTGGGCTCCGGCGTTTTCATCGCGCTCACGCCCATTCTCGGCACGGGCGCGTGGGCGCTGGCCGCGCTGCTGCTCGCCGGATTCGCAATGGGCGCGGCCCAGGGGACCTTCTGGACGATTCCGCCCCTGCTCCTGGGCCCTGCCGGGCTTGCGGCCGGCTTCGCCTTGATCAATATGTGCGGGAACCTCGCCGGGCTGATCATTCCCGGTTTCATCGGCTGGGTGCGCGAGCGCACCGGTTCGTTCGACATCCCGGTTTTCGCCGTGGCGGCGTTGTCTTTGATCGCCGCCGGCGCGATCGCGTGGCTGCGCGCCCGCCCGGCTGCGCCAGGCCGCCAAGCTGCAGCGGCTCCCATCAACGCACCTTATAGCCGGTAGATCGAAGCGCTGTTACCCGCGACGGCGCGCGAGACCTAACATCACCGCTATCCTGACTTGGGAGCCTGCATGTTGAATCCGCCAGACGACGCTTCGTTGCCGAACGAATATGATCCGACCGTACCGGAGACGTACGACAGCGCGCACGAAGTGTTCGAGGATCTGCGCGCGCGTTGCCCTGTGGCGCACAGCACGGCGTTCGATGGCTTCTGGGCGGTCACCCGCTACCAGGACGTCTACGACATGCTGATGCAGCCGGACCTCTACATCACCTCGGTGCGCAACGTCGTGCCGGGCTCTTCGACGACCGGCCGCCGGCCGCCGCTGCACCTGGACCCGCCGGCCCACACGCCGTATCGGCGCGCGATAGACCGCGCGCTGAGCACATCCCGGGTCGCCAGCATCGAGAACGTGACCCGCGGCATCGCCCGCAAGCTGGTGCAGTCGCTCGTGCAAATGGGCGAAGCGGACTTCGTGGAGCATTTCTCGAGTCCGCTGCCGGCGGGTGTTTTCGGCGAGTGGCTCGGGCTGACGGATGCGCAGACCCAGGTGCTGTGGCGAACCTCGCAGGCCTATGTGAAAGCCTGGGAGTCGTTTGACAAGAACAGCGTCGCGGTCGCGGCCGCGCAGCTCGCGACGATGGCGGCCGAAGTGATTGCGGAACGCCGGCGCGAGCCACGCGATCCCGCCCTTGATCCCACGAGCTCCCTCATTGCCGCACGCGACAACGACGGCAATCCGTTTCCCGAAGTGTTGCTGGCAGGCTGTGTGCGACAGGTGCTCGTGGTGGGGCTCGTCGCCCCGCCGATCCTTCTCGGCAGTATCGCCGTGCATCTTTCACGAGACGTCCAGTTGCAGAACCAGTTGCGGCAGGATCTTTCGCTCGTGCCGGATGCGGTGGAAGAGTTCCTGCGCCTGTACACGCCCTACCGCGGCTTTGCGCGCTCAGCGCGGCATGAAGTGGAGTTGCACGGGCGGCGCATCCGCCCGGGCGAAGCGATTGCGCTCGTGTACGCGTCGGCCAATCGTATCGCGACGGTCTTTCCCGTTCCGCACACC
>JBDZVF010000161.1:0-12310 GCA_040255575.1 Pseudomonadota bacterium | reverse complement strand
CTCCACCCATGAGGATCGCCACCTGCGAGAGATCAACAAACACATTCAAGGAGTGAAGGGCAGCCCACCAGGACGCACAATAAAGTATCCAGACCGGAACGCTTATCGCACCAGCGACAATCACGCGCCGGGTGTGGGTAAACACCTCGATGTAGGGTTTTACCACGACCGGCATCGGAACCCGGGTACATAGGGCCCCCAACACGACACATCCCGTCGTCGGCAATACCATCGCCAGCGGGGCAATCCAGGCGTATCCGAGCCGGATGGAAAGACCGGCAAGACCGATGGCGCACATCGTAGCGAGATCCAGAACGCGCTCAACCGCGATCGCGGATACCTTCATTCGCCATGCTGCGCCATTGTGCTCGGGTATTAGACGGATCTTGATGATTTCGCCGAGTTGAAACGGAGTGAGCGAAGCCAATCCCAGTGCAGTTCCGTTGGCACATGATGATTTCCATAGATTTCTGGCATTCGGTTCCACTCCAAGCACAACCAGCCAGCGCCAGCCCCTTAATGCAAAGATCGCGAACAGAATAGGGAGGCACGTTTCCAGGAAAAATTTCCAACGGAGATGCGCCAGCGCTGCGCCAATAGCCCTCCAGTCGAACATGCGGATAGTAGTTACCACGCAGACCGTAAGGATCAGCAACACCAGAAAATTGCGAAGATTGCGCTTCATCCGTATCGCGAGTCTGGCGCGACGGTGTTCGTGATGCTCACCGTTGGAGCCCGGAAAGGATACGTCCGGCATGATTGGTTACTTCACTTTGGTACTCATCGAGCCCAACCCAGAACGGTAGGCGGACGAGACGGGCGCTGGCTTCATCGGTATGCGGCATTGGCCCAGCTGTGCGCCCGAACTGTTGCCCGGCGGGGGAACTGTGCAGCGGAATGTAATGGAATACCGTTCCGATCTCCGCGGCCTTCATTTGCTCGATAAAGTCGGTGCGCTCCTGCAAGCCCGCCAGTAGCAGGTAGTACATGTGTGCGTTGTGGGAGCAATCCGCCGGAATCGCCGGGCGTCGCACCATACCGTTTGACTCGAACGGTGCCGCCCAAGCGTGGTAACGCTCCCAGATCGCCAGTCGCCGCGCAGTGATCTCAGTGGCGTGATCCAGTTGCGCGGCGAGAAAGGCGGCGACCAGTTCGCTTGGCAGATAAGACGACCCCATATCCACCCATGTGTATTTGTCGACTTGTCCGCGGAAAAACCTGCTGCGATTGGTGCCTTTTTCGCGAATGATTTCGGCGCGCTCCACCAATACTGGATCATTGATCAGCAGCGCACCACCCTCGCCGGCGATGACGTTCTTGGTTTCGTGAAAGCTCAACGCGGCCAGGTCACCGATGCTTCCGAGTGGCCGGCCTTTGTACGTGGAGGAGATACCTTGTGCAGCATCTTCGACCACCTTCAGGCCGTGGCGCTCGGCAATTTCCATGATCGCATCCATCTCGCAGGCCACTCCTGCGTAGTGCACGACGCAGATGGCTTTTGTTCGAATGGTAATGGCTGCTTCAATGAGTTTTTCGTCGATATTGAGCGTATCTGGGCGTATGTCGACGAACACGGGAACAGCGCCACGCAACACGAAGGCATTGGCGGTGGAAACGAAGGTGAAAGAAGGCATGATGACCTCATCACCCGGCGCCAAATCCATCAATATGGCTGCCATTTCCAGCGCCGCCGTGCAGGAGTGCGTGAGCAACGCCTTGGTGCAGCCGATGTTCATTTCCAGCCACGCATTGCAGCGTTTGGTGAAAGGGCCATCGCCCGATAGATGTCCGTTGGCGTGGGCCTGAGTAATGTAGGCGATCTCCTGTCCGGTCATATATGGCTTGTTGAAAGGAATCATGAAAAATGCTCAGATAAGGTGGCGTTTGCGACCGCGATCCGAAGATCGATTTCAGGGCTGACTTGTAGTTGCTTGACGACTATGCGGTTCAGGGCATTTGGTGGAAAGGGGGCGCGAGATTGGTGGTCCTCTTGACCGAGTACAGCGGGCGTCCCTTGGTTTCTCTATAAATTCTTCCGATATAGAGCGCCGCAATGCCGATAAAGAACAATTGGGTACCAAAGCCAAGCATCAGCAGGCTCAGCAGGGAGGGCCAGCCGGCCTGGAAGTGAACGAGCGTGAGTTTGAGGACGATGACCACGAGCACCGCAATAAAGCCGAGACAGGAGGTCAGCGCACCCACCCGGACCGCCATTTTCAATGGGAGTTCGGAAAAATCCAGGATCGCGTCGAGCGCCAGACGCATCTTGCGCCTGAAATTGAACTTGGAGGTTCCGGCGAAGCGCTCGCGTTGATCGATCACCAAGGTCGAGCTGTTCATGCCGATGTGCAGGAAGATACCTTCGATAAATCGGTTCTGTTCGCCATAACGGATGAATTGATCGGCGAACCTGCGATTGAATATGCGCATCACCGCCAGTCCGCGGGGAATGGAAAGCCCAGTGAATTTTTCCAGCACCCACCAGAACAGCCGCGAAAACAAGCGGTTTGTGAAGGTGTCGATCTTGGTCCGCCGTACGCCTAGGACGAGATCGTGGCCCTTGGCAATCTCCGCCACGAAACGTGGGATTTCTTCGGGCGGGTCCTGCAGGTCGGGGTCCATGTAGAGCAGATAGTCGCCGGTGGCGTAATGAATGCCAGCCGTCACTGCCGCCTGCTTGCCATGGTTATAAGACAGCTCGACCAGCTTAATGCGCGCATCCTCGGCAGCGAGTACGCGGATGATCTCGGTGGTTCGATCAGCGCTTCCGTCATCCACGAAAACGTATTCGTGATCCATATCCAGCGTCTGCAGCACGCTGCGCGTTTCCTTGATGAACTGATCGATGCAGTCCTCTTCAAAGTACACCGGCACGACGAGGGAAAGCTTTGTGCGCGCGGAACTCATGCAAGTTTCCTCCTGAAACGTGCAGGTAGGCCCAGGTAGAGTCCAGGCTGGGTAATCGAGTCCACCACGACGGCGCCAGCACCGGTACGCACCCCGCTTGCAATGGTTACGTTGTCGATCACGATGGTCCCTATGCCAAGCGTGGAAGATGCCTCCACCCGCACGAAGCCCGCCAGTTTCACCGCGGGCGAGAAGAAGCAGCCATCGCCCACGCTGCTGTCATGGGCAATGACGCAACCGACGTTGAGCAACACATTGGCCCCGATCGTGACACCCATATCGAGTATGCAGCCTGGATAAACAACCGACCCCGGGCCGATCCGGCACCCAGGATCAATGATGGCTGAAGGATGGATCACGGTGGCGAAAGGGATTCGGGTGGAAAACCGCTCGTACAGCTGATGTCGGAGCGCCAGATGGCGATAGCCAATTCCGATGAGAAGCGCGTCAAACGATCCTGAACCGTGCGCATCGGCGACATCGTCGACACCCCCTAGCACCGGAATACCACCCACTTTGCTGCGCAATGGCAGCGTGTCGTCGAAAAATCCCACGGGATCCATCATGCCGGTTGCTACTGCATGATGGGCGAGTTGGAGTCCGAGATCGCCGCCACCAATGATTGCTACACGCTTCATAACAACGTCGAAATCTGGGTTAGCGAGGTTAGCCTCGGCACGTTCGCATGGATGTAGAGGTTGTCGCGGTCGATCAAGGCCGCTTTGAATCCGAGCTTCAGTGCGGGCTCAACGTCCAGCCGCATGGAGTCGCCGATGTAGATGATTTCGCGGCTCTCCAGTTTGGATGCTTCCAGAACGCGTCCGTAGAACGCTGCATCGGGCTTTCGCAAGCCCAGTTGCTCTGAACCGAGTATCCATGCAAACCGGAGGTCCGGGATCAGCGACAACGTTTCCTGGAGCTGGGTGTTCCAGTTGGAAAGCACGCCTAGCGGAAGCCCCAACGTCCCAAGGTGTGCAACGTCGGGAAATGCGTCCCACGAGAGGTAACTGCAAGCTGCGAAGAGCTCTCCGAGAAGTTCCGGGGTGGGCAGGACGCCCAGCGACCGAAGCAGTTCGCTATTGAACTCGACATAGAAATCGCGCGAGGTCCGGTCCGGAAAGACCTTCGCCTCCGACAGGAAGCGGTGTTGTCGTGTCAGTTGCTCCAGGCTCACTTCGACGCCGTGTGCGTGCAACACGCGTTGCATGTTGGGATAGAGCTGCGGCTTGTGCACCAACGTATTTGCCGCATCGAGGAAAATGGCTCTTATCGTCATCAGCTGATCCTGAAGGAATCGGCATTGTTGGAGATGTCGGCAAGTTTTCGACCGGGATAGATCACATCCATCATGATGCGTAAGGCGCTACCTTTCGTGATGCGTGGCGCTGGCAGAGGCTGTTCGAGCAGAAGCTCCTGCACCGCATAGGCGACGTCTGGAAAGCCGAATTGGGAGCGCACCGAATTGGTACCGGAGATGCGGCAATTGATCTCGAAAGGTATGACACCGTGCTGCGTTACCCGACTCTGCAGATTGCAAGAGCCGCGGAAGGGAAACGCGCGAACCATCGCCTTCAGGAGCTCGGCCAGTTCGCTGTCGTAGACATCGACGACCTCGCAGCGGCTCGTGTTGCCCAGTTCAAGCTGCCGTTCAAGCGTGATGAATCCATGCAAGGTGCCATCTTGCCGAACATAAAAGGTGGTGGTGAGTTCGGGACCATCGAGATATTCCTGCACCACATAGCCATCGTCGAACTGTGTTGGCGAGGGTGGGTCGACATGGATGTTGCGCGAGCCTCTTCCCTCTCTCGGCTTCACTACCGTCTTGTGGAACTGGCCCTCGTATGACGAAGGGAGATACGAAGGAGCAAATGGGATGCCCGCATCGGAAAATCGCTGAAAGTTGACATATTTGTCGAGGCAGAACGCCACGACCTCCGGCGGAGATACGGCAAGCCTGCCACGGAATACTGACTGGTTCGCCGAGAGGTGGTAGGCCTCGTAATCGGTACTGGGCAGGATCAGCCCTGCGTCGTGCTTCCGCTCGATCCCCACCATCGTTTCGATGTAGGCGTTGTCGTAGGCGTATGGCACCTCATACACGTGATCGCACAAGTGATTTCCGGCGCTGACCCTGTCGATGTTCACGCCAACGATTTCGACGCCGAGATCCATGTTGCGGATATTACGGAGGATCCCTTGCCCGACGACTCCGCCGATGCCGGTAACGATGATCGACTTCATGCGGCGATCATCCTCGCAAGCGTATCTGTCAGGTGGCGGCGATGGGTTATGCGCTGACTGAACTCATCCATCGCATAGTCATACGACGGACTGTTGTCGGCGCCTTCCTTCACCACTGATGCTCCGGTTAAATCGGCGAGCATATTCGCCACCTCCAGGTTGGTATGGGCGCACTCGCCGATCCCGTGGCCGATCAATGAATCAGGCGTGGTTGCCGCGTCGATGCACATCTGCGCTGCATCTTCCACGTCGACGTAGTTCTGTCGTCGCGATCCATCTCCACGTACATGAATACAGCCTTTCAATGCGGCTTGAACCGCGGAGGGAATGAAGCTCCCGGAACGCATGCCGACGCCGATTATGGACGTGAATCTTATCACCGCGTGGCTTTGGGCCTGGCGTGTCACGCACTCGCCGGCCAGCTTGGACAAGCCATAGCGACTGATCTGGTGCCCTGGTGAATCAATCGTCAGCGGCAGGCTTTGTGGAATGCCATAAACGGCGACAGAGGAGGCATAAATGTGCCGCGCCAGCGGGTACGCAGCAACCAGTCTCGAAGGCAGGTCGACATTTACCGAAAGCAGATCGGGGTCGGGCAGGTCATAGTCGCGCGGAATGCAAGCGGCCAAGTGAAAGATGGTGTCTATATGGCGAACGGAGTGAGCCAGATCGTTCGATGACTCGAAGGTTCTGATGTATTGGTCCCGGATGGATGAGGTACCTGGCCTGACCAGAGCAAGCGATTGCCGGTCGGCGGGAATACGCGCCTTTACTGCCCGGGCGAGAAACCCGTTGGCGCCGGTGATCAATATCGTTTGCGGCATTTGACGTCCTTCGACCAGCTGTTCATGTGAGCAGAAGCTTGACCGTTGCGAACAGCGTCGATCTTTTTGATATCCAGGTCAGTCCGACATTGCCTGATGGATTCATGTGATCAACGAAAGTGCAGACGGCAACAACGTGGCTCCGGCGATCTCACAACATGAAAAAAGCGGCACATCATGCCGCTTTTCATTAGCCCGGCTAGGCTAGTCAGCCAATGCTTTGTTCCAACTCCGGAATGATCTTGAACAAATCCCCCACCAGCCCTATGTCGGCCACCTCGAAGATCGGCGCCTCGCCGTCCTTGTTGATCGCGACGATGGTGCGCGCGTCCTTGATGCCGGTGAGGTGCTGGATCGCCCCGGAAATGCCGATGGCGATGTAGAGCTCCGGCGCAATGATCTTCCCCGTCTGCCCGACCTGCAGGTCGTTCGGCGCGTACCCCGCGTCTACCGCCGCACGAGAGGCTCCCACAGCGGCGCCGATCTTGTCCGCCAGCTTGTACAGGAGGTTGAAGTTCTCGGCGCTACCGAGCGCGCGGCCGCCGGAAATGACCCTCTTGGCCGTCTGCAGGTCCGGCCGGTCCGACTTCGCCTCCGACACCGACACAAACCGCGTGTGCGACGGCAACTCCGCGCTCACCGAGGCCGCTTCGACCGATGCCGAGCCGCCTTCCGCCGCGGCTTCGAACGACGCCGTGCGCACGGTCGCCACGACCTTCGCGCCCGCATCGACCTCGACCGTCACGATCGAGTTGCCGGCGTAGATCGGCCGGCGGAAGCGCGTGGCGCTCTCCACGGCCATGATGTCGCTGATCTGTGCCGTGTCGAGCAGGGCCGCAATGCGCGGCATCACGTCTTTGCCAAACGTCGTCGATGGCCCGAACACGTGCGAGTAGGGCGCGGCGATAGCGGCGATCTGCGGAGCAATCACCGCCGCGAGCAGGTGCGCGTTGGCAGCGTTCTCGATCTTCAGCACCTTCGCAACGTGCTGAAGTTTCGCCGCCTGTGCGGCCACAGCCGAGGCGTCAGAGGCGCACACGGCAATCGTGATCTCCGCGCCAGGAATGGCCTGCGCGCACGTCACGCACTTCGCCGTGCTGGAATTGAGATGAGCACCGTCGTGCTCGGCAACGATCAGAACCTTGCTCATGCCACGAGCCCTTTCTTCTTCAGGGCCTCGACCAGCTCCTGGGCGCTCTTCACCATCACGCCTTTCTGCCGCTGCGCCGGCGGCTCGAATTTCACGGCTTTCACGCGCTGCTTCGGCTCGACGCCGAGCGAGGCGAGGGCAAGCGTTTCCAGCGGTTTCTTCTTCGCCTTCATGATGTCCGGCAGCTTCACGTAGCGCGGCTCGTTGAGGCGCAGATCGGTCGTCACGACGGCCGGCAGGTCCACCTCGAGCGTCTCGAGGCCGGCATCCACCTCGCGCGTCACGGAGGCCTTGTCGCCCGCGATCTCGACCTTCGAGGCGAACGTCGCCTGCGGACGATTCCACAGCGCCGCGAGCATCTGCCCAGTCTGGTTGTTGTCGTCGTCGATCGCCTGCTTGCCGAGGATCACGAGGAATGGCTGCTCTTTCTCGATGACCTTCAGGAACACCTTCGCGACGTCGAGGGGCTCGACCGGCGCGGTGCTTTCGACGAGGAGCGCGCGGTCCGCGCCCATGGCGAGCGCCGTGCGCAGCTGCTGCTGCGTGTCCGGCGCGCCGATCGTGACGACGACGATCTCTTCGGCGCCCCCGCGCTCCTTGATGCGGATCGCCTCTTCGAGGGCGATCTCGTCGAAGGGGTTGATGCTCATCTTGACGCCGTCGGTGACGACGCCGGAACCATCAGGCTTCACACGGATGCGGACGTTGTAGTCCACCACCCGCTTGATGCCCACCAGGATGCGCTTCATTCGGTTTCTCCAGGAGCCAAAACGACACCGCGGACCGTCCCCGGGGAGGGGAGGTCCGCGGCGGTAAGGTTGCGGATTCTACCGTACTAGCGAACTTGCGCCGGTCGATGGTGCTGGTGAGGCGGGTCGCGCTGCTCGGCCAGGAAGCTCTGGGCGATGCGGCCGGCCGTGTCCTTCAGCTTCGGCAGGAAGCGCTCCAGCGCCAGCTTCAGGGGCACCGCCGTCGCGGCGAAACGCACTGCGATGGTCGCCAGCACGCGCTCGTCGACGATGATCGGCACCGCGATGCTGACCTGCTCCGAGATGCGCCGCGGGTGGATGGCCGTGGCGTAGCCCTGGCTGCGCGCATCCGAGAGGATCTTCTGCAACTCCACCTTGTTCTTGGCGAGCTTGTCCTCGTCCCGGTTGGAGCGGGCGAGGATGTCCAGAAGCGACTCACGCTGCGTCTGGGAGCAGTACGCGAGGTAGACGCGGCCGATGGCCGTGGTCAGGAGAGGCACCCGGAAACCGGCGGAGAAACGCTCCACGGCGAGGGGGCTTGCGTGGTCCGTTGTCTCGCGCACGAGCATGGTGGTGCCCGAAAGCGAGGCGATCCCCACCGGCCACACGATCTCGCTACAGAGCGAGTAGAGGTACGGGCGGGCGATCTGGGTTACCCAGGCTTCGTCGTCGAAGCCGTCGGATAGCCCACGGACCATTATGGTGAGCCGGTAGCGGTCGTCGTGGTCGTCCCTGTACACGTAGCCGGCGTGGCTCAAAGTCTCGAGGATGCGGTAGGTCGTCGTGCGAGGAAGTTTGATCTCTTGTGCGATTTCGGAAACCGTGGCTCCGTTCCTGAGGTTCAGGACCGTGAGGGCGTCGAGGCCGCGGATGAGCGCGCGAATCGGTCGGGTCGATTCCATTTACTGGAGCTTTACCGTGGTGACAGTTCTTGATAAGGGCCGGGCAGTCTAATGACTTTATCGATAACCGGTCCATCTACCGGATGGAAGTTCGATAATCGTGCAGCTGCCGCCCAACAGTAGTACACGGCGGCGCGGCAGTTGGAAGCCCATTGTTCACGAATGGCGCTGAGTCGCTCACGAATGGCGGCTCACGCTTCATGAAATGCGGCGCGTGGGGATCGCGCGACGCGAAATTGGGGCCGGGAGTAGACTGCCGCGCGCGCCCGCTTCGACGAAAGGCATACACAACGATGCTCGCGTATGCGATCCGACGCGTCGCCATACTCGTTCCCACGCTGCTCGCGATCATCACGATATCCTTCCTGATCATCCGTCTCGCGCCCGGCGGGCCGTTCGACGAAGAGCAGACGCTCTCACCGGCCATCAAGGCCAATCTCGAGGCCGCGTACGGGCTCGACGCGCCATTGTCAAAACAGTATCTGCGCTACATGTGGGGCCTGATGCACGGGGACTTCGGGCCGTCATTCAAATTCCGCGATGTAGGGGTTTCCGAGCTGATCGGGCAGGGACTTCCGGTGAGCCTCACGCTCGGCGCGTGCGCCGTGCTGCTCGCCATCATGCTCGGCGTGCCGCTCGGCGCGCTCGCGGCGCTTCGTCGCAATCGCGCGGTTGATCACGCAATTCGGGGCATCGCGGTGCTCGGGATCGCGCTTCCGAGCTTCGTCGTGGGGCCGGTGCTGGCGCTCGTCTTCGGGCTTTATCTGCGGTGGCTGCCCGTGGCCGGATGGGAGGCGGGCGAAGCGCGCTACATGATCCTGCCAGTCGTTACGCTGGCATTGCCAGTAATGGCCTACGTCGCGCGGCTCGCGCGCGCGAGCTTTCTCGAAGTGACGCGCGCGAACCACATTCGTACGGCGCGCGCGAAGGGGCTCAGCGAGCTCACGATTGTGTGGCGACACGCGCTGCGCCCCGCGATGCTGCCTGTGGTGAGCTATCTCGGGCCCGCTACGGCGTTCGCTGTCACGGGCTCGCTCGTGGTGGAAACCATCTTCAGCCTGCCTGGCACGGGCCGCTATCTCGTGCAGGGCGCGATCAACCGGGATTACACGCTCGTGATGGGCATGATCGTCGTGTATGGCGTGATCACGCTCCTGTGCAATCTCATCGCCGACCTGCTGTACAGCTCGCTGGATCCGCGCGTGCGGCATGACTGAAGCGGTGGCGGGTCGCATTTCCGGTGGTCTCTGGGGCGGCGCCCTGAGCCGCATGGCGCGCGATCGCGCGACGCTGATCTGCGCCTGCGTGATTGTCGCCATCGCGTTGCTGGCGGTGATCGGGCCGATGCTGATTCCGTTTTCAGAACAGGCGCTCGACTGGAACCACATCGCCTCGCCACCGCAGCTGTCAACGGGGCACTGGCTCGGCACAGATCGCCTCGGCCGGGACCTGCTCGTGCGCACGCTGCACGGCGTACGCATCTCGCTCGTGATCGGGCTGATGGCGACGCTCGTGAGCCTCGTGATCGGTGTGACGTGGGGCGCGGTCGCGGGCTACGTTGGCGGGCGGCTCGATGAGCTGATGATGCGCACGGTCGATGTGCTCTACACGCTGCCCTACATCTTCATCGTCATCATCTTGTCGACGATCTTTGCTCGCGGGAACGTTCTCGTGCTGTTCGTCGCCATCGGCGCCGTTGGCTGGCTGACGATGGCGCGCATCGTGCGCGGGCAGACGCTCTCATTGAAGCGGCGCGAGTTCGTTGAAGCGGCAATTGTGACGGGCATGGGGCGAATCGCGCTCGTTCGGCGGCACATCGTGCCGAACCTCATCGGGCCGGTGGTGGTGTACGCAACGCTGACGATTCCGCAGATGATCCTGTACGAGAGTTTTCTCAGCTTCCTCGGGCTTGGCGTGCAGGAGCCACTGGCGAGCCTCGGGAGCCTCATCAACCTCGGGGCTCGCGAAATCGAGTCGGCGCCATGGATGCTGCTGGTGCCGGCGGGGTTCCTCGTGGTGCTGCTGGTGTGCTTCAACTTCGTGGGCGACGGGCTGCGGGACGCGCTCGATCCGCATGAGCGCTGAAGCCGCAAGGCCGTTGCTGGACGTACGCGATCTCTCCGTGACGTTCGCGACGCCTGCCGGCGATGTGGAGGCCGTGTCGGACTTCTCGCTCGCGCTGAGCGCCGGCGAGTGCGTTGGCGTCGTGGGCGAATCGGGTGCGGGCAAGAGTCAGGCACTGATGGCGGTGATGGGGCTCCTGCCGCCGAATGCGCGCACGCGCGGGAGCATCCGCTTCAATGGACGTGAGCTCCTCGGGATGCGGCCAGGTGAGCTGAACGCGCTACGCGGCGCCAGCATGAGCATGGTGTTCCAGGACCCGCTGACCTCGCTCACGCCGCATCTCACGATTGAAGATCAGATTGCCGAGCCGCTCGTGAAGCACAGCGGCGCGACGTGGGCGGCCGCTCGCAAGAACGCAGTCGAGTTGCTGGAGCGCGTGCACGTGACCGATCCCGCGCGCCGCGCGCGACAATTTCCGCACGAGCTTTCAGGGGGCATGCGTCAGCGCGTGATGATCGCGATGGCGCTCGCGTGCCAGCCGAAGCTCATCATCGCGGACGAGCCCACCACCGCGCTCGACGTCACGATCCAGGCGCAAATCCTCGCGCTCCTCGCCGAGCTGAAACGCGAGCACGGATTGGCGCTGGTGCTGATCACGCACGATCTGGGCGTCGTGGCGACGCTGGCCGATCGTGTGCTCGTCATGCGAGCCGGCCGCATCGTCGAAACGGGCCCAGTGGATCGCGTGCTCAAGCGCCCCGAGAACCCGTACACGCAAGCGCTGCTGGCCGCCGTGCCGCGAGTATCAGCGGTGCCGCCGCCGGCTCAGTCGAGTGAGGCTCGAAAGCGCGAGGATGCGCCGCAGCCGCTACTGGTGCTCTCCAACCTGCAAGTCCACTTCCCAACGCGCGGCTCGCTCTTCAAGAAAGGCCCGCTGCTGCGCGCCGTCGATGGCGTCGACCTCGACATCAAAGCAGGCGAGGCCGTGGGCGTGGTGGGTGAATCAGGTTCGGGGAAGTCCACTCTCGCGCGCGCCGCGCTTCAACTCGTGCGTGCTTCCGGCGGCCAGGTGGTCTGGCTCGGCAGCCCCATCGACGCGCATGCCGCCGACCTCAAACCCTTCCGTCGCGAAACCCAGCTCGTGTTCCAGGATCCCGTCGCGAGTCTCGACCCGCGCATGACGGTTCACGAAATCGTCGCGGAGCCTCTGCGCGTGCATCGCGGCGATCTCAATGCGGCCGCTCGCAAAGCTGCTGTCGCCGACATGCTCAAACGCGTCGGCCTCGGCCACAACCTGCTGAGCCGCTACCCCCACGAGCTGAGCGGCGGGCAGGCGCAACGCGTCGGCATCGCGCGCGCCATGATTCTCAAACCCAGGCTGCTCGTCTGCGACGAAGCGGTGAGCGCCCTCGACGTCACCGTTCAAAGCCAGATAGTCCTGCTGCTGCAGGAGCTGAAACAGGAGCTCCAAAC
>JBDZVF010000679.1:0-2320 GCA_040255575.1 Pseudomonadota bacterium | reverse complement strand
ACGGTTGAAGCGGATCGCGCCGCTGTGGCCACCGCGAAGCTCGATCTGGAGTACAGCAACGTGCAGGCGCCGATCAGCGGGCGCGTCGGCCTGCGGCCGGTGGATGTGGGCAACTACATAACATCGGGCGACGCGAGTGGCGTCGCGACCATCACGCAACTCGCTCCAATCGACGTCGTTTTCACGTTGCCCGCGGACAGCGTCACCGTGATCCAGCAGCAGCTTCGCAAAGGCTACACGTTAGCGACCCAGGTGCTGGATCGCACGCGCTCGAACGTGCTGGGCGAAGGCACGTTCCTGACGCTCGACAACCAGATCGACACCCAGACCGGCACGGTGCGGGCAAAAGCGCGCTTCGATAATGCGGACGGCGCGCTGTTCCCGAACGAGTTCGTGAACGTTCAACTTCAGGTGAACACGATCAAGGACGCGGTTGTCGTGCCGACCAGCGCGATTCGTCACGGCCCCAACGGTGAGTTCGTTTTTCTCCTCGCGCCGGACAACACGGCGCACATCACACCCGTGCGAGTCGGGCCGTCTGCGGACGATCGCGTCTCGATTACCGAAGGACTGAAGATCGGCGATCGAGTGGTGACGGAAGGCGGCGACCGTCTCGTCGATGGCAGCATGGTGCAACTGCCTGGCCAGCGGCCGAGAGCGCAAGGTGCGCAAGGCAAGAAGCAGTGGAACGGTAACAAGCGCAACGGTTTCGGCACTGGCGGCAAGCAGCGACGCCAGCCCGAGACCTCATCGGAATGAGCGCCACACCCGAAGAGACCTCTGACCCCACCGCCGGTGATCGCGCCGGCGACGCGCATGCGAGCCCGTCCCGCCTCTTCATTCTGCGGCCCGTAGCAACATCCCTCCTGATGTTCGCCATCGTGCTCGGCGGGCTCGTGGGCTTTCATTTCCTGCCGCTCTCGGCATTGCCAGAAGTCGACTACCCGACGATTCAGGTGCAGACGCTGTATCCCGGTGCCAGTCCCGAGGTGATGAGCCAGACCGTCACCGCACCGCTCGAACACCAGTTCGGGCAGATGTCCGGACTGGTGCGCATGTCCTCGACGAGCGCGGCCGGCGCATCCGTCATCACATTGCAATTCGGTCTCGATCTGACGCTGGATGTGGCCGAACAGGAAGTGCAGGCCGCCATCAACGCTGGCGGCTCCCTGCTCCCAACCGATCTGCCGGCTCCGCCGATTTACGCCAAAGTGAACCCCGCGGACGCGCCGGTGCTGACGCTCGCCGTCACGTCGGAGTCGATGCCGCTCACGGATGTTCGCAATCTCATCGAGACGCGGCTGGCGCAGAAGATTTCGCAGATCGGCGGTGTCGGCCTCGTCTCGATCAGCGGTGGCCAGCGTCCTGCCGTGCGGATTCAGGCGGACACGCGCCAGCTCGCCTCGCTCGGCCTGAGCCTCGATCAGCTGCGCACCACGCTCGCGAACGCCAATGCAAATGCCGCCAAAGGCAGCTTCGACGGCCCGACGCGTTCCTACGCGATCAACTCGAACGACCAGCTTCTCACGGTCGATGACTACCGCAACCTCATCATCGCCTACCGGGATGGCGCGCCGGTGCGCCTGAGTGATGTCGCCGATATCGTGGAGGGCGCGGAAAACGTGCAGCTCGGCGCGTGGAAGAACAATACGCCGGCCATCATCCTCAACGTGCAGCGCCAGCCCGGCGCAAACGTCATTGCCACAGTCGACGCTATCAAAGCGCAGCTGCCGCAGCTCGTGGGCTCGTTGCCAGGCTCGATTCATGTGGACGTGCTGACCGACCGCACGCTCGGCATTCGCGCGTCAGTCAGGGATGTTGAGATCGAGCTGGTGATCGCCGTGCTGCTGGTGGTAATCGCGATCTACCTGTTCCTGCACAGCGCTCGCGCCACGATCATCGCGAGCCTCGCGGTGCCGATCTCGCTGATCGGCACGTTCGGCGTGCTGTACGTGCTCGGCTACAGTCTCAACAATCTCACCCTCATGGCGATGACCATCGCGACCGGCTTCGTGGTCGACGACGCCATCGTGATGATCGAGAACATCGCGAGGTACATCGAGCAAGGTGAATCGCCGCTGCAGGCGGCCCTGAAAGGCGCGGCGCAGATCGGCTTCACGATCATTTCGCTCACGGTGTCGCTCATCGCCGTGCTCATCCCGCTGCTCTTCATGGGCGAAGTGATCGGGCGCCTGTTCAGAGAGTTCGCGATCACGCTGGCCGTGACGATCGTGATCTCGGCCATCGTGTCTCTCACGCTCACGGCATTTTGTCAGCACAGTGGCTGAAGCACGAGCCGCACGTTCCGGCGGAGGGTGTC
>JBDZVF010000678.1:0-2323 GCA_040255575.1 Pseudomonadota bacterium | reverse complement strand
GAAGTCCCAGCGACCGACAAGTCGCCCGTCACTGGGCCTGTACACCTCCAGAATGACCGACAAGAGATCTTGGGTGCCGAGCCAGGTTCGGATGCCGCGCTCCATCCAGCCCCAATCATTCGCGAATTTCGAGGGATCGAGTCCGCTCTCACGAATAATGAACTGCAGCGAGCGCAGCATCTTGTCGGTGATATATGTCGTCGTGTGGACGTAGGTGTTGGCGGTGACGAAGGTGCTCATGGTCGTAGGAATGCCTTCACGTCGACGGGGCCGAGTTGACTGTTCGCCTTCGCAGGCTGTTCCTGTACTCCCGATGGGCCTAGCTCGACCTGGTCACGCGCCGTGATCCGGTTTGAGACGCGCGCCAGCGCCTTCTGAACCCAAGGCAAATCCTCCGCTGGGCAGGGGAAAGACATTGCCCAGTCGCCGTCAGTTGGACACCACGGTAGGGCGTCCTCAGATACTCCCTCGCCGAGGATCGCCTCCTCGTCATACAAGCAGTACAGCCGGAGGCGCGGTCCAACGCCGTGGATGACGATCGGACTGTTGCGCATGGCCTCGGCCGCGATTAGTGACGTCGCGACTCCGGCGACTCGGTCGAGTTCCTGCCGGGCACCGCCACCCCGGGGCGCCACGAGGTCAGCAATGACGACCCAAGCATCGGCTGCCGAGCAGGCTGGGGTTGCGGCGACGCGCCGCACCACGACCGTCGTGGTCATCAAGCACCTCCGAATTGGTGAGAGGATAGGTCCCGGCGCATCTGTTCCGCCGCCCGGATCAAGTCCGTCGCTCTCAGCCGACCCGGATCGAGCGCAGTCTGCTTATCGAAGGTGCAGGCCGACACCACCAGTTTGCGGATCTGGCGACCGTCCAAGCCATGGCAGGCAGCTGCGGCCCGCGCAAAATCTGGGTCGTCGAAGACGGAAGCGGCGGCCGGGTAAGCCTCCACCAGTGCCGCGACAGCATCTTTGAGAATCGCCTCAGCCGTCTCTGCGCCTGGAAGAGGGATGATCTCGATCAGGTCCGCCCGCGAGAGGAGCGCCGCATCGATCGCCCGCGGGAAATTGCTCGTTCCGATGAACAGGAGCTGCGGATAGGCAGCCGCGAGTTGGTCAAGACCTGCGAGGAGCGCATCGGTTGCTCGGTGCACGTCAACCGGATTAGCCTCCAAGCTCAATTTGGCTCGATCCGCGGCCAGCGTCTCCACCTCATCCAGCAGGACAATCAGCGGCCCCTGCGCTGCCCGTTCGGCGACCACCTCACCTAGAAGTTTGCGTACGCCCTGCTGGCTGCGACCGAGCCCCGCATTCGCGATCGCATGGGGCTCGACCTCCAGGTATTGGAAGCCAGCGCCCTCACCGAACGTCTCGGCGGTGCGGCTCGCCAGACCACGGGCGAGCGTTGTCTTACCCGTCCCAGGCGGACCAACGAGCAAGATGAGGCCATGGAGCGGCAAGGCTCCGGGATTCACGCGTGGCCGAAGCGTGAACAAGAGGAGGGCTTGCGCCAGGCAACGATCCTTCTGATCGTCGTCAAGCAGGATCCTCTCCCAAAGCTGTGAGAACGGTAAATGCGGAAGCGTGTGGGCAGCGGCGATGCCTTTGGTGGTCTCTCCGGTGGGGGAGGATCCGTTACTGCCACTTTTGGGAAATGGTTGCCTCTCCGAATCCGCTACGGGCTTAGCCGACAACCTCATTCTGCACCTCCAACGAAAATCCACGCTCTTGCCATCTGGAATTTGACCGTGGTATTATCCGCTCTAGCGAACAACCCGACTGCCATTCTATCCGTAGCGCACTATGTTGTCAAGAGAAAAAGCCGCATTTGTACGCTTGACCGTACAAAAGGGGGCAAAGTCTATGAAGCTCAAGGATCGATTAGCTGAGTTGCGACGGGAACGCGGGTTGACGCTGCGGCAATTGCGTGAGCAGATCGAGCAACGATCGGGCGAACAGTTATCGATCTCCTACTTGTCCGAGTTGGAGCGCGTCGATACTACACCGTCGATGGACACCCTGACCCGTATTGCCCGTGGCTACGACCTCTCGCTACCAGACCTTCTGGCGCCGGTTGAGTTCTTTGACGAACCAACGGATGCCCGCTATCCGGCAAGCCTTCGGGCCTTCGCGCAGGATCGCCACCTGAGTCCGGAATGGGTCGAGACGCTCGCCCGAGTCGAGCATCGCGGGAAGCGACCTGACAGCGAAGTTGAATGGGACGCGATCTACACCTTGCTCAGGGCATTTCTTGATCCCGATCTGTCAAGGCGAGCGTGACGCGCTGAGGTGGGGATGCAGTCCTGGCAGGAGGAAATTACGGCGCT
>JBDZVF010000160.1:0-12389 GCA_040255575.1 Pseudomonadota bacterium | reverse complement strand
TGCGCGACAACCCGGACTGCGCCGACGCGGAGCATGCCGCCGCCGGCCGGCCCGTACGACTGCACGCCCTCTTCGGTTTTGCCGCGGGGCTTGTTCTCGTCGATGGTGTAGGTCTTCCACACCACCTTGCCAGTGTTCGTGTCGAGCGTGGTGACACTGCCGCGGAAGGTGCAGCACTCGTACTTGTTGTTGGAGCCCGTGCCTTCTTCACCGATGCCCTGCACCGGCACGTACATGCGCCCTTCGTACACGACTGGCGCACCGGTGATGCCGGCGGCGGGATGCGAATCCACACGCGTCGTCCAGACCTGCTTGCCGGTTTGCGCATCGACGGCATACGCATTCGCGCGCTGATCCCCGAAGAACACGGCCGTGCCGGACTTGCCGTCAGCGGTCCGATAGGGGCCGATCGAGAGCGAGGAGCGCACGCCGGCCGCGGCCTGGAAGATCCAGTACGTGCAACCGGTTTTCGGATCGAGCGAGTAGACGTCGCGATTCTCGTTGGCGACGAAAAGTCGGCCGCCCGCCACGATGGGCTGCACGCGCGCGGAGGCGACGTTGGCGTAGCCGAACGCCCACTTCAGTTTCAGGCGCGGCAGATCCGCCGCGGTGAGCTTGCCTTCTTCCGCCGGTTGGAAACGTGTGTTCTCCACGCCGTTACCCCAGCTCACCCACTTCGGGCTGGCGGTGAACGGCTCCTTCGACTGCGGGTTCTTGCAGAAGCTGTTCGCGAGCGCGGCTTTCGCGCCGCTGAACGTCTGGCCACTCGCATACTCCGCGGCCGCGCGACGCTCCGGGTCGCTGAGCGCGGCGGCTTGCACCTGCATCTTGCCGTTTGTCAGCGCGTTGTAGATGGCTTCGGGGCTGAAGAGCTTCAGCCGCTCGGGCGGCACCGCGCGGGCCTGCAGCCCGCCGGGCGGCGGACCCAGCGGGCCAAGTTGCGGCGGCGGCGTCTGCACGGCCGTGTGGCACGCGGCGCAGGCACGCTTGAAGACTTCTTCCCCGTTGGGGGCCGTGCCGGCGGAGGATTGAGCGAGTGCGAACGATGTCGACAGAGAACCCGCGACGAGCAGCGTCGCGGCGGCTATACGCCTGGCTAGCATCGATACCCCCTGTGCGGAAACGGCGGTGAGCGCCCGGGTGCCTCGCGGGCGCCGCTCGAAGTCTGAAGCGGTGTCACTATACAGGCGTGTAGCCCGCCGAAGCAGCCGATGCTCCGGCAGGCCTCGCAGGTCGGATCGTCAGGCGGCCGGCTTCTTCAGGTTCTGCACGGCTTCGAGCGCCTTCATGACGTTCTCGTCCGGCTTCACACCGCCGATGGTCGCGGCCACCTTGCCATCCGGCGTGACCACGAAGGTGGTGCGCTCGGCGAAGCCGTGGTCGATGTCCTGGCCCTTGGTGTTCTTCATGCCGGGGCGGCCATCCATCACCTTCAGCTCATAACTCTTGGCGATCTTGCCATCGGCATCCGATGCGACCGGCAGCTTGCCCGCGCAATAATCGGGATCCGCCGAGAACTCGTTCAGCGTGCTGATCTTGTCGAGCGACACGCCGATGACCGAAGCGCCGGCGGCTTTGAACTTGTCCATGTTCTGCGCGAAGGTGTGCGCCTGGATGTTGCAGCCGCCGGTGTAGGCGGACGGATAGAAGTACACCACCACCGGGCCTTTCTTCAGCTCATCCTTCAGCGAGTAGGTGAACTCCTGGCCCGCAAGCGACGCCTGCGCCTTGAACTGCGGCGCGTGGGCGCCCTGCTCGATCGCGGCGAAGGCGGGCAGCGCGACGCAGCCCGATGCGATGACACTCACGAGAACCCGTTTCATGTGCGCGCTCCTGTCTGGGATTGTGGCGAACTGTGCCCGCGCGGCGGTGCCGGGTCAAAGGGGCGCGGTGCGCCGTCCATCAGTTGCAGCAGAGAAACACACGGCTGGTGTGCTTGCGAACCTTCGGCCGGCCCCGCGGCCCGTGCCGGCACCCGCGGCTACACTAAGGACCCTCGGGGACGCATCGGAATTACACGCCTTGGCCACCATCACCCTCTACGGCATCAAGAACTGCGACACCATGAAGAAGGCGCGCGCCTGGCTCGATGAGCACGGCGTGGACTACACCTTTCACGACTACAAGGTGGCAGGCATCGATGCCGTCCACCTGAAGCGCTGGGCCGCCGAAGCCGGCTGGCAGACCGTTCTCAACCGGGCGGGCACGACGTTTCGCAAGCTGCCCGACGCGCGCAAGGCCGACCTCGACGAGCGCAAGGCGATCGCCCTGATGCAGGAACAACCGTCGATGATCAAGCGGCCGGTGCTGGAGGTGGGGGCGCGGCTGCTGGTGGGGTTCAGGCCGGAGGAGTATGCGAAGGCGTTCGCGGGGCGGGGGTGAGCGTCTGGGCGGGCGGAAGGTTCCGAGGCTGGGCGCTTCGCTCGGAAGGGTCCGACGCTGGGCGCACTGATTACGCGGCGCTGAAAGCTTTCTGTAAGGCGGCTTCTTCGCGTCGTCGCCGGCAGGGGGGGAACTTCAGTCGCCAGCCGGGGGCTCGAGGCGCTTCTCGATTTGCCTGGCGAGGTCGGTGAGCTCCTCGATGTCCATCGCTTCTTCGACGGAAATCGTGCCTCGGCTGGGGGACGCGGGCATTGGGGGATCGCTCGCGGAGACGGGCGTATGCGCGTCTGGTTGGCGCGTGGATGGGTGCAGGGTTCCTGGTTGTGATGTGGATGGCTGCGCGGCGGATGCCTGCGCTGTAGACGGCTGTGCTGTAGCGGGCTGTGCTGTAGCGGGCTGTGCTGTGCCCGGCTGTGCTGTGCCCGGCTGTGGTGTCGCGGGCTGTCCTGTTGTAGCCGGCCCCGCGCCGGAACGCTGCACGCTCGCGAGCGTTGCGCTGCCGGCCCGCGCATCGCTGCGAACCCAGTCTTTCTTCTGCTCCATCCAGCGCCGATACCGATCGAAATTCCACATTCCCTCTTCGCCGCCCGACTGAATGACGTTGGCGATCTGACTCATCTGCCCGCTCCGCACAGTCGCCTTCGCCGCAAGCGAGCCCCACAGCACTTCACAGCGAGGCACCTGCAAGTGGTACTCGGGCAGATAGTCCAGCCGCTGGCAGACGACCCCCACCAAACAATCCGCCAGTTGAGCGCGAATGTTCCCTTGAATCTCCGCCGGGAATGACATGGCGATGCGTGTGAGCGCCTCCGCGCAGCTGGAGGAGTGCATCGTCGCAAGCACGAGATGCCCGGTCTCCGCCGCGTTCAACGTGAGCCGCATCACCTCGGGTGTGCGCATCTCGCCTATCACCAGCACATCGGGATTCTCGCGAAGCGCATCGATGATCGCCTGCTCGAAGCTCGGCGAATGCGTCGGGATTTCGCGCTGGCGGATCAGCGAGCGCCGATTGGTGAAGACGTATTCGATTGGCGACTCGAGAGAGATCACATGCTTCGCCTCGGTCGCATTGATCTCTTCGATGAGCGCCGCGAGCGTCGTCGACTTGCCGCTGCCCGTCGGACCGGAAACGATCACGAGCCCCGTGGTCGGCGCAATGAACCGACGGAGGTCTGGATGCAGATTGCACTCGCGCAGGCCGTGCACGGAGGGCGTCAGCAATCGCACAGCGACGGCCAGGCCGCGAATCGTGCGATAAACATTCATGCGGCAGCGGGTGCCGCCCAACGCCAGCGACGCATCGGCGGAGCCGCGTGCGTGCAGGTGATGCCAGGCCTCGGTGCCAAGCAGAACGCGCGCGTCCTGCTCGATGTCTGCGGCGGATACCGCGTCGGCGATGGGATGCAGCGCGCCCCGCACGCGCACGACCGGCGGCGTGCCGGCTTCGACGTGCAGATCGCTCGCGCCGAGGTCGCGTGCCTTGTGGATCCAGGCTCTGATGTTCATGGCTGCTCCGAATTGCCTGGCGGATTGCGATGCCCTGTAGCCCCTGGGCGATTGCCTCTGGCCGATTGCCTCTGGCCGATTGCCTTGGTCGATTGCCTGTGGCGCAAGGGGCGCTGTAGCGCGAACCGCAAACTTCGGACCGCGGCTCGCATTCTGTGAACACCGCGAGCGAGCGCGTCCGCGTGCCATTGACTCGGGCCCGCGCACCGCTATGCTTGGCCCATGCTTGCCCTCGCCCGTCAATTGCGCCGGATCGTCCTCGTTCCGGCAGGACATTTCATCCAGGGTTTCTCACCCCGGGCGTAGCCATATCTCGCGCGCGTCCGGGGCACTCCACCGGGCGATGCGGAAATTCATCTGCCGCCCTGTCGATGCGCAACAGGAGCGATTTCATGTCTCACAACGAACACGGACCCGCACAGTCCCTGCCCGACATCATGATCCCGGCGAGCGACTACGAGCGCCTGGTTCAACTGGTCACGGTGGCGCAGCCGCACCTTGCCGACTATTTCGATCGCGAGCTGAGCCGTGCGCGCGTGGTGCCCGACGCGGAGTTCGACCCGCGCAGCGCCCGCATCGGCTCGCGCGTTACGTATCGCGAAGAGCCGTCCGGCCGCACGCGCACCGTCACGCTGACCTGGCCGCCGGAGGCCAACCTGAACGCGGGCCGTATCTCCGTGCTTACGTCCATCGGAGCAGCGCTGCTCGGCATGCAGCCATCGAACTCTATCGACTGGCCGGCGCCGGTGGGCGGGTCGCGACGCTTGACGGTGCTCACGGTCGACAACGGGGACGATGGGGAGGATCCGGGGCCGGCGGCTGCGTGATGGGGGGTGGTAATGGCGCTTGTAGCGGGCGCGGCTGGCGTCAGCGATCGAGGCTAGATCCCTTGGAGGCTGCGGTCGCCGGAGTCTTGCGGCTACGTCTGCCGCCGCCCTCGCGTGAGCGATCCGGCGACGCGAGGGACTCTATGAAGCTCTGCCACACTGACCAGCTCTCATCTGGCCAGTCCTCAATCTGCAGCGGATAGGGTTCGTGGTCACTGAGCCACCTTACCCGCTTACAGCGAAGGCGATTCGCCGAGCTCAGCGATGATCGACTCCAGCGCCTTCGATGCGTCCCGTCCGAATTTCCGCGTGACCTTCCTAAGAAGCACGGCGTCGAGAACCTCCTTGTTCACGTAGTACGCCTGCTGCGCATCTCGCATATCCACCGGTCCGCCCGCAAACAGCTTCATGGCGATGAAGTCTTCTCTGCTGACTATCTGCAGCGACTCCCCGCTCATCTCAATTTGCAGTACTCGATCGAAAGCCTCGCGATCGAACCCCTTCAATCCGAACAGCAAGTCCACACGATTCTTGTATTTGTCCCTGACGATGAGAACCGCTGCAATGGGATCGTCGTAGGCACCCTTCTTGAGCTCCACGTTGAAGCCAGCGTCGGTAAGGTCTTTACTGAGTGCAGACGCTTCTTGGGCGGCCAGCGACACGATCGCGTCGGCATCCAGGCTGGCTCGGATGACGCCGTGTACAGCACCAGCCATCGCGCCGACGACCGCATACTTCACCGACTTCGCGCGCAGCACTTCCAACACGTCGATGAGGAGTAGCGCAGATTCACCGCGCGCAGAAGCTCTCATGCCTGGCTCGGCCGCAGCGCTTCACCCGCAGCCTGCAATTGGGCCATCTGACGGCTATGCGTCAGAAATACATTCAGTCGCTCAGTCGGCGACAGCGCACGGTGCTCGTTCAGCAGGTCGAGATCCAATTCATTCGCCAGACGCGACTCTCTGCGTCGGCCGGCAGGTACTCGGCGTTTGGAGCGCACTGAGAAAGGCAGGCCGCCCCTGCGGACCACCTGGATCAGAAACAGACGGATGGCATCGCTCATCTCAAGACCGTTTTGCTTGAGCACGTCTGTGGCCTGCTCCTTCAGGTCCTCGTCGATTCTGGCCCTGACCAATGAATCTTTCATGATCACATTGTAGCCACACAATCCCAGACACTCAATCACCAGATAATGCAACCAAGCCTCTGTGAATCCACGGAATTGTTCGACTACGGCAGCGATTCGCCGCGGAGCGCGCACGACGCTTTTTTTTGGCTCTGAGCGCACGCGCGTACCTGGCAGGGCCGATCGCATCACGCACTCACCCCCCGCTCACGCGGGCTGGATGTCCGAGTGAAGACGATCGGCTTGCGTCGATGCTTGAGGCAGAACAGCTGCGCTGGATGAGCGCGTGGCGCGGCTGAAGATCGAGCCGCTGGAGTCGCGCCTCATTTCCGGCTGACGGGTTAGCCGCCTCACACCTGGCGAGCGGCCGCTGCGTCGCTGGTGAAATGCGCGGGCGGTGTCGCATTGCCTCACGCAATTTGTTACCAACACGAGCCGTTGCCTCATCGGAAATGTTACTCGTCGTTTCGACGGATCCCGGAGAGGTTTTGCGACGAAGAGCTGCAGCGGTCGACTCCGGCTATAAACCCGCGCAGCCTAAACGCCGGGCCCGCAGTAACCCCGCTCATGAGGCAACCGGTAGCAAAGTTACGTGAGGCAGTGTGGGTGTTAGCGCCGAAGTAATACTGACCCACCCCGCCGAAGTAAAACTGACCCACCTGGGCGAGGATGGCGGCTTTTTGAGCCGCCGAGATGTTGAGAGATTCAGGTTTTGAACAAGCAGGGTCGGTCCATCCGGCAGATCGCGCGCGAGACAGGCTTATCGCGCAACACGGTGCGTCGCTATCTGCGTGAAGGGAGAGCGATCGGTTACGGGCCTCGAGAGCCCAGGCCCTGCAAGCTCGATCCGTACAAGGCTTTTCTGCAGGAGCGCATTGCGCAGGCCAGACCGCAGTGGATCCCGGCCACCGTGTTGCTGCGGGAGATCCGCGCGGCAGGCTACGAGGGTGGGATCAGCCAGCTGAAGGCGTATCTGGCGCCGTTCAAGATCGGGCGGCTCGATCCGGTGGTGCGCTTTGAGACCGAGCCTGGCCGGCAGATGCAGGCGGATTTCACCGTGATCCGCCGGGGCCGCGATCGGCTCTCGGCGTTCGTCGCCACGCTCGGCTACAGCCGCGCAGCGTTCGTGCGCTTTACCGAGCAGGAGGACTTTCGCATACCGCGCGGCAAGCTAGGAACCCAGCCGGGGTCGCGCTTTGCCCGCGAGCTCAGCTAGCAGCGCTCACACGCGGTTCGCGTACGTTCGAGGTAGCTGCACGCGCAACTGTGGGCGCAGGGAGCTACGCGCGAAGCCCAACCGAGCGGATTTCACAAAGCAAAACGCCCGGGTGAACCGGGCGTCTGCACGCTGGGCTGAGTGATGTAGTTCAGGCGTGGTAAGTCTCGCTGCCGCTGCGTGGGGATCGTCGCGTCGTTCACTTCGGGCAGCCCTGCACGCCTTGCGCAGTTCGTACTTGTTCAGGTTGGCGAAGTCGAGGTTAACCTGCTTACCCATCGATGCTTCTCCCGTGTGGTGGCTGGTAACCGCTACCAGTAGGAAGCAGCTTCAACGAGACGCACGCGCACGGCTCCGACTCTGCGGGAATCATCAGTGACGCACTGAGAAGGATCAGGGATCAGCGATGTGTGATGGAAAATCGCGCTTGATCTTCAGCAGCAAGCGCGATGAACCGAAGGCGGTTCGCGACTACCTAGACGCACAGGCGAAGCTGCGCGGAGGAATCGCGCGCTGATCGCTCCGCACTAATGCCGGCTCCCATGTCACTGTGGCCGGCGTCATAGCGACACCGAAGGGCTTTCGGGCTTGAGCCAATGAGCTGTAGCGGCAAATGCCCGCGCAAGCGGGCTTTGCTCTCCCAGTTAGAGCGAATGCGGGGCTACCAAGCTGCTACAACCCGCCGATTCCACCTAAGCAGGCTGCCGCGAACAAGGTGCGTGAAGTGCTTACGGCAAGGGAAGTTAGGTGGCAGGGACGGAATCGAAGGGATCGGTTAAGCGATTGATATTGCTTGCGGTCGCTTCGGTCCGTTGAGGCAGATACCCGCAAATCTACCCCGGCTGAATCCATGTAAGTGGTCCAAGGCGCCGCCCGCCCGCGCGGTAACGCGGACGGACGGCTACCACGCAACACCTACGACGAGGTGCCACATGGGTTCACGACACAGCCATTCTAGCCGGCGGAGGAACGCCGGCAGCTCCGCTTCTGCTAAGTCGAAGTCGTCCACTGCGACCGCGCGGCCGGGCCAGCGCGCGTCACGGAAGCAATCCGAACCACCGGATTTCGACGCAATGCTCGGCCGGTTTTCCGATGCCATGTCGCTGATCGCCACAGCGACGAATGCAATGGTCCACGCGCAGCACATCTCCGGCGGATTCAAGGTTCAGGATGTGAGCGATGAACTCGTCACGCTCGAACGTGGCCTCCGGGCTCTCCGTGGCGTGTACGACGAGTTCGATGCCGGTATCCGAGAGGTACGTCCATGAGCACGGAAATCGAAGAGTGCCTCCGCGCTCTGGCGGACCAATGGCGTGCTCGTGCCCGCCGCTTCATGGAAGAAGCCGAACACGCGCGATGGTCGGCGGACATGGTCCGCCTGACTGCAATGGCCTCGACGCTGGAGTGGGCCGCCGGCGATCTGTCATGGATGGCGCGAATGCCTCCACTGCGAAGAACCGAGCGTGCGGGCGAGGCGGGCCCGGCGAACGAGTAAGTCCGAGCCGACACGGAGGAAGCGCCGCCTAGGCGGCGCTTCCCTGTGCATTTGCAGAGGTATGCGATGAGCTGAGTGTACGTGCGAGGCCGCGCACGCCTCCCTCGGGCTTGCGGCTTCTAGAAGGGCTCCCCGCGCGGCCCTCGCTGTTGGACGGCTGCCGGCAACACCTGAGACTGCCGCTTGGCCACGCTCGCAGCGTGATTTCCAGCACACATTGCTCGTTGCTCCGACAAGGCGATCACAACAGGTCTATGGCATACTATGCCAACTGAAAATTGCTCTCGGATGTAGCGGAAATGCCGACCAGAAACGTCGTATTGACCGAGTATCAAGCGGAACTCGTGGAGCGTCTTGTGTCCTCCGGCAGATATCAGAACGCAAGTGAAGTACTGCGCGAAGGCCTTCGTCTTGTCGAGCACCAGGAGGATGAGGCGAAGGCGCGCCTGAAGGCGCTGCGCGAAGCGGCTCGCGTGGGCATCGCAGATATCGAGGCTGGAAGGTATCGCACGTTTGAGTCGCCTACGGAACTTCGTCAGCATTTGGGCAAGCTCAGCGATGAAGTGCGGCGAAAGCGGCAGCGGAGTGGCGGTTGACCGTTGAAAAGGAGTTCTGGCGTGTCCGACTCACCGCTGCTGCCGAGGCTGATTTCCAGAACATCATCGATTGGACTCTCGATCGCTTCGGCGATAAGCAAGCGCGCGTCTACGAGGACACGGTAACCGCGGCGCTTGACGCACTGACCGATGGGCCGACGACAGTCGGCGTTAAGGAGCGGCCCGAGATCGCGAAGGGCTTGTTTACTTTCCACATCGCGCGCGGCAGCCGACGGGGGCGGCACTTCGTGCTGTTTCGAGTAGCCGACAAGGGTCGAGCACGGACGATTGAAGTCCTGCGGCTCCTTCATGACGCAATGGATTTGGCGCGCCACATTCCCGACGCACATGATCGCTAGACACCATAACCCGCCGCACCCCGGCGAGGTGCTGAAGGACACTGTGCTCCGCGCTGATGGCGGCATTACGGTTTCGGAGTTCGCAAAGCGCCTGGGTGTTTCGCGTGTGGCGCTCTCTCGCGTCGTCAACGGGAAGGCAGTCGTGAGTGCTGAGCTGGCGATTCGGCTAGCGGCAGCGCTGCGCGGGTCCGCGGATTCATGGTTGCGCATGCAGCTCGCGTATGACCTGTGGCATGCGCACAAGAAGCGGCGGCCGAAGATCGCGCCGCTGGAGTCGCGCATCATTTCCGAGCTCAGCGCGTAGCCGCGTCAGACTGGCGGCGCGCTCTGCGTCCGGCGGCTTTCGATCCGTCGCCGCAACCAGTCTTGAACCTCGCTCTCCACCCAGCCGACGGCGCGGATGCCGATAGGTACGCGGTGCGGAAAGCGGCCTTCCGCCTCCATCTGATAGATCATCGATCGCCCGAGGCCGGTGATCGCGCAAACCTGCGGTAAGCGCAGAATCCGGGCGTTTGCCGGCGTTGCGCCTAGGCTTGGCGCGACGGGTGTTCCAGAGTCGATCGCTACGTTGCTTGCCATGTGTACGAGTCCCACGGTGAGTGAGTTTCTACGCGCACTGTCCGCGGGGATGCCGGGTCCAGCAATCGGCGAAAGCGACGAGTTAGGCCACTTATGCATGTTGCAGGCTCATGCGTGCGCGGCGGGTACATGTCGCGCGGTGATGCAACCCGTTGCACAGTGTTGCATCCGGGGTCATGCCCCCCCCTGAGTTCTGTCCGGGTGCTGCGGCCTTCTGGAGCGCCGATGGGGGCTGGCAGACGATCAGCTCCTTCTCGATGACACGACCGGCGAATCCGCTGCGGTGATTTATCGCCGCCGGCCCGTGCGCGTTCGAGACGGTCGTCCCCGAACCAAAGCAGCCAGTTCGTGCCAATGGCGTCCATTCTGCCAATAGCGGGACGCGAGACCCGAGGGAGACGGCAGAACGAAGAAGTGAGTTCTCCCCATTGGCGTTGCCTGAAGGCCGTACTCCACGGGAAAGCCAAAAAACTCACGCGCGGCGCGCTTGCTCGTAAACGCAACGTACCGGGGTTGATATTTCGCGACCAGTTTCCGAAGCGCATTAGATCCAAAGTCCGCCCGCTTGAGCGTCGAATCCGCGCCCGAAACGTGCTTCGCAAGGTCGGTTAATCCGAGCCGCTGTTCAAGCACCTTGCGATACTCGGCAGGGGTGAACTGATATGGAGTAAATCCAGTTGCATAGAGTGTCGACCAGAACTTGTTGCCACGACCGGCGTAGTAGGCTCGGACTTCTGCAGAGCGCTTTCCCACAGCAGTGCCACAGAACACAACATCGAGGTCCCGCGCTATCACGTTGGGCAGTACCGTCATGCTGTTAAACCGCCTGCCAATCGTGAGTAAGCATGTAGCCCGGAATTGGATCACCCCAAGTGCGCCAGCCAGTACGCTCGAGTGCCGCCATCCATGCTTCGCGTCGCGACGGGGGAAGCGCTACGCCACAGAATGGGCAGTGTGAGATAACCAGAATCTCAGCGGCAGGCTGGCGGATGAGGCCGTACTCATTGAACACGGGCGACCAATAAATCCGCTTGTCAGTGGTACCGATCAAGGGACTCTCTGCGAGAGGCGACTGAAGATTGGCTTGCCAGGTCATCGCCTCACAACAGTGGCGCCGCTCGACGTGCTGTTCGTTGGCAAGAATCAAACAGAATGTCATGGCGATCTACCGATTAAGTTGAGCGGTCGCGGATGAGCCAGCCGCGCCTGACGAGTACATTGAGCCGCGGCCGGCGCGTCGGACGACTAAACCTCCCTCGGCCTGTGGTCATCCGGCTCGACGCGCCCTTGCACACGGCGTTCACGCCTTGCGTCCTTTGCTTTCAAACCATCGTCCAGAACGTAGAGTAGCGAGAGTGCGCCACCGGCATCACCTTCAAACTCGAAGAAAGTCGTCGACCCCGCGTAGGGCAACGAGACAGCGTTAAGGATCTCGCCCAACGTCTGCAGAATCTCGCGAACTGCCTTTCGGGAACCGGCCTTGAGAGGTTCGGCACCTTGAGCTAACGCCAAATGCAGGTCGCGATGCGCCAATCTCGGCAGAATTCAGCCTGCTCAATCGCGCGCGCGACTAGCCGCTGCACTGTGGCGGCCGTTTCTGGGTGCCCGACGTGCGCAGCCAAGCTCTGCACCGATAGATTGGGTTTCCCCATCGACTTGGGAGGATCAGTGAGTCGTGCGATGTGTAGGACGACGTCTTCCCACAGCGTGTCCTGGATAAGGCGCGCGAACCTCGGAGCAGCTCGATTCAGGAGCGCTACGCGTGACTCCTTCGTGCCGTAGATCACGACATACTCCGCCCACTTCGAGTGAATCGACGCAACCTCTTGCCACAGCGCCGCGTAAATTTCGCCGAGCTCCGGCCCCATGAGCTCAATGCTATGCGCTCGCGATTCTTCTGCTGTTCGCACGACCATCAGTAGTCTACCCGTTGAGGTGAGCGCCGCAGCCGCGGCGATGTGTTGGGCCGGGCTTCATCGGCGATACCAGTTAGACGGCACGCAGAAAGGCCCCGAATGCGAAGAAGAGCAGCAGAAGAACCGCGAAATTAATCGAGAGTGCCAGAAACAGAGTGCGGACGGTGCTCGCGCGACGGACGGCCTCCGGGCGGGAAAGACTCAGAAACTCCTTTCGCCAAAGCCAGCCGATGACGAGCCAGTTGTTGCGGAGCGTGTTATTGAGGAAGAGAGACGGACTACCAAGCGATTCATGCACGCTACGCTCGTGCATCTCAAGGCTGTGGAACATTCGGCTAATGCAGAAAAGGTAGGCCAGTGTCCCGACGACCTGAACGGCAAAAAGCG
>JBDZVF010000677.1:0-2327 GCA_040255575.1 Pseudomonadota bacterium | reverse complement strand
CATCTCTTCGAGCGTGAGGTCGAGAAACTTGATCTGGTCGGGCGGTGAGAGGTTCGCGAGCACCCCGAGCTGCTGGTTCAGCGTCTCGAAGCCCGTGATCTCCTTGCGATCGCTCACCGCCTGCGCGGTAAGCTGCTTCTCCACGCCGGACTCCGGGTCGAAGCCGAGCTTCGCGAGCTGCAGCTGCGCGAGCGTCATCGCCGCCATCCAGGGCTGGAAGCGCTCGAGCGCTACGGTCGGAATGCCCATCTCGCCCGCCTCCTTGTCGAGCTTCGCGAAACGCTCCGGGCCGATGATCTCGCTCAGCGTTTCATCGCCCAGGTAGATGCCCTTCTCGAGCATCAGGCCCTGCGCCTCGGTCGGATCGAGATCGTCCATGTCGATTTCCATGACGAGCGCGGCCGAATCGGCGTAGGCCTTCTCGAAGGCGGGCGGCAGTTTGGACTCCGCCGCGCGCAGCAGGTGCACGGAGCCTGCGAGGTAAACGGTGTTCCTCGCGCCCTTGATCGCCCAGACGGGCGCCTCGGCGTGGGCGGCTACGCCGCCGAGCAGACCGAGGAGGACGAGCCAGCCGCTGAACCCGCGCTTGAATCTACCCACACGACCTCCGTGACCAGCGTGCCATCGGCGCGCAGCTCGAGTGTACGGTATGCGGGCGGGCGCGAGTCCACCGCGAAATCATCCGACTTCGGCAAGAACTGCGCGCAGGTGGAAGGTGTGGCCAGCAGCCGCACGTTCTTGCGCAGGCCGTCGTACGCCTGGTGCACGTGACCCCACACGATCGCCCGCACGTTGCGATGGCGGTCGATCACGTCGAAGAACTCGCTCGCGTTGTCGAGCCCCACCTGGTCGAGCCAGCGGCTCGCCATGGCGACAGGGTGATGATGCAGGCACACCAGCGTGTGCTGGTTGTCCGCGGAGCTCAGCGCTGAATCGAGCGCGGCGAGCGTTTCCTTTGTCAGATGACCGCGGGCGGAACCCGCGAGGCAACTATCCAGAAGCACGATGCGCCAGTTGCCGAGGTCGACGTATCCCTCGGTGACGAACGGCTTGCCGCGCAGCTCGCGTTGAAGCACCGCAGGCTCGTCATGATTGCCGGGGATGCACAACACCGGCACCGTGAACGCACCGAAGATGCGGCGGAAATGTTTGTAGCCCGCGACGTCATCCTGCACGAGATCGCCTGTGACGAGCACAGCGTCCACGGGCCACTCACGCGCCTGTGCGAGATCGAGCGTGCGCACGAGAGCGGGCAAAGTAGCCACGCCGCGCAACGTTTCGGACTCGTTGCCGTACAGGTGCGGATCAGTGAATTGTACGAGACGGATGCTCATTTTCAGGACAGTACCCCGGCCACATCGAAGAGACGCGTGGCGCGTGCACGGGTTCCGTGCGATGCCACAGCGCGGCGAAATGTAGCAGACGAGCGAAGCGCGACTGAGTGAACTGCATCAAGCGCTCCGGACTCGCGCGTCTCAACGTGACGCAGTCGTTTCTGTCGCCGCCACATAATGCGAGGTTGGCTTGGACTATTGGAAAAAGTTGCACGCTCGAGTGCGTGCGTTTGAAAAAGTGAGAAACCTGTCGTGCGACAGAACGTAGTCGCGCATTGGCGACGTAACGGGACTTTGGACGCGAAACGAACACCGTGACGGCGCGAGCCGCGCACCGTGCTGCCGGTAAACGCAAACGCAGCTGCGCACACGTAAACGCAGCTGCGCGTGTCACCAAGACGAACAGGCCACCGCATGCAGGGCGAGCACGCGACCGCGTGACTGGCTGCGCCGAAGTTGCATCCACTGACTTCGCATAACTCCCCCGACATCAGCTCGCACGCGTTCCCACGTGTTGCCGCCGGCGGGCTGACGCAGCCGCAAGCCCGGCCATCGTCGCCTGTGCCAGCCCGGGTACGAACTGTCCCGCATCGGTGGGGCTGATCCGCCCAGAAGTGTTCGCATTTGCCGCCGCCCGCCCCCTGGTGGAAAATGCGCGCCCCTTTTTCGACGCGCTTCGCAGCGCCGCGGCACCCCACCGCGAACCAGAAGGACGCTCGCGCATCCGATGATCACCCGCCGAGAACTTGCCAACGCCATCCGGGCCTTGTCCATGGATGCCGTCCAGAAGGCCAATTCCGGGCACCCCGGCGCCCCCATGGGCATGGCCGACATCGCCGAAGTGCTCTGGCGCGAAGTGCTGAAGCACAACCCCGGGAACCCCCTGTGGCCCGACCGTGACCGCTTCATTCTGTCCAATGGTCACGCTTCGATGCTGCTGTACTCCCTGCTTTATCTGACCGGCTACCCGCTCGGTATCGAGGAGATGAAGAA
>JBDZVF010000159.1:0-12433 GCA_040255575.1 Pseudomonadota bacterium | reverse complement strand
ACGATCAGGCCGCCCTCGCGGAGGGCGGGCAGCTTGCGAACCCCACGGCGTACCTGCAGCGGCTCAACCGAGTGCTGATTCGCCTTTCCGGCGCGTCCGCATGAACCGTTATTGGATCGGTGCCGCCGCACTCGCTTTGATTGCGGCCGCGCTGATCGTCAATATCCTGCACACGCCCGGGTCGGGCGGCACGGCGGATGCTGTGCCACCCCCGAGCACCCCCGCTCCAGGAGAGCCATTCATGACCGATATCAAGACCGGCACCGGCCCGGCCATCCAGAAAGGCCAGACGGCCGTTGTCCACTACACCGGCTGGCTCTACGACGAGAGCGCACCCGAAAAGAAGGGCACGAAGTTCGACAGCTCCCGCGATCGCAACCAGCCGTTCGACTTCAAGCTCGGTGCCGGCATGGTGATCCAGGGCTGGGACGAGGGTGTGGTCGGCATGCAGGTCGGCGGCCAGCGACGTCTCGTGATTCCGCCCGAGAAGGGCTACGGCGCGCGCGGCGCGGGCGGTGTGATCCCGCCGAACGCCACGCTCGTGTTCGACGTGGAACTCGTGGAGATCGAGTAAGCGTGAGCGCGCTACCGCGCCAGGAGCGTGTCACGCTCAACGGGCCGGCCGGCGATATCGAGGCTCTCATCGAGACGCCGGACGGCATCGAGCGAGTCACGGCATTCGCCGTCATCTGTCATCCGCACCCGCTCGGCGGAGGCACGCTCGATAACAAGGTGGTGTACACGCTCGCACGAGCGTTTCACGACCTGGGCCTCGCCACCATCCGTTTCAATTTCCGTGGTGTCGGCAAGAGCGCCGGCAGCTTCGCCGATGGGCTGGGCGAAACCGAGGATGCATTGGCCGTTGTCGCTGCCGGCAGGGAAAAATGGCCGGACGCGGCGTTATGGCTGGGCGGTTTCTCGTTCGGTGGCGCGATCGCGATTCGCGTTGCCGCGCAGACGAACCCCGGGCGGCTCGTGACGGTGGCGCCTGCCATTCGTCGCGTGCCCCTCGAGGGCGTAACGATGCCCACCTGTCCGTGGCTGATCGTGCAAGGCGATCGGGACGAGCTCGTGAATCACACGGAAGTGATCGAGTGGGCGTCGAAGCTGGCGCATCCACCGGAAGTCCTCGTGCTGCCCGGCGTCGAGCACTTCTTCCACGGCAAACTGAATGAATTGCGCGACGCTGTGACGGCGTTCGCGGAACATTAGATCGACTCGAAAGAGATCGACTCGAAAGCGAAGAACCCGGCCGCGCGTGAGCGCGAGCCGGGTTCTTCGTCTGCGGTATGCGCCGGGGCGGCGTGCGGCCGGCGCCAAACTTTCCGCGGGCCGGGCTCTCAGTTCACCATCGCCTTCAGGTTCTTCAGCGGCAGCACGCGAACCTTCTTGCTCGCAGGCTTCGCCTTGAACGTCATCTTCTCGCCGGTGAAGGGATTCACGCCTTCGCGCGCCTTCGTGGCCGGCTTCTTGACGACCTTGAGCTTCATGAGACCGGGCACCGTGAAGAGGCCGTTGCTACGCAGGCTCTTCCGGATGGCACCACTCAGCGAATCGAAAACACCACTAACCTGCTTCCGAGACAGACCCGTGTCCTTGGAAATCTGAGTGAGGACTTCCGACTTCGTCGGTGCGCCACCTTTTTTCGCCATTTTCCCGTACTCCTCGAATGTTTGTGACTGTGGGCGCACGCGAGCGCCGATGAGAATCGGCGCGAAAAATAGCACACCCCTTATAGACCGCAAGCACTTTCTGGTTACCACGGATGCTCAAAAAGGCTTTATTTCCAGTGTTTGCGCAACGGTGGGTATGCTGTCGCGTCGCGCGGCAAGCCACTGGCGATGTTCCACGCGTGCGAAAAGTCCTTTAAAACAAGGCTCGACGTGCACTGATGAATCTTCGCTAACAGAATGTTTCACGTGGCGATGCGTGCGGTCGGCCGCGTTCGCACTCTCTACATTGTCCGCGCTGTGCGCGCGATCACATCAACTTGTGCTTTCCACGAACCGTGCGATGAGCTCGGTGTAACGAGCGGCTGCCGAGCGAACCACTACATCCTTATCTCTACTGGTCACACCGCGTGTCAGTACCAGTGATGACACAGGGACGGCAAGCTCTCTCGCGAGTATTCGCATCAGTCTTTCGTTCGCCGCGCCATCGACGGGTGCTGCCGACACGCGCACCTGCAGACGACCTGCGCGCACGCCTGCTATGCCTTCAGGCGAGGCGCGAGGACGTACGCGCAGATGAAGGATGAGGTCCGCGCCCTGTGTGGAGCACCAGGGCTGAGTGCTCAAGGCACGGGGACGAAGTAGAGCAGCGCCTGGATGGCGATCCCCGCCCACAGCGGCGAGAAATCGAGCCCGCCGATGGGAGGGATGATCCTGCGAAACGGGCGCAGAACCGGCTCGCACAATGCCGCGAGCAACGATTGCATGGGTGAATAGCCACCTGGCGCGATCATGCTGAGCACCGCATAGATGAGGATGGCCCAGAAGTACGCGTTCAGCATCGTCCAGATGATCTTGAGCAGCACGAGCCGCGTCCACCGCACGGGATCGGGCAGGTAACCGCCTGTGAACAGCGACAGGATGAGCTCCCCGAGTGCCGCGACGATGAGCACGGCGACGATGGATGACGTATCGATCTTGCCGATCGGCGGAAGCATGCGCCTCAGCGGCATGACGAGCGGATTCGTGATCTTCACGACCGCCTGGGCCAGCGGATTGCGAAAGTCCGCGCGCGCCCACTGAAGCAGGACGCGCAGCATGAACACGAACAGCAGAATCGACAGCAGCGTTCGTACGATGAAATAGAGCGCGCCGAGGGCGTTTCCGATCATTTCTTGTCTCCAAACTGCGTCGCGAGCTCCCCGCCCCGGCGGGCGGCGGCATCCATCGCGCGGCCAACGATGGCGCGCAGGTCCGCCGCGGTCATCTCTTTCAAGGCCGCTTCGGTCGTGCCGCCTTTCGAGGTCACTTCGGCGCGCAGGCGTGCAAGGTCACCGTCGCTCATGTGCGCGAGCATTCCCGAGCCGTGCAGGGTGGCGACGGCAAGGCGCTTCGCGACTTCGGGGTCGAGGCCGAGATCCACGCCGGCTTGCGCCATGAGCTCCGCCAGATAGAAGAAGTAGGCAGGTCCACTCCCGGAGAGCGCGGTCACGGCGTCGATGTGGCTTTCTTCCCGGACCCACACGACTTCGCCGGCGGCGCGCATCACGGCTTCGGCGCGCGCGCGATCCGTTGCACTGACCGATGGCGGCGCGAAGAGCCCGGTTGCCCCGGCGCCGACCAGCGCCGGCCGATTCGGCATCGTGCGCACCACGGGAAGGCCACCCCCCGCCCAGCTTTCGAGCGCCGCCACTTTGAGACCCGCGCACACGGAGATGAGTAGTGGCCGCGTCTTCTGCAATAGCGGAGCAAGCGGCGCAAGCACGTTGCCCGCGTCCTGTGGCTTGACCGCGAGCACGACGATCGTTGCATCGGTGAGGGCCGCCGCATTGTCCGGCGTAGCCGAGATGCCGAAGTCCCTGCTCAGCGCGGCGCGTGCCGGCTCGTAGGTTTCACCGACGCGGATGGCCTCGGGACGCGTGCCCTGCTGAAGCAGGCCGCCGATGAGTGCGCGGCCCATGTTGCCGCCGCCGAGGAATGTGAGCTTTTCCAATTGAGTACGGATAGTCATGCGGGGCGCGATTCTACCTATCCGCGCGCATCAGGCGTTGCGCTTTGGACGTTCGCCGAAGAGGGCCGTGCCGATCCGTACGATCGTCGCTCCTTCTTCTATGGCGGCTTCCAGGCTGTCGCTCATCCCCATGGACAAGGTGTCGAGCGTCGTGCCGGGCACGTGCAGTGAGCGCAGGAGCCCGGCGGTCTGCGCGAACCATGCTCGCTGGCGGGATGCGTCCTCTTCGGGCGGCGGAATGCACATGAGCCCGCGAAGGGCGAGCCGCGGCAGGGCGGCCACTTGCCGGGCGAGCTCGGGCAGCTCCTCCGGGCTGACGCCGCCTTTGGTGGCCTCACCACCCACATTGACCTGCAGGCAGACGTTCAGCGGAGGCGCGTGAAAGGGCCGTTGATCGGACAGGCGTTTGGCGATGCGCAACCGGTCCACGGCGTGCACCCACTGGAAAGCCTCCGCGACGGCCCGTGTCTTGTTGCCCTGGAGCTGCCCCACGAAGTGCCAGGTGAGCGCCAGCCCCCGCAGTGTCTCGATCTTGGGCAGGGCCTCCTGCAGGTAGCTCTCCCCGAAGTGCTCGAGCCCCTCCTGCGCGGCGCCACGTATCAAATCAACGGAGTGCGTCTTGCTGACTGCAAGCAGTGTGACCGAGTCGACATTGCGGCCGGCGCGCTGGCAGGCCGCCCGGATGCGCTCGCGCACCGTCCGGATGTTCGCCGCCAAATTCTGCGGAACCCGTAACATATTGCCCCTGGAAACCCTCGTTTATACTGGCGCGCGCTTTCCGCGACACTCGCTCGCACCCGCCTCGCGATTGCTCCGCTGCGAAAGTGCTGAAAGTCCTGAGGATCCGCAATGGCCGTCGACATCGCGCAGCTGCTGGCGTTTGCCGTCAAGAACAACGCATCCGACCTGCATCTGTCTTCCGGAGTGCCGCCGATGATCCGCGTCGACGGCGACATGAAGCGCATCAACATGCCTGCACTGGCCCACAAGGAAGTGCACAGCATGGTGTACGACATCATGAACGACAAGCAGAGGAAGGCCTACGAGGAGTTCTTCGAAACCGATTTCTCGTTCGAAATTCCCAAGCTCGCGCGCTTCCGCGTCAACGCGTTCAACCAGAACCGGGGCGCGGGCGCTGTCTTTCGCAACATCCCCTCGACCATCCTGTCGCTCGATGACCTGGGCGCGCCCAAGATCTTTCGCGACCTGTGCATGCTCCCACGCGGCCTCGTGCTCGTCACGGGGCCGACCGGCTCGGGCAAGAGCACGACGCTCGCGGGCATGGTGAACCACTGTAACGACAACCGTCCGGACCACATCATCACGATCGAGGATCCGATCGAGTTCGTCCACGAATCCAAGCGTTGCCTCGTCAATCAGCGCGAAGTCCACCGCGACACGCTCGGCTTCACCGAGGCGCTGCGCTCGGCGCTGCGCGAAGACCCCGACGTGGTGCTGGTCGGCGAGATGCGTGACCTCGAGACCATCCGCCTCGCGCTCACGGCCGCCGAGACGGGGCACCTCGTGTTCGGGACGCTCCATACCTCCTCGGCCGCGAAGACCATCGACCGTGTCGTCGACGTGTTCCCGGCGGCGGAGAAAGACATGGTGCGCTCGATGCTGTCCGAGTCGCTCCGCGCGGTCATCTCGCAGACGCTGCTCAAGAAGAATGGTGGCGGGCGCATCGCGGCCCACGAGATCATGATCGGCACGCCGGCCATCCGTAACCTGATCCGCGAAGGCAAGATCGCGCAGATGTATTCGGCCATCCAGACCGGCGGCGCCTCGGGCATGCAGACGCTCGACCAGTGCCTGACCGATCTCGTGTCCAAGGGACTCGTGAGCAAGGAAGAGGCGCGCTACAAGGCGCAGAACAAGGACCAGATTTAAAGGCGTCTCACCATGGATCGCGATCAAGCTATAAAACTGATGCAGGACCTCCTGCGTCGAGTGGTAGAGAAGAAGGCCTCCGACCTCTTCATCACCGCGGGCTTCCCGCCCGCCATCAAGATCGACGGCGAGATCCGCCCCCAGAGCGAGCGCGCGCTCACCATGGAGCAGTCCGCCACGCTCGTGCGCGCGATCATGAACGACCGGCAGACCAAGGACTTCGACTCGAACAAGGAGTGCAACTTCGCCATCGCGCCACCCGGCATCGGCCGCTTCCGCGTGAGCGCGTTCGTGCAGCAGGGCTCGGTGGGCTGCGTCATCCGTCTCATCAACGCGAAGATTCCGACCTTCGAAGAGCTCGATCTGCCGCCCATCCTGAAGGAAGTGGTGCTCTCCAAGCGCGGGCTCGTGATCATCGTCGGTGGCACGGGCTCGGGTAAGTCGACCTCGCTCGCCGCGATGGTCGGCTACCGTAACGAGAAGACGCGCGGCCACATCATCACCATCGAGGATCCGGTCGAATACGTTCACCAGCACAAGGGTTGCGTGATCACGCATCGTGAGGTGGGCGTCGACACGGACTCCTGGCAGGCGGCACTCAAGAACACGTTGCGCCAGGCGCCGGACGTCATCCTCATCGGTGAGATCCGGGACCGGGAGACGATGGAGCATGGCATTCAGTTCGCCGAGACGGGTCACCTCGTGCTCGCGACGCTGCACGCGAACAGCGCCAACCAGGCGCTCGACCGCATCATCAACTTCTTCCCGGACGAGCGGCGCGAGCAGCTGCTGATGGACCTGTCTCTCAACATCCGCGCGCTGATCTCGCAGCGACTGATTCCGCGCGAATCCGGCTCCGGCCGGATCGCCGCCACCGAGATCATGCTGAACTCGCCGCTGATCCAGGACCTCATCTTCAAGGGCGAGGTCGCCAAGATCAAAGAGGTGATGTCGCGCTCGACGCGCCTCGGCATGAAGACCTTCGACCAGTGCCTGTTCGAGCTGTACGAAACCGGCTTCATCTCCTACGAAGACGCGCTGCGTAACGCCGACTCGAAGAACGAGCTGCGCCTGCGCATCAAGCTCGAGAGCAAGCGCGAGGCGAAGAACATCGATGACGGCGGCGCGCTGCGCATCGTCGAAGAAGAGCAGGGACGAATCATTTGAGCTCCTCGCCCGATAGCCCGACCGGCCCGCAGAGCACGCTTTCGGCGTCGGGCACTTATGCTGCGCTGGAAGGCAAGCCTGTGCCGGGCATCAACACCAAGCCGCTCTTCAAGCTGATGGTGGAGCGCAAGGCGTCGGACCTTTTCTTCACCTCCAACGCACCCGTCAAGATCAAGATCGAAGGGCAGATCTTTCCGGTCAACAAGCAGGTGCTGTCGCCGGAAACCGTGCGGCAGACGGCGCTGGCGCTCATGACACCCGAGCAGCGCGAGTGGTTCCTGCGGGAGTGGGAGATCGACTTCGCCATCTCCGAGCCCGGGCTCGCCCGCTTCCGCGTGAATGTGTTCATGCAGCGTGGCTACCCGGCGCTCGTCATGCGCTATATCACCGCGGACATGCCGAAGCTCGATGCGCTCGGGCTGCCGCCGGTGATGGCGGACCTGATCATGGCCAAGCGGGGGCTCGTGATGATGGTCGGGGCGACCGGCTCGGGCAAGAGCACCTCGATCGCGGCGATGATCAATTACCGCAACGAGAACTCATCGGATCACATCGTCACCATTGAAGACCCGATCGAGTTCCTGCACACGAACAAGCGCTCGATCGTGAATCAGCGCGAGGTGGGGCTCGACACCAAGTCTTACAGCCGCGCGCTGCGTGGCGTGATGCGGGCGGCGCCGGACGTCATCCTCATCGGTGAGGTTCGCGATCGCGAATCGATGGAAGCGGCGATCAATCTGTCCGGCACGGGGCATCTCGTGCTCTGCACGCTTCATGCGAACAATTGCGCCGAGGCGCTGGATCGCATCATCAATATGTTTCCGCGCGATCAGCATCACCAGATCTTCCTGGACCTGTCGCAATACCTGAAGGCGATCATGGGGCAGCGCCTGATTCCCGGCAAAGACGGCAAGCGCGTCGCCGCCGTGGAAGTGATGCTCAATACCCCGCACATCGCCGAGCTCGTGAAGAAGGGCGACGTGACGTCGATCAAGGAAGCGATCATCCAGAGCGGCGAGCGGGACATCCAGAGTTTCGACGTGGCGCTGCTGCAGCTCTACAAGGCGGGTCGCATCGAGCTGCAAGACGCGCTCGCCAATGCGGATTCGCGCACCAACCTCGAGGCCAAGATCAACTTCGGATAAGAAGAGGCGAAGAGGCCCTCAATCGCCGGGCGGCTGGGAAGCGGCATCGCCGACCTCCGCCGCGCCAGTCTTTACCGGCTCGGCTCTCCGCCGCGTCGGCCCTCTACCGCCCGGACCCTCCGCCGCGTCGGCCCTCTACCGCCTGGACCCTCCGCCGCGTCGGCCCTCTACCGCCTGGACCCTCCACCGCGTCGCGCCCACCACGGTTTCGGATGTCCGCCGCCTCGGGGAGCTAGCGCGGCGTCGAGGGTCGACGCTCGTGCGGGTTCCGGTCTCGAAGGCAGCGGGCTGCCTTCATCGCCGCGCCACCGGGTCACCAGAGGCAGCAAGCTCAGGCCGCGGCGAAAACTCGGTAAGCGTCGAACACCGGGCCGTCCACGCACACGCGCTTCATCGCCGGGCCGTCATCCGTCTGCACGAGCACCGTGCAACCAGCGCAGCCACCGACGGCGCACGCCATGAACTCTTCCAACGACACCTGACACGCCACGTTGTACTTGCGCGCAAGCTCAGCGGAGGCTTTCAGCATCGGCGTCGGGCCGCAGGAGAAAATCTCCACTTCAGCCAGCTCAGCCGGCCCAAGCGACGCCAGCCAGGCATCGCCCAGCTGCGTCACGAACCCATCAAAACACCCCGGGAAATCCGACTTGCTCGCCAGCCGGCTCGGAATGTCCCACTCATCGAGCATCGGCATACACGCGATCGCACCGGCCGGAATCCCCGGCACCAATATCTTCGACGGCCTCGTCCGAAACGGAAACGGAATCTCCGACCCCATCAACACCAACGGCTTCCACCCAGCCCGCCGGTCTGCACGCAGCCGATCCGCAAGAAACACCATGGGCGGAATGCCCACACCACCCCCGATGAGCAGCGTGCGTGGCTTGTCCGGATGCAGCGTGAACCCCTTCCCGATGGGTCCAAGCACACTCACCGTCTCCCCCGGCTTGCGGGCCGCGAGGGCATGCAGCCCCGACCCGACTACCTTGTAGAGCATCTCGATCCACCCAGCCTGCGCATCAGCCCGCATGATCGAGAGCGGCCGCCGCATCGGGATCGCCGCATCCACCGACATGTGCACGAAGCTCCCGGGCTCGGCTCGGCCGGCGCACCTGGGCGCTTCCACACGGATGACGTACTGATCGCCGTCGAAGGGTTTCTGGTCGAGAACGCGGGCGTCCTCGAGGAAGATCGTGCCGCGATGTTCAGCGCTCATTCGCTGGTGACCTGCTCCATCACCGTCTGGAGCACGGCCATGCGCACGGCAACGCCGTTGCGCACCTGGTCGCGAATCACGGACTGCGTGCCGTCGGCCACATCCGAGGCGATCTCGATGCCGCGATTCATCGGCTGCGGGTGCATCACGATCGCATCCGGCTTCGCCACGGCGAGCCGCTCCGGCGTGAGCCCGTATTTGGTGAAGTAGCGGTCGGCGTCGGGCAGGGAGGTGTGCGTCATGCGCTCTTTCTGGATGCGCAACATCATGATGACGTCCACGTCCTTGAGACCTGCCTTGAGGCTGGCGTGGCGCGAGCAGCCGACGAACTCGTCTGGCTTCGGCATGAACGCGGGCGGCGCGACGATGCGCAGGTCCGGCACGCTCAGTGTGCGGAACACCTGATATGCCGAGCGCGCGACACGCGAATGCTGCACGTCGCCGACGATCGCAATCGAAAGGTTGTCGAAGCGCTTCTTGTACTGGCGCACGGTGAGCGCATCGAGCAGCCCTTGTGTCGGATGCGAGATGTGCGCTTCACCAGCCGAGAGCACGCTCACATGGGGCGCGACGTTCCCGGCCACGAGCTCCAGCACGCCGGGCTCGGACTCGCGGATCACGAGCACATCGACGTGCAGCGATTCGAGCGTGCACACCGTGTCCAGCATGCTTTCGCCCTTCACGCGGGAGGACAGCTGCACTTCGAGGTTCACCACGTCCGCGCCGAGGCGCTTGGCGGCGAGCTCGAACGACACGCGGGTGCGCGTGGAAGGCTCGGTGAAAAGGTTGGCGACCGTCACGCCGCGCAGCGCCTGGTTCGAGGCGGGCCGCTGTTTGCCGAGCGTTCGCACGAAGCCCTGCGCCCGATCCAGCAGCGCGTGGATGACCGGCGCCGGAATGCCTTCGAGCGTGATCAGGTGACGAAGCGATCCGTCGGGTCGGAACTGCGAGACGCGCCCTTCGGGGGGCGGGGGAACAGTCAGCTCTGCACTCGTGCTCATGGGGTTGGACTACTCATGGAGATGTGGGGCCTCCTTCACCTGCCAGCCAGCGTTCGAGAATGACGGCGGCGGCAGCGCTATCGATATCTTCTTTCCGGATGCGCCGTTTGCGTTCGCCACTCGCGCGCTGAATCTTCAGGCGCTCGTTCGCCTGCAGCGAAGACCAGCGCTCGTCGACACGTTTCACGGGAATGGCGAAGCGGCGTTCCAGCTCGGCGGCGAAGCCGCTTGCCTCGTTGGCAAGGGCTCCCGGGGAACCGTCGGCATTATACGGAGCGCCGACGATCAGGAGGGAAGGTCGCAGCGCCCGCACTTCACGTTCGATCGCGGCCCAGTCGGGGCCCGCCGGCGAAACGCTCACGGCCGCGCGCGGGCCGGCCGTCCCGGTCAGGGTGTCGCCGCTCGCGATGCCGATACGCTTTTTTCCGAAATCGAAAGCGAGGAGGGTCTGGATGGGGCCGGTCATGCCGGGGTGCGCGGACACGGACCGTCAGGCATGGCCCGATGTGCGGCTCATCATGTCCTTGTCGATGCCGAGGAAGCGCCAGGCCGCGCTCCAGCGCTCCTCGTAAGGCAGGTCGAAGATCATGCGCGCATCGAGCGGCATCGACATCCACGAGTTCTCCTTGATCTCGCGTTCGAGCTGGCCCGCTTCCCACCCGGCGTAGCCGAGCGCGATGAACGCGTCTTCCGGCCCTTCGCCGCGCGCCATCGCGCCGAGCACATCGCGCGAGGTGGTCACCTGGATCATGTCCGACACCCGATGCGAGCGTTCCCAGCGGCCGCCCGGCCGATGCAGCACGAAGCCACGATCGGTGCTCACGGGCCCGCCACGCAGCACCGGCTTCGCCGCGATCGCCTGGTCCTGCGCTTCGAGGCTCATCTGCTCGAGCACATCCTGCAGGCGCATCGGCAGCGGCTTGTTCACGACGATGCCGAGCGCACCCTTGTCGGTGTGCTCGCAGATGATCGCCACGGTCTGGGAAAAATTCGGATCGGCGAGCGTCGGCATCGCGATCAGCAGGTGGTTCGTGAGGCTCGTCTCGTCGCTCATGGCGAGCAGTATGGGCAAGCGACGCGGTGCGCTCAAGGAACGGTGGTGAGTCCGCCGCGTTCCACCCGCCCACCGGTGAACTGCCATTCGTAGGCGAACCGCAACACTCGGTATTCTCGCGACAATTCCGGCGGGAATGGGTCGAACGGACTCGCGAGCTTGAGAATCTGGATCGCGGCAGCGTCGAGGTCCGGATAGCCGCTGGAGGTGCGGATCACCGCCTTCTCCAGCACGCCGCTCGCGTTCACGGCAACCTCCAGCACCGGGCTTGCCGAAACACCGCGCGCCCGGGCCGCCGTCGGATAGTTCAGCGTGCCGACGCGCTCTACCTTGCGGCGCCAGGCATCGAGATAGGGCGCAAGCGTTGCCGCGCGCGTGTCAGGGGTGATCCAGAGCTCATCGCGTTTCGGGCCGGTCAGTTGTTCCGGGCCGGTCTCATCCTCAGGGCCGGGACGGTCCGAGGGCTGCTCCTTGATGAGGGCGGGCGTCTTGCGACTGTCGCCGCTGCTGCCCGCGTCCGCGAGGTAGTGAACCTTGGTATTCCACGCGGTCGACGTCAGCACACTCTCCTCGAAGCTGCCCGAAGACTTGCCGGCGGGACCGAGGTCGAGGCCTTCGGGCGTGCCGTCCTGCCCAGGCAGGGGGACAGTGGAGGCGCGATTGCGGGGTGCAACGATCTTGGTCGTGTTGCCCGAGCCGATCTGGGTGCGCTGGGCGAGGTAGGTGGCGGTGTCGTTCGCGTTGCTTTCGGGCAGCTCATTCGACACCAGCAGCACTTGCAGGCCGGGCGCGCCGGAACCGGCATCCGCGGGCGCGGTGAAGGTGATGCCGAGAATCACGATGGCGTGCAGAACGCCCGCCAGGAACAGCGTGGTCAGCAGCCGTTCGCGGACAGGTGCGATGCCTTCGCGAAGTGTCAGACTTTTGGAGGCCACCAAACGAGTATAGCTAGCGCGCTGCGATCCCGCGTGCGCTGTCTCCCAACGGCGTCACGCGCGCACCTTCTTCTCAATCGCCTGCATCAGCAGGTCGCCGATGTTCAGGTTGAACTGGCTGTCGAGCTCGCGAATGCCGGTGGGGCTCGTCACGTTGATCTCGGTGACGAAACCACCGATGACATCGAGACCCACGAAGATCATTCCCTTCGCAGCGAGCGTGGGCCCCACCTGCGCGGCGAGCCAGCGATCGCGATCGTTCAGCGGCCGCCCGACACCCTTGGCGCCCGCCGCGAGATTGCCGCGGTTATCCGAGGCGGAAGGAATGCGCGCCAGCGCGTACG
>JBDZVF010000158.1:0-12434 GCA_040255575.1 Pseudomonadota bacterium | reverse complement strand
AGCGGCTACGACTACGCGGACATGTACGACGAAGATGGCATGTTCGGCGTGTCGTCCGAGTGGGGCAGCGGCGTCAAGTGGTGGTTCAAGGGCCGTGAGGAGCTCGCGCGGGCCGGCGGCGGCGGCAAGGATGGATGCCGCCAGCAACCGACGGCGCCCGGCGCCGTGAAAGTGCATCACATTGCCACAAGCCTCGTCGTGACACCCACCGCTACAGGCGCGGTCGGTAAATCCACGCTGCTCGCCACGGGCGTCGGCGGCAACCCCGTGGCCATCGAATGGCAGGGCGGCTACGAAGACGAGTACGTCAAGACGCCGAAGGGCTGGAAATTCAAGAGCCGTGTGCATGTGTGGCCGGGCTACAAGTGGGCTGATACCGCGGCCGAGCAGTTCGCACAGCGAGCGGAACCTGCGGCAACCGGCGCGCAGCCGGCATCGCCGCCGCCCGCACAGATGCGTGGCGACGGGCCACCGCCCGAAGCGAAGGACTTCAGGATCCAGCGCACCGATCCGGCGCTCGACGAGCTCATCGACCCGAATGCGAAAGCCGAGCTGATGGCGGACGGATTCGGCCTGAACGAAGGGCCGGTGTGGGTGCGCGAAGGCAACAGCGGATATCTTCTGATCGGCGGGCTCCTGGACAACGTGATCTACAAGATCACGCCCGATAACCGCGTATCGGTGTTTCTCGACAACGCGGGCTTCACAGGCACCGACCCCAGCAACACCGGAACTCAGACACGCTCGGGTCGATCGCACGTGATACTGATCGGCCCTTCGTGCGCGAGCCTCGATTCACAGGGCCGCCTTATCTGGTGCGCCGACAATGACCGCGCCGTGATGCGCCTGGAGAAAGACGGCCGGACACGCACGGTGCTCGCCGGCGGCTCCGACGGCAAGCGGTTCAGCGGCCCGAATGACATCGCGGTCCGCTCCGACGACGGCGTGTATCTGACCGACAACGACTTCGGCCTGCGCAACGCCGGCCGCAGCCCGCTCAAGGAGCTGCCCAACGGCATCTGGCTGATCCGCGAAGGCACGGCAAAGAAGGTGCTCGACCACGCAGACCTCGGTGGCACGCCGAACGGCATCGCCCTGTCTCCCGACGAGAAGTACCTGTATCTCTCGGCCGGGCGGAAGTTGAAGCGCTATGAAGTGCGGCCGGATGGCACGCTCGGCGCCTTCACACTCTTCGCCGAAGGGGACGGGATCGGCGACGGCATCAAGGTGGACGTGAAGGGCAACGTGTTCTCGAGCGGCGGCGCGGGCCCTGGTGTGATCCGCATCTTCTCGCCACAAGGCAAGGAGCTCGGCTCGCTTCACATGCCGATCTACGGCGGGGAGCCGAAGAAGCAGATCTGCGCCACGAACCTCGCGTTCGGCGGCAACGACTCACGAACGTTGTTCGTGACGGCCTGCGATGCTGTCTACAAGATTCAAACGAAGACCACAGGAGTTGTGTCGGGTCCCAAGGCCGGCAGATAAGCCAAGACGATGAATGAGGAAGCAGGCGCGTCGGCAGCGGGAAAACCGCGGCTGGGTTTCATCGGGCTCGGTGTGATGGGCCGCCCGATGGCGGAACATCTGGCGAAGGCGGGCTACCCGCTGACGGTGTACGACATCAACAAGGACTCGCTTGGTCGGCTGACGAGCGCGAATCCGGCGATCGCGGTCGCCCCCACACCGACCGCGGTCGCCGGTGCTTCGGACATCGTCGTCACGATGCTGCCTTCCGGTGTCGAGGTGCGCGAGGTCGTGTTGGGCACCGCCGGGCTGATCCATGGCTTCCGGGCCGGCGGGCTGCTGCTCGACACCTCATCTTCTGAGCCGCAGTACACGCACGAAATCGCCGCGCAGCTCGGCAGGGCGGGCATCGCGATGGTCGACGCGCCGGTGTCGGGTGCGGAAGCCGGCGCCATCGCGGCGGAGCTCGTCTTCATGGTGGGGGGCGATGCGCCGTCCGTGAGCCGGGTGACACCGCTGCTGCGGGTGATGGGCAAGAAGATCTTCCATCTCGGGCCGGTCGCTTCGGGGCACGCGATGAAGTCCATCAACAATCTCATCACGTCGATCACGTTCCTCGCGACCGCCGAAGGGCTCACGATGGGCAAGGCCTATGGGCTCGATCCCGCGGTCATGAACGACGTGCTGAACGAGTCCACCGGCATGTCCTGGATCAGCCGCACGCATATCGCGCAACGCATCCTGAGCCGGCGCTTCGACGATCCGTTCAAATACGATCTCATGATGAAGGACATCAACATCGCGCTCGGGCTCGCCGCGGATCTGAAGCTGTCGCTGCCGCTGTCGGAAGCCTCCCGCGCCCTTTGGCGGCAGACGCAGGCGGAGCTTCCGAAGGGCAGCAGCGTGAGCGAGCTGGTGCGCGCGCTCGAGAAGCGCACCGGTGTGTCCATCGAGTCCCCGGCCAATTCCGGTGAGCAACCCTGAAGGCGAGCGGTTTTGCGGCCCACTGCCGAGCCGTTCAGCGCTCCCACGGCGGCAAAGGTTGCATCGAGGATTTCAGGTGCGCCACGAGCTCACGCACGGCGGGCCGGTTCATTTTCATGCGCGGCACGGAAAGCTTGATCCAGTACGCGTTGGCCGGGTAGTCCTCGAGAAGCGGCACGAGCGTTCCTCTCGCCAGATCTTCCTTCACCAGGAAGCGCGGCAGGATAGCGATGCCGAGCCCCATGCGGGCCGCATCCCGCACCATGCTGCTGTCGCTCGATTGCATGCGGGAGTGAACTTCCATGTTCATGAAACCCCGCGAGTGCGAGAAGCCCCATGACGTGCGGAACAGCGCGGTGGTCAGGCACTGGTGATCCACCAGCTCGGTCGGGTGTTGCGGGGGCCTCCGATCTGCGAGGTAGGCCGGCGCGCAGCACGTGATCAGCTCGTAACGGCACAGCGGCACGTCGATCACGTTCGGGTATGAAACGGGCCACGCGCCGACGCACAGGTCGAACCCTTCTTCCAGCGGGTTGACCGAGCGTTCCATCAGGATCACTTCCACATCCACGAGTGGATGCCGCTTCAGGAACGTGCTGAGAATCGTGCCGAGGAAGAGCGACGTGATCGTGGGCGGCGTCTGGATGCGCAGCACGCCCTCGATGCGCCGGCCGTTCGCATCCCCGCTGCTGAAGAGTTGGTCGTGCTCGGCGATGAGCCGCACGAAGCGGGGCAGATAGCGCTCCCCGGCAGCCGTGAGGCCCAGCCCGCGCGTCGAGCGGGTGACGAGCTTCGACCCGATCGCCTTCTCGAGCTGGGTGATGCGCTTGGCGATCACCGACGGCGCGGCCCTGAGCTCGCGCGCGGCCGCGGAGAAGCTCCCGAGCCGCGCGACCCGCACGAACGAGTGGATGTTGAGCAGGTTGTTGATGGCGCTGCCTCACGAGCCGGGAGGCTGGCTTCCCCGGTGCATAATGTTTACCATGTTAACCGACTAATTGGCATGTTAACTATCGCGGTGTCATCGAGGAGCGGGCGATGTCTGCATTTACTCTGACCATCGGGGGGCGCGCGGTCGGCACCGAGCGCACCGTTCGCGTGTTGAATCCGGCGGACGAGACCCTCGTCGCGGAGTGCCCGGAGGGCACGACGTCACTCGTCGATCGCGCGGTCGCGAGTGCCCGCGAGGCGCTGCCGGCCTGGTCGGCCGCGCCCGATGCGGAGCGCGTCGCGAAGCTCCTGCAGGTCGCGGATCTCATCGAGAAGCACCATCAGGAGCTGGCCGTCCTCGTAACGAAGGAGCAGGGCAAGGCGCAGAGCGGGCCGGGTGCGAATCTCGAAGTCGGCGGCGCTGTCGCCTGGACACGTGCCGCAGCCTCGCTTGCGCTGCCGGAGGAGACGATCCAGGACGATGCCGCAGGCCACATCGTCGTCCGTCGCAAACCGGTCGGCGTAGTGGGGTCGGTCACACCGTGGAACTGGCCGTTACTCATTGCCACCTGGCACGTGATGCCGGCGCTGCGGGTGGGCTGCACAGTCGTGATCAAGCCATCGCCGTTCACGCCGCTGTCTACCTTGCGACTCGTGCAGCTTGCAAATGAAGTGCTGCCGCCGGGCGTGCTCAACGTCGTGACCGGCGGGCCGGAAGTCGGCAATCACATGGCCCACCATGGCGGGATAGACAAGATGGTCTTCACCGGGTCGTTGGCGACGGGCAAGAAGGTGATGGAGGCCGCGGCGGGCACGCTGAAGCGCGTGACGCTCGAACTGGGCGGTAACGATGCGGGGATCATCCTCCCGGGCACGCGCATCGAGCCGTTGCTGGAGAAGCTCTTCTGGGGTTGCTTCATCAACGGGGGGCAAACCTGCGCGGCCCTCAAGCGCCTGTACGTGCACGAATCCCAGTACGAAGAGGTGGTGACGCGTTTTGCTGACTACGTGAGCGGCATTCCCGTCGGCAACGGGCTCGATCCGCAGACGCTCATCGGGCCTGTCTCGAACGAGATGCAACTGGCCAAGGTCACGGAGTATGTGGAGGATGCGCGGGCCCGCGGGGCCCGCGTGGTCACCGGAGGCCGCAAGCCTCAGGGGCCCGGCTACTTCTATCCGTTGACGGTTGTCGCCGATGTGACGGATGACATGCGGCTTGCCAGGGAGGAGCAATTCGGTCCGGTCATTCCCATCCTGAAGTACAGCACGGTCGAGGAGGCCATTCAGCGCGCCAATGCGCTGGAGTTCGGGCTCGGTGGATCGGTCTGGGGGAACGACGCGGAAGAGGCGGCGGGCGTTGCCGCCCGGCTCGAATGCGGCACGGCGTGGGTCAATCAGCACGGCACGCTGCATCCGATGGCGCCGTTCGGTGGCATCAAGGCATCGGGCATCGGCGTGGAGTTCAACGTCGAGGGGCTGAAGGAATACACCACGATCCAGGTGCTGAATGTGGCGCGGTGAGAGGGCAATCCGGTGCCACACATCCTGATCGAATATTCCGCGAACCTGGAAGCGAAGCTGGACTTCCCCGGATTCCTGACGGCGCTGCGCGATACGGCGCTGTCCACGGGCGTATTCCCGCTTGGCGGTATCCGCGTTCGCGCGTACCGCGCGGACCATCACGTCATCGCGGACGGGCATCCGGATAACGCCTTCGTGCACATCATGCTGCGTGTGGGGCACGGGCGAGCCCTCGAGACGCGAAAGCAGGCTTGCGAAGCCATCTTCGCCAGGGCCTGCGAGCGACTGGAAGAGCTGTACGACCAAATACCGCTAGGCATCTCGCTGGAGATGCAGGAAGTGGATCCGGTTTTGACGTGCAAGAAGAACAACCTGCACGAGTACGTGAAGAGACGAGGAGCTGCGACATGAGTGGTGCACATCAGGCGGGTGCTGGCGGAGCCTCCTCCGTTCATTCGCTTGCCGGGAACATCGAAAGAGCCTCGGCCTACCTGCGGCGATTTCGGGATGTGCCGCTCGCGCACTTCATTGCGGGAAAAGCCGAACGAGGTAGCAGCACGGCACTGTTCGACAATCTTTCGCCGGTGGATGGCAGCGTGCTGGGCCAGGTTGTGTCAGGCGATGCGCAGGACGTGAACGCCGCCGCCAATGCCGCCAAAGCGGCGTTCCCAGCCTGGCGGGCGAAAACGGGTGAGGAGCGCCGGGCCATCCTGCACAAGGTGGCCGATCTCATCGTGGCACGCAAAGAGGAGATCGCGTTCGTCGAGTGCATGGACACCGGGCAGGCGCTGCGGTTCATGAGCGGCGCGGCGCTGCGTGCCGCGGAGAATTTCCGCTTTTTCGCGGATCGCGCACCCGCGGCGAGCGACGGGCTCGCGCTGCCGGCGGCGGAGCACATGAACTACACCTTGCGCCAACCGATCGGGCCGGTGGCGGTCATCACGCCGTGGAATACGCCATTCATGCTCTCGACGTGGAAGATTGCTCCGGCGCTCGCGGCCGGTTGCACGGTGGTGCACAAGCCGGCGGAGTGGAGCCCGCTCACCGCGACATTGCTCGCGGAGATCATGACGGAGGCGGGCGTTCCGCCGGGCGTGGTGAACGTGGTGAACGGTATCGGCGAGACGGCCGGCCGTCTGTTGACGGAGCATCCGGCGATCAAGGCGACCGCGTTCATCGGCGAATCGCGCACCGGGAGTCTCATCATGAGCCAGGGCTCACCCACGCTGAAGCGGGTGCACCTCGAGCTCGGAGGAAAGAATCCGGTGATCGTGTTCGACGATGCGACGCTCGATCGCGCGGTGGACGCGGTGGTGTTCATGATCTACAGCCTGAACGGGGAGCGTTGCACGTCCTCCAGCCGGCTGCTGGTTCAGCGCTCGATCCACGATCAGTTCATCGAGAAAGTGGCAGCCCGCGTTGAGCGCCTGAAGGTGGGGCATCCGCTGGACCCTGCGACCGAGATCGGCCCGCTCATTCACCAACGGCATCTCGAAAAGGTGCTGGGGTACTTCAGCGTTGCGCGGGAGGACGGCGCGGCCATTCGCGTGGGCGGCGCGCGTGCCGCAGCTGTGAAAGGCGGCTACTTCGTGCAGCCGACACTATTCAGTGGAGCGACGAGCGCCATGCGCATCGCTCGTGAGGAGATCTTCGGGCCTGTTCTCACCGCTATTCCGTTCGATGACGAGGCCGATGCCATCGAGAAGGCGAACGACACGAACTATGGCCTGGCCGCGTACATCTGGACCGGCGATTCCGGGCGTGCGTTGCGTGTGGCGCACGTGGTCGAAGCGGGCATGGTCTGGGTGAACTCGGAAAACAACCGGCATCTTCCCGCGCCGTTCGGGGGAATGAAGGCGAGCGGCATCGGCCGCGATGGCGGCGATTACAGCTTCGACTTCTACATGGAGACGAAGAACATCTGCCTGGCGCACGGGACGCATCGTGTTCCGAAGCTCGGCGCATAAGGGCTGAAGGCGGAGGGCGCGTGGCATGAAACTGCTGAACTTCAGCGTTGAAGGGCGGGAGTCGTTCGGAATCCTGGGTTCGAGTGGCATTCTGGACCTGGGCGCGCGGCTGGCGCCTCACGCGACCGACGTCGTGTCTTTCATCCGCGCGGGTCTGCTTGCGCAGGCTCGCGCGCTCGCCGCCAGCGACAAGGCGGACTATGCGCTGAAAGACGTGCGCATCCTCAAGCCCGTCGGCCGGGGTTTGCGCTACTTCTGCATCGGCGTGAACTATCCCGAGCGCAACGAGGAGTACAAGGACGGCAGCGATCGGCCGAAGTATCCAAGTCTCTTCATGCGAACCCACGCATCTTTCGCCGCGCCGGGCGAAGCTCTGGTGCGGCCCCTGGAGTCCGAGCAGCTCGACTACGAAGGGGAGATCGTCATGGTGATCGGGCAGGGCGGCCGGCGTATTCCGGTCGAATCCGCCCTGTCGCACGTATTCGGCTACACGTGTGCGAATGAGGGCTCGGTTCGGGACTGGCTGCGCCACTCCAAGTTCAATGTGACCCAGGGCAAGAACTTCGACCGCTCCGGGTCGATCGGCCCCTGCCTCGTCACCGCGGATGAGGTGGGCGTTGAGCCGATGCGGATCGTCACGCGAGTGAACGGCGAAGTGCGGCAGAACGACACGAGCGATCGCATGATCTTCCCCATGCCCTACCTGATTCACTACATTTCCACCTTTTGCGCTCTCGAGCCGGGGGATGTCATTCTCAGCGGCACGCCGAGTGGCGCGGGCGCGCGACTCGATCCGCCGCGGTACCTGCGGGCGGGCGATCGGGTCGAGGTCGAAATTTCACGCGTGGGATTGCTGCAGAATGAGGTGCGGGATGACGACGGCGAAGCGTAAACGCAGCGTGGCTGGGGCTCCTGCACCCTCGGTCGCAAAGGGCACGCGCGACACGGGCGAGGCAATGGCCCAGCGCGAGCTGCCGATGCGGGCCTTCACCAAATCGCTGCCGATGGAACTGCTTCGCGCGCGGGAAGCGGTGATGCGCCAGTTCCGCCCGGGGTTGCGCGACAAAGGCGTCACCGAGCAGCAGTGGCGCATCCTGCGCGCGCTCGCCCATTCGGGGCCGCTGGAAGTGAGCGCTCTTGCTGAAGCCACCTGCCTGCGCGCTCCCAGCCTGTCCCGCATCCTTCCGGATATGGAGGAACGGCAGCTCATCGTCCGCCGGCAGGCCGAGGAGGATTTGCGTCGTACCGTCATCAGCCTGGACCGCAAGGGTTTGAGGTTGATTTCGACCCATGCTCCGCAGTCCGAGCGGGTCTACTCCGAGATCACTCGTCGATACGGCGAAGAACGGCTCACGCAGCTCTTCACTCTTTTGCGTGAGCTGGAGGAAGTGCTGGTGGCGTGGGAAGAAGAAAACACGAAAGCCCATGACCGGCGCAAGCGCTGACGAGCCGCACATCGAGCAATGCCGGCTGGCGCTGAAGCGTAATGAGTTGCTTCGGCAGAGCGCGTATGTCGGCGGTGAGTGGGTCGATTTCGAGTCAACATTAGACGTGGTGAACCCAGCCTCGGGCAGAGTGCTGGGAAGCGTGCCGCGTCTGCAAACGGAGCACGCTCGGGCTGCCGTCGAGGCGGCACATCGTTCCCATCCGGCATGGGCTCGTCGCAGTGCCGGGGATCGATCGCGCATCCTGCGTCGCTGGTTCGAGCTCGTGATGAAGCACGCGGAGGACCTGGCGCGTTTGTTGACCGCGGAGCAGGGGAAGCCGCTTGCCGAAGCCCGGGCGGAGATTCAGTACGCGGCGTCGTTCATCGAGTGGTTCTCGGAAGAGGCGCGGCGAGTCTATGGCGAGTCGATCCCGGGCAATCACGCAGACCAGCGCATCACCGTCCAGAAGCAACCTGTGGGCGTAGTGGCTGCGATTACCCCATGGAATTTCCCGGCGGCGATGGTCACGCGCAAGGTGGCGCCTGCTTTGGCGGTGGGCTGCACGGTGGTGCTGAAGCCGTCTGAGATGACGCCGTTCTCCGCGCTGGCCTTGGCCTTTCTGGCGGAGGAGGCGGGCGTGCCGCCCGGCGCTTTCAATGTGGTGACCGGGGATCCGCAGGGCATTGGAGAAGTGCTCACGACCGATGGGCGGGTGCGAAAACTCACCTTCACCGGTTCGACTGCCGTGGGCAAGAAGTTGGCGGCAAGGTGCATGGGGACGGTCAAGCGCGTCTCTCTCGAGCTGGGCGGGAACGCGCCGTTCATTGTCTTCGCTGATGCAAACATCGATCGTGCGGTCGATGGCGCACTGGCGTCGAAGTTTCGCAACGCAGGGCAGACGTGCGTGTGTGCGAATCGCCTGATCATCCAGGATAGTGTTTACCTCGAGTTTGCCGAGAAGCTGGCCGAGCGAGCCGCGCGGCTCATCGTGGGGGACGGGCTCGAGGGCGATGTCCAGATCGGGCCCCTCATCAATGAAGTGGCACTTGGGAAAGTCGAAAGGCATGTGGAGGATGCGCTCGGCCGAGGCGCGCGGCTTCTGACCGGCGGGTCACGGCGCGGCTCACCCGGGAGCTTCTACGCTCCGACCGTTCTGAGCGAGGTGACAACCGGGATGCAGTTGTCTCGAGAAGAGACCTTCGGGCCGGTGGCGGGATTGCTTCGGTTCCACACGGAGCAGGAAGCGATCGAGATGGCAAACGATACCCCGGCCGGGCTTGCCGCCTATGTTTATACGAGGGACAACAGCCGCACCTGGAGAATGACGGAAGCGCTTCAATACGGCATGGTCGGCCTGAATACGGGAATGATCTCGAGCGCCGTCGCGCCCTTCGGTGGCGTGAAAGAGGCCGGGCTGGGCCGCGAAGGCTCTCACCATGGCGCGGCCGAGTTTCTCGACATCAAGATGGTTTGCACCGAGCTCGAGCCGGACGGTGCGCCGCTGATCTAGATGGCATCCACTGCTAGACGGCGTCCCGCTGAGCCGGACGGCATCTCACTGACCAGTAGGGCGCCCCCCGGATCCAGACAGCGCCGCCCGGCTCGTCTGGTCGGGTTTGACGAGCCGGCGGCAGGCGGCCACGGCACCGTTTCGCGCAGAATGGCGCCCGTTGCGGGGCAAGGGCTTGGCGCAGGCGGCGCGCGCCGCGTGCTGCGCCGACGGCATTGGCGCACACTCCGCAACCGGTGCGTCCAGCGGAGCAGCCCGATGAAAGCAACTCTCCTCACGGCCATGCTGATCTCCTCCGCCGGGGCATTCGGCGCCAGCATCGACGAGCACGCTCACAGTCATCCGCCACCCGAGAAGCTCGGTACCGTCCACTTCGAAACCACCTGCGCAGCGGCAGTGCGCGCACCATTCGATCGCGCCGTAGCGCTACTGCATTCATTCGCCTACGACGCAGCAGCGAACCAGTTTCGCGAAGTTGCTGCACGAGACAAGACGTGTGGGATCGCCCATTGGGGCATCGCCATGACGACGTACCACCCGCTCTGGAGCGCGCCGAGCGCAGCCGACTTGAAGGTGGGCGCTGAAGAGCTTCAGCTCGCACGTGAAAGCGGTGTGCGCAGTGAGCGCGAGCGCGCCTTCGTCGAAGCGGCCGCCGTCTTCTTCAGCGATGCAGATCCCGCGCACCACCTCCAGCGCGCGAAGGCATATGCAACTCAGATGGCCTCGGTTGCACAGCGCTTTCCGAAAGACGATGAAGCGCAATTGTTTTATGCGCTGGCGCTCTTGGCCACCGCGCAACCCACCGATCGCACGCATGACAATCAGAAAAAAGCGGCGGCGATTCTGGAGCCCATCTACAAGCGGCTGCCGGACCATCCGGGCGTGCCGCACTACCTGATTCATGCGTACGACAGCCAGGAGCTCGCACCCAAGGGAATCGCCGCCGCGCGGGCCTACGCGAAGATCGCCCCGTCAGCGCCGCATGCGCTGCATATGCCGTCGCACATCTTCACTCGCCTGGGTTTGTGGGATGACTCCATTGCTTCGAACGAAGCGGCACGCAACGCTGCGCGCGCTCAGGGCGATGTCGGCGAAGAGCTGCATGCGATGGACTATCTGACGTATGCGTTTCTGCAGCGTGGCCGCGTGGACGACGCCAGGCGCATATTGAATGAGCTGCAGGCAAAGGACGCATTGCTCGGGCAGGATTTCAAGGTCGGCTACGCGGCCACGGCCATGCCCGTGCGATTCGCGATCGAGCGCGAGCAGTGGGGTGAGGCATTGGCTCTCGAGCCGTTGCCGAACACGGCGCCTCACGTTGCTGCGCTGGTGTACTGGGCTCACGCGCTCGGGCATGCGCACTCGGGGCAGGCCGATCTCAGCAGCGCAGATGTGGTGAACATCGAGGCGTGCGAGTCGCGCTCGAAGGCGAGTGGCGACACATCCTGGACGACACAAATCGGAGTGCTGGCTAACGAGGCACGCGGGTGGGCCGCCTATGCCGCGCGCCGCCCCGACGAGGCCGTTGCGCTGCTGCGCGCCGCCGCCGAGACGGAAGACTCACTCGAAAAGTTGCCGGTGACGCCGGGCCCGATCGTTCCTGCACGGGAGCAGTTGGGGCAACTCCTGCTCGCGCTCAACCGGCCGCAGGAGGCGCTTCAGGAACTCACGCAAGCGCTGAAGGATGCTCCCGGCCGACGCGCTGGTCTGCAAGCAGCGGCTCGCGCCGCGGAGGCGAGCGGAAATACTGGCCGCGCCCCGGGGTTTGCTCCAGCGAGGCGGCGGACTGGTCCGCCGCTTCGCTGAGTTTTGCTATCGCGCCATGTTGATGATCTTGGCCTGCGTGAACTCTTCGAGCCCGTCGACACCCATTTCTCTGCCGAAGCCGGATTGCCTGGCACCGCCCATCGGCACATCGGGCGGCAGGTCGAGGTGCTTGTTCACCCACACGGTGCCGGAGTCGATCTTCAGCGCCACTTCGTAGGCCCGTTCGGTGTTCGAGGACCAGATGCTCGCGCCGAGACCGAAAGGCGTGGAGTTCGCGCGGGCGATCGCCTCCTCGAGGCTCGAATAGCGCAGAACCGGCAGGATCGGTCCAAACTGCTCCTCCTGCACGAGACGCGTGTCATCCGGGATGTCTCGGACAATGGTCGGGCGAATGAAGTAGCCCGGGCCCGCAAGCGGAGTGCCACCCGCCACGATCTTGCCGCGCTGGCGCGCCTCATCGATGTAGCCCTGAACTTTCAGATACTGGGCTTTGTTCTGCAGCGGGCCGAACTGTGTTGCCGGATCGAGGCCGTTGCCGACCACCGCGCTTTCCGCGAGCTTGGCGAGCTCTGCGCAGAACGCGTCGTAAAGCGATTCCGGGACGTAAACGCGCTTCGCGGCCAGGCACACCTGGCCGGAGTTCACCATCGCGGCCTGGAAAACCTTCGGCGCGACTTCTTTCGGGTCGACGTCGTCGAGCACGATGGCGGCGTCGTTTCCACCCAGCTCGAGCGTCAGGCGTTTCACGGTGCTCGAGGCGCTCGCCATCACCTTCTTGCCGGTGAGGGTCGAGCCCGTGAAGGCCACTTTCGCCACATCCGGATGGCTCGTGAGCGCGTCGCCGAGATCATTCATGTCGGCGAT
>JBDZVF010000676.1:0-2343 GCA_040255575.1 Pseudomonadota bacterium | reverse complement strand
CACGCGATGCGGACCATCTCGCGCTTGCGCCAGCGACGCAGCGCGGCGATGAAGTCCGTATCGCCGCCCGGTGCAGCGCTCGCCTCTGCCGTGATGGCCGGAGCGCGAGCGGCGAAGTCGGTGCGACTCAGCGGCCGCCGCAGATCGCCACTGCGAACGAGCTCGATCAGGAGCCGCGGATCGCGCGTGCAGCATTGGGAAACGAAATCGCTCGTCGCGAAGACGAGCGGGATCGACGCCCGCACCTCATCCGGCGCCTCGCTCAGCGCTGCGACGAGATCCGGGTTGTCGGTGAGGGCCTCGAGCGCCCGCTCGACGAGCGGGCGCACGGCCGGGGGAAGCGTGGGGCTGGCGGCGAGCTCCCGCTCAATCCCAGCTGGTGCCGCCGAGGTCTTCGAAGGTGGCTGTGTCAAGGCGCCGGCTCAATCCCTTGAAGGTGGATTGCTGGCTGTAGACCTTCGCGCCCTGCGAGGCGGAGACGGACCCGCCGTCCCCTTCGATGATGCTGTTCTGGATGTGTACATTGGCGGCGCGCACGGAAAGCCCGAGTCCGTGCGCAATGATATGACTGTTCGTGATGTGAAGCTCGCACCCGTCCAGCACCGAAAGTCCGTCGCCTTCGAACTCGATGTTGCGGCTGTCGATCTGCAGCAGGCGCTTGCCCTGGCAGATCATCGGGTCGAAGCGCCGTTCCAGCACGGCATTCGACGGTGACTTGAGCTCCGTCGCTTCCGCGAGCCGGATGGGGCGGTTCGCGCGCGGCTCGCCGGCCGTGACGCTGTAGCCCGGGCCAGAGGCGAGAACCCGACCCTCAGCGCTGCTCTTCTGCGCGTCGCCGGCTTTGCTCGCATCATTGCCCTGCCGCGCGCCTGCGCCTTGATCCGCACCGGTGGCCTGGTCGGCCGGAGTGGCCGAAGCGGCGGTCGTGGCAGACGTGGATGATTCGGCATTCGCATCGACGCCCGTCGGCGACTCCGCGGCGCCGAACGTGCGTGTCTTGCCCGACGCGTCCGTCACGAACCCTGTTCCTGATTTCAAGCCAGTGCGCGCCTGCGTGGAAGCGAGCTGACCCGCGGGGCGGGCGGCATCGTCGGCAGTGGCGTCGGTTTGCGACGGCTCCGCGCTGCCCGATTCGGGAGCCGCTTGCGGTGCGGGTGATGCCTTCGCCGTTTGGGCTCCCTCAGAGATCGCCGGCGCGACTGCGGTCGAGGGCAGGGCGCCGATGATTTCATCCGCGCGCACGACACGCAGCTCGTTGCTGCCCTTCACCTGCACGGTAAATGTGTTCACGTCTTTGTCCGACGCAACGACCGTGAGATCCGGATTGCGTTCGAGCGCGGCGCGCGCGAACTGCGCGTCACCCCCCGAGGAGAACTGATCGCACCCAGAGAGAATCAGCAGCGCGGAGCCAAGAGTGCATAGTGCTCGCGCCGGGCCGCGGATCCGTGCCATGGAAGCCTCCAGAAGATCGTCACCGGACTGCAATGGGTGCGCCGAAAGTAAACCCCGGCGATGCCCAAATCCACCGCCCTTACAACGGCTGAGAATCACGCGCGGATGCAGGCGCGGGCGCGATTTGTCTTATTGCAGTCTCACGGCAAGCTTCTGCTCGGGCGCGCCCATAAACGCGCCCATAAAAAAGGCCCGCCAGAGGCGGGCCTTAAAAATGCGCGGAATCATTCAGGGGGTCTCGATCCGCGGCTTTCAGGGAAGATGAGCATTGAGGCTCATGACACTCCCTTAACTGTCAGCTCGATTTCCGAGCGCACTGGCCGATCTGACCGTACCAGTGCGCCGGAAGTTCAGCGGGGAGCGAAATTTTCGGCTCCCTCTTTAGAGGGAGTTGCCCCCGCTGATGGACATTACATGTCCATTCCACCCATTCCGCCCGGCGGCATGCCGCCGTGTGAGTGGTCATCGTCCTTCGGAGCTTCGGCAATCATCACTTCAGTCGTCAGCAGCAGACCCGAGACTGAAGCCGCATTCTGGAGAGCCAGACGCGTGACCTTGGTCGGATCCAGGATGCCGGCGTCGAGCATGTCGCCATACTCGCCGGTGGCCGCGTTGTAGCCGTACGGGCCCTTGCCACCCTTGACGGCATTCAGCACCACCGCGGCATCTTCACCCGCGTTCTCGACGATCTGGCGCAGCGGCTCTTCGATCGAGCGGGCCAGGATGCGGATGCCGACCGTCTGGTCTTCGTTCGCACCTTCCAGCTTCTCGAGCGCCTTCTGCGAGCGGATCAGCGCCACGCCGCCACCCGGCACCACGCCCTCTTCCACCGCCGCACGCGTGGCGTGCAGGGCGTCTTCGACGCGGGCCTTCTTTTCCTTCATCTCGATC
>JBDZVF010000157.1:10957-12559 GCA_040255575.1 Pseudomonadota bacterium | reverse complement strand
GGTGCTCCAATTTCTCTCGCGCCTGCTAGGCAGCCGCAACGAACGCGTCGTCCGCTCCTTTGCCGCCGACGTGCGTGCGGCCAAGGGTTTCGAGCCGGCGCTGGAAGCCCTCAGTGATGAGGCACTCCGTGCCAAGACCGTCGAGTTTCGCGACCGCCTGAAGCGTGGCGAGTCACTCGACTCCATGCTCGCCGAGGCGTTCGCCGTCGTGCGCGAGGCGAGCAAGCGCGTCATGAAGATGCGCCACTTCGACGTGCAGCTGATCGGCGGCATCACCCTGCATCAGGGCAAGATCGCCGAGATGCGCACGGGCGAAGGCAAGACGCTGGTCGCCACGCTCCCCGCCTACCTCAATGCCCTCACCGGCGAGGGCGTTCACGTGGTCACCGTGAACGAATACCTGGCGCAGCGTGACGCGGACTGGATGGCCCCGCTGTACAACTTTCTCGGCCTCACTGTCGGTGTCATCAAGAACTCCCAGAGCCCCGAGGAAAAGCGCGCCGCCTACGCGTGCGACATCACCTACGGCACCAACAACGAGTTCGGCTTCGACTACCTGCGCGACAACCTCGCCTTCCGCCTGGAAGACCGCGTTCAGCGCGGGCACGCCTACGCGATCGTCGACGAGGTGGACTCGATCCTCATCGACGAGGCGCGCACGCCGCTCATCATCAGTGGCCCGGCGGAGGAGAGCACCGAGCTCTACCTCGCCATCAACAAGCTCGTGCCGCGCCTCACGCGGCAGAAGGAGGAGAACGGCCCCGGCGACTTCTCCGTCGACGAGAAGCAGAAGCAGGTCCACATCACCGAGGAAGGTCACGAGCACGTCGAGCAGCTGATGCTCGAAGCGGGCCTGCTCCGCCAGGGTGAGAGCCTGTACGACCCGTCGAACATCCGCCTGATGCATCACCTCAACGCCGCCCTGCGCGCGCACGCCATCTTCAAGAAAGATGTCGAGTACATCGTGCGCGGTGGCGAAGTGATCATCGTCGATGAGTTCACCGGCCGCACGATGCAGGGCCGCCGCTGGAGCGATGGCCTGCACCAGGCGATCGAAGCGAAGGAAGGCGTGCGCGTGCGCGAGGAGAACCAGACGGTCGCCTCGATCACGTTCCAGAACTACTTCCGCATCTACAAGAAGCTCTCGGGCATGACCGGTACGGCCGATACCGAAGCGCCCGAGTTCCTGCAGATCTACGGGCTCGAGGTGGTCGTGATCCCGACCCACCGGCCGATGATCCGCAAGGACCACCCGGACCTCGTCTACCTCAACCAGAAAGACAAGTTCGACGCGATCCTCGAAGACATCCAGGACTGCATCAGGCGCGAGCAGCCGGTGCTCGTCGGCACGACGTCGATCGAGACCTCCGAGTTCCTCTCGGATTACCTGAAGAAGCAGGGCGTGGCGCATGAGGTGCTGAACGCGAAGCAGCACGAGCGTGAAGCGCTCATCATCACGCAGGCGGGCCGCCCCGGCTCGGTGACCATCGCCACCAACATGGCCGGCCGCGGTACCGACATCGTGCTCGGTGGCAGCCTCAACGCCGAGATCGCCGCGCTCGGCGAGAACCCGACGGAAGAGCAGATTGCCGCGGCACGCGC
>JBDZVF010000157.1:0-10947 GCA_040255575.1 Pseudomonadota bacterium | reverse complement strand
CCGACTGGCAGGCGCGTCACGACAAGGTGGTCGCGTCCGGTGGCCTGCACATCATCGGCACCGAGCGTCACGAGTCCCGCCGCATCGACAACCAGCTGCGCGGCCGATCCGGCCGCCAGGGCGACCCCGGCTCCAGCCGCTTCTATCTGTCGATGGAAGACAACCTGATGCGCATCTTCGGCGACCCGGTGCGCACGAAGCGTCTGCTGCAGATGGCCGGCATGAAGGAGGGCGAGGTCATCGAGAGCGGCATGCTTACTCGCCAGATCGAGAAGGCGCAGCGCAAGGTCGAAACCCACAACTTCGATATCCGCAAGCAGCTGCTGCTGTTCGACGACGTCGCCAATGACCAGCGCAAGGTCATCTACCAGCAGCGCACGCAGATCATGGGGACGGATGATCTGTCCAGCGCGATCGCCAACATCCGCGAGGAAGCGGTCAACTCGCTGCTCGACCAGTATCTGCCGAAGAGCACGTCGCCGGAGGAATGGGACCTCGACGCGTTGCGCGAAGCGCTCGCCAGGGACTTCAACGCGAACATCGACGTGAAGGCGCTGCTGGGCGAGGACATCAAGACGGCGACCGAAAGTCCGGAGACCTTCGAAGACGCAGCGGTGCGCATGAAGGTGGTCACCGCGGTGGCCGATCTCTACGAGCAGAAAGTCGCGCGCGTCGGTGCGCCGATCATGCGGCACGTGGAGAAGGACATCATGCTCCGCACGCTGGATCAGCACTGGCGAGAGCACCTCGCCGCGATGGATTACCTGCGCCAGGGCATCCATCTGCGCGGCTACGCGCAGAAGGACTATCGGTACGAGTACAAGAGCGAGGCGTTCGAGATGTTCGCCGCGCTGCTGGATCGCGTGAAATTCGAGACCGTGTCGACGTTGTCGAAGGTGTCGATCCGCACGCAGGAAGAGATCGATCGCGAGGAAGAGGAACGCCGGGAGCGTTTGATGCGCGCCCTGCAGGCGCAGCACGCCGATATGGGTTCACTGCTCTCTCCGGGCGAGCAGGCGCCCGAGGGTCAGGCTGGCGCGCACGGCGGTGCCCAGCAAGCGGCGGGTGCCGCCGCCTCGGTGCAGACCGAGCACGGCACGTTCGTTCGGGGCGATCGCAAGGTAGGTCGCAACGAGCCCTGCCCGTGTGGCTCGGGCAAGAAGTTCAAGCACTGCCACGGCGCACTGACGAGCGTTGGATAACCCGCGCGTCATTCGCGTGGTCGCCGCGGCCCTGTACGACCGGCAGGGCCGTGTGCTCATTGCCGACCGTCCGGCCGGCAAGCACATGGCCGGTCGCTGGGAATTTCCGGGCGGCAAGGTCGGCGAAGGCGAACCCCTGGCCGACGCCCTGGCTCGTGAGCTGAACGAGGAGCTGGGCATCACCGTGAGCCGGGCCGAGCCCTTGCTGAATCTCACCCACGATTACCCCGACAGGCGCGTGGAGCTGCACATGTGGCTCGTGAAAGGCTACACGGGTGAGCCGAAAAACCTCGACGGCCAGCGATTGAAATGGGTCGAGCCGGCACGACTCCTCGAGGAGGACATCCTCGAAGCGGATCGGCCGTTCATCGAAGCGCTTCAGAACTTGCCGCAACCGCAATAGCGGCCCAAAGTCCAACGATCGAAATTTGAAGGAATCGACATCATGGCATCCCAGCCCGATCTTCCCGACGTCAAGCTCGATCCTGCGAGCCTCTATCAGGAAGACGTGTTCACCGACCGGCGCGCCGGGACCATCCGCCGCCTGAAGCCGATCACGGCCGATGGCGAGCCGGACCCGAGTCGCCCGACGCTCTTCTCCGGCCAGACGCAGCTCCTGACGCCCGCGGGCGTGCTGCCGCTGGGATTCGACATCGAGGCGAATACGCTGCAGGAGGCGATCGACAAGTTTCCCGAAGGCGTGAAGACGGCGCTCGAGCAGGCGATCGAAGAGGCACGGGAAATGCGGCGCGAGTCGGCCTCGCGAATCGTGGTGCCGGATGTGGGCGGCGGCGCCATCGGTCCGGGGCCCGGTGCAGGCGGCGGCAAGATCAAGTTCTAGAAGAAGAACAGCGTGTGCCCGCCCGCTCCGGGCACCACGCGGACCGAATCTTGCTCACGAGCTTCAGCGGAGCTGACGTGCCCTTCGCGTCATGTTCACGTCTGACGGTCGGTGGTCAGGTGCAAGAGCCATCGGTGCAAATACTCAAGTCTTCCTATGAATTTCCCCCTCTGGGCGGCGGTGGGGCGAAGGTAGTCATGGGCATCGCGCGACGGCTCGCCGCGCGCGGCCATCGTGTTGATGTCGTGACGATGCGCTTTCGCGGCCTGTCGAAGCGCGATGTCGTCGCGGGCGTCAACGTCAGCCGCATCCCGGGGATGCGTTTGCGCCTCTCGACGTGCTCGTTCGTCGAGATGATCCCGTACGTCCTGTTCGCTCCCTGGCGCATCATCCGGCTGGCGCGTGAGGGAAATTATCGATTCAGCCACGTGCATTTCATCTATCCGGATGGTGTGGTCGCGTGGCTCACGAAGCGTTTCACCGGTCTGCCGTATCTCATCACTGCGCATGGCTCGGATGTGCCGGGTTACAACCCGAACCGGTTCCGCTTGCTGCATGTGCTCCTGAAGCCGATCTGGCGGCGGATCACGTCGGACGCCGACCTCATCATCTGCCCGAGCACCGCCATCGAGTCGCTCATCAAGGCGAGTAATCCGCGTGCCCGCACGGAGATCATCCCCAACGGCATCGACCTCGAGAAGTTTCACCCGCAGCCGAAAGTGCCGAAGCGCCTGCTCGTGGTCACGCGCATGTTTGAGCGCAAGGGTGTGCAGTTTCTACTGAAGGCGCTGGAAGGATTGCCGGACGAGTTCGACGTGCACGTGGTAGGTGACGGCCCTTATCTGGAAACGCTGAAGAGCATGGCTGCCGGGCTCGGCGTGCGCGCGCAGTTCCACGGTTACATGGACAACGATTCGGCGGACCTGCGCGATCTCTACGAAACCGCGTCGCTCTTCGTGTTCACCTCGGAGTCGGAGAACTTCCCGATCGTGCTGCTCGAAGCGATGGCTGCGGGGGCCGCGATCGTCACGACGTCGGGCACCGGCTGCGCGGAAGTTGTCGGGGACACTGCGCTTCTCGTGCCACCCCGCGATGCCGACGCGCTGCGCGCCGCGCTGGAAAAGCTGAGTCGCAATCCGGAGCTGGTGAAGGAGCTCGGCAACGCGGCGCGGGATCGCGTGGTGAAGCGCTTCGGCTGGGAGCGCGTGATCGAGCTATATCTGGAAGTCTATGCCCGCTTCGCAGTAGCCACGGCCGCGAAGAGCCCGCCATAAGCCGCATCCCTTGCCGGCTGACTGCAATAGCGCCGCAGGAATCCCTGCGCTTCGAGAACCACTTCCGCAACGCGCTGAGTATCCGTCAGCGCAGTGATGAGCCCTTCGGCGATGCCTTCCGCACTGGGCTCGGTGAGGATCGCGCACTTCTCATCGAGAAGCTGGTTGTGCACCAGCGTGTTGGTTGCCACGACCGGGCGGCCGGAGGCGAGATACGAGAACAGCTTGCCCGGCGGATTGATGCCCTGAACGCGCGGTGAAACCGCGACGTCGGCGGCAGCCAGATACAGCGGCATTTCGTTCTGCGGGCGACCCTCTTCGAGAATCACCTGGCTCGACACGCCGAGACGTTCGGCCTGCGCTCGCAGCGGCTCCATTTCCGGAGGAGATCCGCCGACCAGCAGGAACGTGACGTTCGGCACCGCCTCTACGACGCGCGGAACCGCATCGATGAGGAGGTCGAGCGCCTGCAGCTCCACGAAAGACCCCGCATACAGAACCACCTTGTTCTCCGGAGGAATGTTGTGGCGCTGACGGATCATCGCGCCGCCTTCCGCGTGCCCCGTTTCGCCCAGCTCGAAGTGATTCACGATGACGACGGAGCGTACGTCCTCCGCCACGGCTTTGGCGGCCCGCTCCACGGCGGGCGAGATCGCGACGACGGCACACGCCCCACGAACGCTCACCCGCTCAACCCAGCGGAAGAGGTTGATGACGCGCGGGCTACGACTGAATTTCCAGTCCGTGATCTGCAGCGGCAGGCTCGAATGCATGTCGTACACGTACGGAACGCGGAACAGCCAACCGGCAATGCGGGCGAGGAACGCTCCTTCCTCATGCGCGTACAGCAGGTCGTAACGGCGGCGCGCAAGCCGATACAGCAGGTTGAAGAACAGCAGCAGGTCGAACCAGATCTTCAGCCGGGACGGCCCCGCCGCCAGGTTGCGGGAGAAATGCGGGCCGCGTGAGCGATACACGCGCGCGTTCAGCCCCGGCGGTGGCGCGCCGATCGCGTACGTGAGGATGTCCACTTCGTGCCCGCGCGCCACGAGCTCGCGCGCACGGTGGTACGCACTCAGGGGAGTGCCCCGAGTCGAGTAGAACGCCTGGGGGACGATCTTCAGAATCCGCATGTTTCTAGATGTCCCAGTACGACACCATGCGTGCGCCATTTGCACTGAGCAACTCCTGAAAGCGCGGCGACAAGAGATACGTGAGCTCGTCGAAGCGCCGGCAACTGCCGGGCTTGTCGATATCGGCCTGCCGCGTGCCGGGATGGCAGAACACCTCGATCGGCCCCTCGGGGGCCCAGCGCGTGAAACTTGTGTCTCGACTTTGTAGGGGTTGCATCACCGCCTGTAGATCCACCACCCGAGCGGGCGAACGCAGGCTGGCGCGACGGAAGGTGCGCGTCGCCTGCCACGCCAGCGCTTCGCGCACGAGTGTGGCGGGCTTCGCGCCGGCGAGCCGCACCAGGCGCGTCACCCTGACGCGCTCGATGCCGAACCGGGGCAACACCCCGGCCACCGCCTGCCGCACCAGCGGGAGCTGGTGCAGGTGCTTGTGACCATCAACATGGGATATGCGGATGCGCGACTCATGAATGCGCGCGATCTGGGCGGTGATCTCGGCTTCGAGCTCTGCAAGCGACAGCGTCCCCCGGATCGCGCGCAGGAACAACGCTCGCTTGGCGTGAAAGTTGCCCCTCTCGTCCACCAGAGAGGGGGCGCGCGTGAGGGGCCGGCCTTCACACAGATTCAGGTGCACCCCGAAGCTGGCGCGATCCTCGAGGGAGGGAGCGCGGCGCAGCGCGTCCTCAGTCCCCGGCATGTTCGCCATGATCGACGTACTGGACACGACACCCGCCTCGATCGCCTGGCAAATCCCGGAGGTGATCTCGGCGGTCTCGCCGAAATCGTCCGCATGCAGAATCAGGCTTGGAGCTGTCGTCATCGCTGAAAGCCGTGGCCATCGTGGTTCGCGCCGGGAGCCGAGGCGTGTTGTGGCACCGCCTTTGCTTAAGGCTTCTCATGCCTAACGCATTATTCGTTCCCAACTTGCGACAGGGCGCGGGCAGGCGCGCCGGCGCGATTGCGGGCAAGCCTGCGCGCGCGGGCTTGTTTCGCACTGACGGGGGGAGCGCTCGCGGCGCGCGATACAGCTTTGCCTTGCCAGTGAAGGTCTTGCGGACGCTCCACTCGGCTGCGATACGCTGATTCGCCCCATGTCACGCGCCACCAAACTCGCTCTGCGCATCGTCTTCTCGCTGGCGCTGCTGGGCGTGGTGTTGTGGAAAATTCCACTCGGTGAATTTCTTTCCCATCTGGGCGCGGTGGATCTGCTGCCGATGTTCGCGTCGTACCTGCTGATTCCGATCATGGGATACATCGACGCGAACCGTACCAAGATGATGACGGACCTGCAGGACATGACGCTCAGCGTAGCCCATATCGTCCGCATCAACTTCATCACGAGCTTCTACTCGCTGTTCCTGCCGGGGTACCTCGCGGGTGGCGTCATTCGCTGGCATCGGCTCGCCCGGCACGACGGCAAGCCGGCCCAGGCGCTCGCCATCGTGCTGTTCGGGCGGGTGATCAGCACCCTCGTCAGCGTTGCGATCGGGTTTGGCTGCTGGGCGCTCGACGCGCAGGCCCGCGCCGTCCCCCTGTATGGCCTCGCGTTGGCGGCGTTGTTCCTGATGCTCCTGTTCGCCTATTGGCTGCTCTTCAGCAGCAGCGCGCGCGCCAAGAGCCTGGCCGATTTCCTGCTTCGCCAGCGATGGGTGCCGGGCATCGTCGCGAGCAAGCTCGGCAAGGTTTTGTACTCCGGGGGGCGGTTCGATCAGCTCGGCGCCCGTCGGCTCGGCGCCACGGTGGGGCTGCTCATCGTCCATGAGCTCATTGGGATCACGAGCTTCTATCTGCTTGCCGTGGCACTCGACATGCCGCTGTCGTTCATCAGCGTCGGCTGGATACGCTGCTACATCATGCTCATCACGCTGCTGCCTCTCACGATGATGGGCATCGGCGTGCGCGACGGCAGCCTCATCGTGCTGCTCAAGACCTATTCCATCGCGCCTGCGCTGGCCGTGAGCTGGTCGACGCTGCTTCTTGGCCGCACCTTCGTGCTCGGCCTGCTGGGCGGATTGAGCGAGCTGTGGACGCTGTGGCGTGAGCGTTCGCGACCTACCACGGGGGATACACCGGCGTGAAGATCTGCTTCCTGTGTGTGGAAATCTTTGCCTGGGGCAAGTTCGGCGGCTTCGGCCGCTCCACGCGCGTGATCGGGCGGGAGCTCGTGAAGCGCGGGGTTGAAGTGACGGCCATCGTGCCCCAGCGGGCAGGGCAGGGCCCGGTGGAGCGGCTCGATGGGATACGCGTGCTGGGTTTCCCCGCGCACCGGCCGTTCGCGATGACGCGCCTCATCCGCGAAGTCGATGCGGATATCTACCACTCGCAGCATCCTTCGTTCGCAACCTGGCTCGCGCGGCGAACGATGCCGGATCGACGCCACGTCGTGACCTTCCGCGACCCGAAGGAGCTCGAGGACTGGTGGCTCGAGCTCACGAACCCGTCACTGAGCAAGGCGCAGGTGCTGCTCAACTGGCTTTACGAAGACAGCCCGCTCGTGCGGCGGGCCGTCCGGCTCGCGGATGGGCTCTACAGTGCCGCGCCGTCGGTGAACGAGAAACTGCGGCGCAAGTACGGTTTTTCCGCCGATCCGGGCTTGCTGGCGACGGCCGTCGAGCTCAACCGCAACGTCGCGAAGGCAGCGGTGCCGACCGTGTGCTTCGTAGGCCGCCTGGATCGGCGTAAACGCCCGCAGCTGTTCTTCGAGCTCGCGCGCCAGTTTCCGCATGTGAGGTTTCTTGCCGCGGGCAAGTCTCGCGATCCGGCGTGGGATGCCGAGCTTCACGCCCGCTACGGGACGGTGCCGAATCTCGAGATGCTGGGATTCGTCGATCAGTTTCAGTCGGCGCGGCTGTACTCGATCCTGAGCCAGAGCTGGATTCTGGTGAACACGTCGGTGCGCGAAGGTCTGCCGACATCGTTTCTCGAAGCACTCGCGAATCGGTGCGCGCTGCTGAGCAGTGTCGATCCAGGTGGAGTGACGCAGCGATTCGGCTATTACGTGCAGAACGACGACTTCGCCACCGGCCTCGCGACGCTCCTCGATGACGACAACTGGCGGGAGAAGGGTTCCGCGGGCTGGGAATACGTTCGCGAAAGCTTCGAGATCGACTCGGTCATCGATCGGCACCTGGAGGTCTATCGTCAACTCACCGGCCAGGCACCGGCACACGCAGCGAAGGCGACAGCATGAAGGCGTTCGTGACAGGGGGCTCCGGGTTCACCGGTGGGGCGCTGTGCGCGCACCTTCGAAATCGCGGATACGAGGTCAATGCGCTGGTGCGTCCTACGTCGAACACCACGTACTTGCGCTCCATCGGCGCGCAGCTCGTGACCGGAGACGTGCGTGACGTGGAGTCGATGCGAGCGGGAATGGAAGGCTGCGACGTCGCGTTCAACATCGCCGCGGCGTTTCGTGAGGTGAAGCTCTCCGATGCGCAGTACTACGAGGTGAACGTCACCGGTGCCCGCAACTTCGTGGAAGCCGCGCGGGCGGCGGCCGTGCCGCGCGTCGTCCACTGCAGCACCATCGGTGTTCACGGCGACACAGGGCGCACGCCGGCTACGGAAGAAACCCGCTTCGCACCGCCGGATTACTACTGCAAGTCGAAGGTGGAAGGCGAGCTGCTCGTGCGCGAGCTCTTCGCCAAGTACAACATGCAGGGTTCGGTGTTCCGGCCGCTGGGCATCTATGGGCCGCGAGATACGCGCTTTCTCAAGCTGTTCCGAGGGCTCAAGCACGGGCGGTTCGTGATGATCGGGGATGGCAACACGCTCTATCACATGACGTACATCGATGATCTGTGCGAGGGCATCGAGCTGTGCGCCACTCGGCCTGAGGCAGTGGGAGAAGTGTTCATCCTCGGCGGCGAGCGTCACGTGACGCTGAACGACCTGATCGCGTCCGTCGCCCGTGCGGTAAACAGCAGCGGCCCGCGGATGCGCGTGCCGATGTGGCCGGTCATGGCTGCGGCCCACGTGTGCGAGACCGTGTTCCGGCCGCTCGGCATCGAGCCACCGCTTTATCCCCGGCGCGTGGAGTTCTTCAGCAAGGATCGCGCGGCGGATATCTCCAAGGCGCGCCGCATGCTCGGGTACTCGCCCCGCGTGAGCCTGGACGAGGGCACGAAGCGCACCGCACGCTGGTACGCTGAGCAGAATCTGCTCTAGGCGTCCTTTGAGCGCGACCAAGCCATGCTGAGCCGCCGGATCTTCAGCAACACGACCGCGGCGATCGCCGACCAGCTGATCACGAAGGTCGGCACGACGCTCGCGTTCGTCGTGCTCGTGCGTCTGCTCGCGCCGGTGGATATCGCGACGCTCGGCATCGCGACCAGCTATATGGTCGTTGTCCAGTATCTCGACGTCGGGCTCATTCGGATTCTGTTGCGCGACTACTCGAAGATGGCGGGCTCGCGCGAGCTGCGCGACCGACACATCACAGCGTACTTCGCCTTCTGGGCCTTGCAGATGGGCGCGATCGTCATTGTCACCGCGCTGATGCAGGGGTTCGTGCTCGCTCCCTTGCACATTCCGGGTTTGGCGTTGCTGTTCTGGGCGCTCACCGCCGACTTCATGGCGACGGTGCTGCAGGACTGGATCAAGATGATGTTCTACGCCGACCTGCGGCAAGGGCTGGTCACAGCCGTAGGCCTCGCGATCACGCTGGCGCGGTTGCTGGCGCTGCTGCTTCTGTTGTTGTTCCCGACGTTGGCTGGGTATTCGTGGCTGCTCATCGGCTCCGCGATTCTGGGCTCGCTCGTGTGGATCTCGCTCGCGTACTTCAAGTTCCAGTTCCGGTTTCGGTCCGAAGGGAACGTGTTCGCGCTGCTTCGCCATGCGTTGATGGACTATGGCATCTGGGATCACCTGCATCGCATGGTGATCGACACGCTGTTCACCATCGACATGGCGATTCTGGCCATCGTGAACCAGCGGGCGGATATCGCGAGCTACTCGATCGCGATGCGGCTGACGAGCCTCATGATGCTGGTGCCGCGGCAGCTCTCCGCGAGCCTGCAGCTCGCCCTTTCGCAGTTTCGGGAGACGGAGAAGCGGGCGGAAGTGGCGGGCACTTACCTGAAGGCGAACTTCGTGCTGATGCTGGCGCAGCTGGCGGTGATTCTGGTGTTTGCGCGGCCAATCGTTGTTTTGCTGTTCGGGGAGGGCATCGATGTGGAGCGAGTAACGTTCTTCACGCGCGTGCTGGCGGTTGCCGTGGCGGTGTTTTCGCTTGGTAGCCCGCTCACCGGGATCATCAATGCGACTGGGAGTGTGCGGCGGTCCTTTCTCATGGCTTCGCTGCCTGCGCTGTTGTTCGGGCTGACGTGCTACTTCACCGCTGGCGCGCGTTGGGGTGCGCCGGGGATGGCGTATTCGAATGTCGCCGCGTATGCGGTGCTCGTGGTGCTGCTGACGCTTGTGGTGGGGCGGTACTGCCCGCTGCCGATTCGGTTTACGTGGATTTCGCCGCGGGAGCGGCAGTTTCTGCGCGGGTGGCTGGGAAGATGAGAGCCCTCAATCGCCGGGCGACTCGCATGCGCGCCGGCGCCGTTAGTCGCGCGGCGATTGAGCGCTCTGAGCCGCCCGGCGATTGAGGGCATCTTCTAGGGAATCGCGCCGGCGCGGCGCCGTTCGAGGGCGCGTGAGCGGGCCTGCCACCAGCGCGGCGCGCCGCGCAGCGTGCCGAGCGCGCTCACCCAGGACGCATCGCCAAACAGCCGCGGATACATCGGCAAGCTCCCCTTCAGATGCCCGACATGGAACGGATAACCGAGCACCAGCAGCTCATAGCCCACTTCGCGAGCCACTTCCGCGAGCATCGGATCGATATCCGCCCAGGGCGGCGCAAGCACCGTGACGTGTGCCCCCGGCACCCGGCTTTCAATCATCTGCCGCGACCCGCGCAGATCTGCCGTCAGACGCTCGCGCCGCGCCTCCGCCGACTCCCACTTCTCCGGCACATCGTGAACGACCGCGCTCAGCAAGCGCTGCCAGTTGTGACGCTTGAAGAACCCGGGTTCGCGCGCAAGCAGCGTGCATTGGGCGCGCAGCTCCACCGGCTCGATGAATCGACGCTCGACGGTCAGTGCATGCCCCCATTGGTAAAGCGGCGTGCCGGGTGCAGGCCGAAACACCACCGAATCCTTCCCATCCGCTTCGCGCTGAATCAGCGGCGAAAGCCCGTTGAGCGGAAAAGGCCCATCCGGCGTCACGAAGCCCCTCGGCCTCGACGACTTGAACACGACCCCGTGATGAGACGAATGCGACTGAATATCCACGAGCCTGGTCGTATGCAGCGCCAGCACTTCCCCCCACGTGAGTCGCGCGCGATCGCCGAGGTCACGCGGAGCGATTTCCTCCGCCGAAGCACCTGTGTCCAGAGCCGTGCGCACTTCCAGTGAGTCCTCGACACATTCCGGCGCCAGGAAGAGCGTGAACTTCAAACCATAGCGACGCGCGATCGGCGCGGCCGCCGACCATACCGATGACCAGCCGTC
>JBDZVF010000156.1:0-12603 GCA_040255575.1 Pseudomonadota bacterium | reverse complement strand
AGGAAACCTTCAAGCGCAAGGAAACCTTCAAGACAGGCTGCCGCGCGCTCCGCGCCGGCCCGCAGCCCCATGCGTGCCAAGCGCTCGACACCGGCGCAATCTGCGCGAGCGTCAAATCGCCCCGCCAAGCGCGCCAAGCGGCGCCGACCCGCCCGGAAGAAGAAATAACCCCGGGAAGAAACAACCCCGAAGAAACAGCTATTCCCGCGAGCTACTCCGCGCGTGCCACCACCGAGAACTTCACCGTCATCTCATCCTCCACGCGCAACGCGCCGCCGAGCAGGCTGAACGGTGTCAACCCGAGGTCCGTCTGCCTGAGGGCAACCTGCCCCTGCGCACGGACCTCGTTCTCCCGCACCTGATACTGCACAGGCACGGTAACCGTCCGCGTCTGCCCGCGAATAGTCACACTCACCTCCGCGAGCATTCCCTCCGACCCACGCTCCATGTGGCCCGATCGCAATACAACTTCGGGAAACTGCGCTCCATCCAGCATGGCTTCGCTGAGCATGTTCTTCTTCGTGCCTGCGCGGGCCGAGTCCGGCACATCGGCCGAGAACTCGGCCCCTTCCAGTGCGCGCAACTCCGGCTCATCGATCGTGAAATCATCTACCGGCACGTGAATCTCGAAGGAGGCGCGCTCCGGATCCTGCGGCACCCACGCCGTCCCCGTGATCGAGTGCGAGGCGATTACGTGGTTGTGCCCGGCCTTCGCGAGCGCACCCCCCCGGAATACCAGAATCGTGAGCAGCGATTCGTCCGCCACCACCGCGTAAGGGCGCCCCTCACGCCGCACGGCGCCGCCTTCTTCCGCTGACGGTGCAACGGCGCCGGGAGCCGGAACCGCTGTGGGGGAGGCCGGTTCGCGCACTGCCCGCCCTGCGCACCCTGCGAGCACCAGGAGCCCGAGGAATAGGGCTGCCACGGTCTGATTTCTGTAAGCTCCGCTCACTTCTCGAAGCTTAGACACATGGCTGCTCGAAACACTACGACCCGCTGGGGCTCGGTCGCCCAGCTGCTGCATTGGGCGATCGTCATCCTCATCATCGTGCAGTTCGTGCTGGGCTACCGCACGCACTGGGCCACCGGCTTCAAGAAGCTGAGCACCGTGGTTCCCCACAAGTCCTGGGGCATCACCATCCTGATGCTCGCGCTCATTCGCCTCGTGTGGCGGTTCGCGAACCCGACGCCCCTGCTGCCGAACAACCTCAAACCCTGGGAGCGCGCGGCCGCGCACGTGACCCATTACGGCCTCTATTTCGTGCTGTTCGCGATGCCGCTGACGGGTTGGATCGCCTCGTCCGCGCGCAGCTTCCCGGTCAGCTGGTTCGGCCTCGTGCAGCTGCCCGATCTGGTCGGATCGAATCGACCGCTTTACGACAGCCTCATGACCGTGCACTACTGGCTCTCCTGGACGCTGGTGGCGCTCGCCGTGTTACACGTGGCGGCGGCGATCAAGCATCATTTCGTGCTGAAGGACGACGTGTTGCGCCGGATGCTGCCCTTCACGAAGACCTGAACAGAATCTTGCAGCCATGGCCCACTCACATTTGCGGGGGAGATAGCGATGACCGGCCGATTCCTGACTTTTATTGCGGCCCTGCTGTTCGCGGGTTCCGCGTTTGCCGCAGGCGCCGCGCCGGTGAAATACACGCTGGACAGCTCGAGCAGCCTGCTGCGCTTCACGTTCGAGCAGGCGGGGGCCAACAACACCGGCCGCTTCAAGACGTTCACGGCGGATGTGGCATTCAGCGGCGACAACCTGGCGGCCAGCAAGATTGATGTGAGCATCGACATTGCCTCGCTCGACACCGGCGACCAGGAGCGCGACGACACGCTGAAGAGCGCGGACCTGTTCGACCCCGCGAAATTCCCGAAGGCGCGCTTCGTCTCCTCGAAGATCACCGCCACGGGCGGCGGTCGCTATGAGGCGCAGGGCAAGCTCACCATTCGCAACGTGACGAAGGACATCAAGCTGCCGATCACGTTCCAGACCAAGCCCGAGGGCGGCAAGCAGGTCGGCTATCTCACCGGGCGCTACACGGTGAAGCGCCTCGAGTACGGCGTAGGGCAGGGGGATTGGAAGTCGACCGAGTGGGTGAAGGACGACGTGGTCGTCACCTTCTCGTTGAAGCTGCTGCCGGCGGGCTGAAGCGCGCCCGGAGCATCGGTGCACGGCCGCGTGCACCGACGCTCCGTTCTAGCACGGTCGCACTTTCAGCTTCGACGTGCACAGGTCGTAGATGGAGCTCATCAATACCTGCACCGAATGAGTCATCGCCACTTCGATGCCCTTGAGCGCGGCCTGCCGGATGGACTCAGTGAGCATCGTCATCTGCTCGTCCGTCAGGTTGTCGGGCATCCGGGTGGTGATCTGCACGGACGGGATGTCTTCCACGATCTCGCGCAGGATGTGATACACGCATTCGGCCTTCGCGCGCATCAACGCTTCGTCGTCACCGAACAAGTTGCCGATGGTGAGCAGCCCGTCCACCGTCTTCTCGTGGGTCTGTTCCCACTCGCGCTCGGTGCCGAAGCTCGCGTGAATGACCTCGCCCATGATCGCCTCGTTTAGGTTGCTGGGAAGGTTGGCCGCAAGTTCCGTGCCCATTCCCGCACCGCTCAACGAGCGGCGGCGCGCGCCGGCGCCGCCTCAGGTTTTGGGTTGTTGCAGTTCTTCGAGCAACCCCTGCGCGTGGTAAACCTTGTCCAGGGCTTCGTGGATGATGGCCGGGTGCACGGCGACAGAGCGGTTGCTCTTCTCGTCGAACCAGTACGAGCCCGAAATCGAATGGATGTTACCGTCGAAGATCAGGCCCACGATGCGACCCTGCGCATCGATCAGGGGGCTGCCGGAATTGCCACCGATGATGTCGTTGTTGGTCGAGAGGTTGAAGCGGGTGGTCAGGTCGAGTTTGTCCCGCGCCTTTTCCCAGCTCGCGGGTACGGCGAAGGGCGGCTCGCCGGTCGCGCGCTCGAAGAAGCGCGCGAGCGTAGTGAAGGGCGGGATCGCGGTGCCGTTTTCGGTCCAGCCTTGCACGGAGCCGTAGCTCAGGCGCAGCGTGAACGTGGCATCGGGGTAGACGCTCGTGCCGAAGGCGGCGAACCGGGCCTTGGCCACCTTTTCCGAAGCGACCCGCGTGACGGCTTCGATGTCGTCTTCGTATTTCTTGCGGATGGCGCGCGCCCGGCCGTCCACGAGTTTCGCGATCTCGATCATGGGATCGTCCGCGGCATCGACGGCTTTGGCGCCGCCTTTCCACAGCGCCAGGCGAACGCCGGGGTCGGCGAGTCGGCTGCCTGAGACCAGGCGCTTCGCAAGCTGATCCGGAGACTCCTTGCTCAGGAGTTGCCGCACCGTGGGGTCGTCCGGGCCGAGCCATTCACGCATGCGTTCGAGGGAGAAGGAAAGCGTGAGCTGCTCGAGCTCGGGGTAAATGGGCGTCCTCGCGGAGAGCTGCTGCTGGATGCGCGGGAGCGCGGTGTCGCGGAACTCGCGCAGACGCTGATCGCTTTCCTTCGGCAGCTCGGCGGCGCCGCGCAGGAGCGTGCGCGCATAGGCGAACAGGCGGCTGTTGAAGCCCGCGCCATTCTCTAGAAACGTGTACGGCAGGTCGATGGCGCGCTCCGCCGTCTCCGCCGCCTCGATGGCGGCCCAGGGATCGCCGATCGTTGCGGCGAGCTCGGGGGAGGCCGCCAGCTGCGCCTTGATGTCCGCCTCTTCACTTGCCTTGCGGGCGAGCATGTCGTCCTCGTGCAGGGCATCGAGCTGTTTGCGGCGAACCTTCAGCGAGTTCTCGAGACCGACGAGCGGCGCATTGGTGATGCGACTGTTCTGCTCACTCTCCTTGCCGAACTGGATGTAGCGACCGCGCAGCTCCGAGGCGCGCACGAGTTGCTGCGGCAAGAACTCGTTCCGCAGCGATTTCAGCTGCGCGACGGTGAGCAGCCGGTCCGTGGAGCCGGGGTGGCCGGCCACGAACACCGGCTCGTTCTCTTCGGGTCCCTTGAAGTCGATCTGCATGAAATGCGGCGTGACCGCGGGCTTGCCATTCGAGTCATACGCACGCAGCACGGACATATCGAGACACCAGCGCGGGAACTGGAAGTTGTCCGGATCGCCACCGAACTGCCCCACCGCCTCTTCGGGCGCAAACACGAGGCGCACGTCGTCATAGCGTTTGTACTTGTAGAGCCAGTATTGGCCGCCGTTGTAGAGATTCACGGACTCGCATTTCAGCGGCCCCGTCTTCCTGTCCTTGCGACTCGCCGCTTCACACGCCTGCTCCAGCTGCGTGAGCACTTTCTTGCGCGCGTCGTTGGCGGCCTGGTCGTTCAGCCCGCGGGTGGCCGAGGCCACCTTGGCGGTGATGTCTTCGTAGGATTGCAGCACGTCCGCCACCTGCGTCTGGCAGCGCACTTCCTTCTCGCGCGATTCGGCGATGAAGCCATCCGTCATCAGGCTCTTGTCCTTCGTCGAATGCTCATCGAGGCAGGCCCAGGAGCAATGGAAGTTCGTGAGGATGAGCCCGTTCGGGGAAACGAACGAGGCCGTGCAATTGGAGAGCCGCACGGTCGCGAGGCGCACGCGCTCCAGCCATTCCGGCGTGATGTTCACGCCGTATTTCTCCGTGATGCGCTGAGTGGGCGGGTTATCGAAGGTCCACATTCCCTCGTCGGCCTGGGCGGTGCAGGCGAAGGTGAAGAGTGCGGAACCGATCAACAGTGTGAGCTGACGCATCTGTCGCTCCGTTGTGGGTGGCGCCCGCGACAGCGGAGCCTGCAAGGCACGGGATTATGCGTCAGCTCTCGCCTTCGAGCAGCAGCAAGGCCGTTCCTTCCGGCGCCTCGAGCAGGGCGTTGGCCGCAGGCGGCAAGCCGCGCGGCAGCTCGCCAGTCTCCCTCATCCCGAACGAGCGGATGCGGGCGAGACGCTCACGCATGTTCGGGTCCCGAAACACCAGCATGGGGCGATCGAGCGTGCGCGGGCGATGGAACGCAATGTCGAGGTGATCGCTGGTGAGCGGCAGATGGGCGTAGGGCGCATCCGGCTCTTCCGTTGCGACGAAACCTAGCGGCTCCCAGAACTCGCGTGCGCGCTCGAAATCCATCGACGGCATGCTGTACTCGATGAAGTAGCCGCAGAGCGAAGTCTCGTCGGCACCGCGCTCGGGAGGCGAATAGGTGCGCGCTTCGAGCACGAGGATGCTCTGCCCGTCCGGATCGCGAAAACCGATTTCGTTGAAGGTGTCTTCGCTGGTCCGGCGCGTCTCGAGCTCGATGCCGAGCCCCTCGAGCTCGTGCGCGAAGCCTGCGACATTCGCGTGCACGAACGTGAGCGCCGGCGACGCGAAGCGCCGCTGGTGCAGGCCGAGGAACACGCGCCCGTCCGTCAGCACGCCGTACGGGTGCGTCCAGGTGTCGTTGGTGGAGGCGTGGGTGAAGCCGAGTCGCTCGTAGAACTCCACCGACGCGCGGATGTCGGTGGTCTGCAGACTGATTTCGTGAAAGCGCCCCAGCACGATGCGAAAAGTGTCTAGGCCGAGGTGCCGCGCGCGGCCCCGGCCTGGGCCAGGACCCGCGCGCCGTCGGTCCACCCTTCGCAATGCTGGGCGATCAGGTCCGCGAGAAAGCGGCTCGCTTCCGGGCGCGCGTTGAGCGCGGGCACGTAGAGGAACTTCCTGCCGCCGCTGGCCAGGAACTGCGCGCGATTCTCCATCTCGATCTCTTCCACGGTCTCGAGGCAGTCGACCGCGAAGCCCGGGCAGATCACCGTGACTTCATCGATGCCGCGCGCGGGAAGGCTCGACATGAGATCGATCGTGTACGGCCGCAGCCACGCGCCGGGGCCGAAGCGGGAATGAAAGCTCACGGTCCACTCATCGTCCCGAAGCATCAGCTCGTCCGCGAGCAGACGGGCCGTCTGGCGACACTTGTAGAAGTACGGGTCGCCGTTGTGGAACAGCGCTTCCGGCACGCCATGGAAGGAGATGACGAGATGGCGCGTGCGCCCGTGCGTTTCCCATTGCTGAACCACGCTTGCGCGCAGCGCATCGATGTAGCCGGGATAATCGTGATACTCCGCGATGAAGCGCAGCTCGGGAAGCCAGCGCCAGCGGCGCAGCTCTTCGTTCACCTGGTCATACACCGCGCCGGTGGTCGCCCCGCAGTACTGCGGGAAGTGCGGCACGACGAGGATGCGTTGCGCGCCCGCCGCGCGGAGTTTCTGCATCGCTTCGCTCACCGAGGGCTTTGCGTAGAGCATGCAGAACTCGACGGTCAGCGGCGCGAGAATGCGCTGCGCGAGCTTCGTCGCAAGGTCGGTGCGCAGCTGGTTCGAGTGCACGACGAGCGGGGAGCCCTGTGCCGTCCAGATCTTGCGGTATTTCTGCGCCACGCGCCTCGGCCGGAACGGCAGGATGCATCCATACAGGATCGGGAGCCACAGCGCGCGCGGCAGCTCGACCACGCGCGGATCCGACAACAGCCCCTTCAGGAACGCGCGCACATCCCGCGGCTCGGGCGTTGCCGGTGTGCCCGAGTTCACGAGCAGGATGCCGAGACGCTCGGCTCCATCGTGTCGGTATTCGGGGGAGTTGATGTATCGCATTGCGAGCAGCGCGGTCAGAGGCCAGTGCACACGTACTTGAGCTCGGTGTAGTCAAGGATGCCGTATTTGGACCCTTCGCGTCCAAACCCCGACTCCTTCACGCCGCCGAATGGCGCCACCTCGGTCGAGATCAGGCCCGTGTTGAGGCCGACAATGCCGTATTCGAGCGCCTCGGACACCCGCCACGAGCGGGAGAGGTCACGCGTGTAGAAATAGGCCGCGAGCCCGAACTCGGTGTCATTCGCCATGCGGATCGCATCGGCCTCGGTCTCGAAGCGGAAGAGCGGCGCCACCGGCCCGAACGTCTCCTCGCGCGCCACCACCATCTGGCTCGTCACGCCCGTGAGCACGGTGGGCTCGAAGAAGGTGCCGCCGAGTGCGTGACGCTTGCCACCGAAGGCGACCTTCGCACCTTTCGAGACGGCATCCGTGATGTGCTCCTCGACCTTGGCGACCGCCTTGGAATCGATGAGCGGGCCCTGGTCCGTCGCGCCCTTGAGGCCATCCCCGACACGCAGCTTCGACACGGCATCGACGAGCTTGCGGGCAAACGCATCGTAGACGCCGCTCTGGACCAGCAGGCGATTCGCACAGACGCAGGTCTGACCCGTGTTGCGGTATTTGCTCGCGATGGCTCCGGCGACGGCGGCGTCGAGGTCCGCATCATCGAACACGATGAAGGGCGCGTTGCCACCCAGTTCCATGGACAGCTTCTTGAGCGTGCCCGCGCATTGCTCGGTGAGCTTCTTGCCGACCTCGGTGGAGCCGGTGAACGTGAGCTTGCGCACGATGGGGTTCGACGTCATCTCGCCGCCGATCTCCGTCGAGCCGCCGGTGAGAACATTGAGGACGCCCGCGGGAACCCCCGCGCGCGCCGCGAGCTCCGCCATTGCAAAGGCGGAGTAGGGTGTCTGCGTAGCCGGCTTGCACACGAACGTACAGCCCGCCGCGAGCGCGGGAGCGACCTTTCTCGCGATCATCGCGGAAGGGAAGTTCCACGGCGTGATGGCCGCAACCACACCCACTGGCTGGCGCAGCACGAGGATGCGTTTGTCGGCCTGGTGACCCGGAATCACATCGCCGTAAAGCCGCTTGGCTTCCTCGCCGAACCACTCGAGAAAGCTTGCGGAGTACAGGATTTCGCCCTTGGACTCAGCAAGCGGCTTGCCCTGCTCGGCGGTCATGAGCGTCGCGAGATCGTCCTGGTGCGTGAGCATCAGGTCGTACCAGCGACGCAGGATGGCGGCGCGCTCCTTCGCCGTCTTCTTCGCCCAGGCAGGCAGCGCACGCGACGCCGCTTCGATTGCGCGCCGGGTTTCGCCCGCGCCCATCTTCGGCACGGTGCCGATCTTCTCGCCCGTGGCCGGATTGATGACGTCGAGCGTCGCGCCGTTGTCGGCGTCGACCCACTTGCCATCCAGGTAGCTCTGCTGGCGCAGCAGCGCGGGGTCTTTGAGTTGCAGCGTCAAATTTCGATGCTCCGGTTGGCGTCAGGCGATCTCGCCCCTGGGACGGTCGGCCGCGATGTGCTGGCCGAAAAATTCCAGCGTGCGCTGGCGCGCAAGTTTCGCGCTCGGCGCGTCGTAGCTCGCGCGCTGATCGCAGTTGAACCCGTGGTCCGCCGGGTAGATGTAGAACAGCCCTTCGGGATTCGCCGCCCGCACCTTCGCCACGTCCTCCGCCGTGATGTGCTTGTCACGCTCGCCGTAGTGATACATCACGGGGCACTTCGGCTTCTTGTCCAGAAGCTGGGTGATGCCGCCGCCGTAGTAGGAGACGGCACACGCCATGGGCAGCTCGGACGCCGCGAGATACGCCATTTTTCCACCCCAGCAATAGCCCACCGTGCCGACACGACCCGCGTGCTTCACGATAGCTATGGACGCTGCGATGTCTTTCAACGTCTCTTCCGGCTTCAGTTGCATGACGTAGCCGCGGCCTTCCTGCATGTCCTTGTCGGTGTAGCCGAGCTCGATGCCCATGCGCACGCGATCGAAGAGACTCGGTGCGACGGCGAGATAGCCTTCGGCCGCGAAGCTGTCGGTCACGGCGCGGATGTGGGAATTGACCCCGAAGATCTCCTGGATCACGACGACAGCGCCCTTCGCGCGGCCCGCCGGTTTCGACAACCAGGCGCGGAACTCCTTGCCGTCGCGCGCCATCAGGGGGGTGAACTCGCCCATTGCTCAGCTCCGGTGGGGGGTGGGGGCGGGAGGATACTATGGGCGCGAAACGGTCTGCTCGATGGCGCCGAAGATGGAGCGGCCCGCCTCGTCCAGCATCTCGATGCGAACCGCGTCGCCGTAGCGCAGGAATGGTGTCTTCGGCGCGCCATGCTCGATCTGTTCCAGCGTGCGCCGTTCCGCAAGACAGGAGGAGCCAGCCGATCGATCGAGATTGGAGATCGTTCCCGAGCCGAGGATCGTGCCTGCGCCCAGGCGGCGCGTGCGCGCGGCGTGCGCGAGCAGCCGGTGAAAATCGAACGTCATGTCCACGCCGGCGTCAGGCCGGCCCAGCAACGTGCCGTTGATGTGCGAGATCAGCGGCAGGTGAACCTTTCCGTCGTGCCATGCGGCGCCAAGCTCGTCGGGCGTGACCGCCACGGGCGAGAAACCCGTGGCCGGCTTCGATTGGTAGAAGCCGAAACCCTTCGCGAGCTCCGAGGGCACGAGATGGCGCAACGTCCAGTCGTTGATGAGCACGATCAGCTTGATGTGCCCGCCCATCTGCTCAGCGCCCGTCGCCATCGGCACGTCATCCGTGATCACGCCGACTTCGGCTTCGAGATCGATGCCGTGCTCTTCGCTCACGAAACGCGCCGGATCGCGCGCGCCGAGGAGGTCATCGGAGCCGCCCTGATAGATGAGCGGATCTTCCCAGAAGGACTGCGGCATCTGCGCGCCCCGTGCCTTGCGCACGAGCTCAACGTGATTCACGTACGCGCTCGCGTCGGCCCATTGATACGCGCGCGGCAGCGGCGCCGCGCAGTCGCGCGGGTCGAACGGGCGTGCGCCGGTGACCTGGCCCTCTTCGAGCGCCGTGGCTACATCCCGCAGTAGCGGCTCCACCTCATGCCAGCGGTCGAGCGCGGACTGCAGCGTCGGCGCGATCGTCGGCACGGGAATGAAGCGCGTGAGCGCACGATCGACGACGACGAGCTGTCCGTCGCGTCCGCCGGCCTTGCGACTGGCGAGTTTCACTTTGACCCATCCGCGGGCGTGCGCCAGCTATCCACATAGCCCGCCCACTCGACGGCGCGCGCCGCATCGGTGATCTCGAGAGCGTCGCGCGCGTCAATCATCACCGCCACCTCGTCCGTCGCGGGCTTCGACTGCGTGAGCATGTTCTGGAGCGCCTTCGGATGCGGCCCGTGCGTGAAACCCGCCGGATGCAGCGTGACCATGCCGGGATGAATGTTGTCGCGGGAGAAGAAGTTCCCCGCGTGGTAGAAGATCACTTCGTCGTAATCGTCGTTGCTGTGGAAGAACGGCACCTTGAGCGCACCCGGATCGCTTTCGAACGGCCGCGGCACGAAGGTGCAGACGACGAAGCGATTGCCCACGAACGTGGTGTGCGCCGATGGGGGCAGATGATAGCGGTGGCTCATCAGCGGGCGGATGTCCTTCACGTTGAGGCGCACCACGCAGAGATCCCCGTGCCAGCCGATCGCATCGAGCGGATTGAAGGGGAAGGTGATCGTGGAGATCGCGCCGCGTCGCTTCACTTCTACGCGCCATTCCTCTGAATCGCTCTGCTGGCCACGAAATGCATCGTCGATCTGCGGAATGTCGAGCATCGCGGGGTCGAACAGCGCGTGCGGGCCGACGATCCCTTTCTCGGGCAGTGAGTAACTCGCATTCGTGGCTTCGATGGCGAGCACAGCGAGGGAGGTCGTGCTTTCCAGGCGCCACATCGTGCCGCGCGGAATCATGATGTAGTCGCCGGCGGCGAAGCTCAGATGTCCGAAGTCACAGTAGAGCTCGCCTTCGCCCTTGTGAACGAAGAGCAGATCATCGCCATCGGCGTTGCGCACGAGATGGCGCATCTTGCCAGCGGCGCATTGCCAGAACCGCACGCGAACCGCGGCGTTGGTGAGCAGCTCCGGAGCGTTCCACGGATTCGGGCCCGGCTCCACGCGCGTGAAATCGAAGGCATGAGGGCGCAGCGGGCCCTCGAAGGACGTCCATCCCGTTGGCGGATGTCGATGGTGGAGATGAGCGGCGGGGCCAAAGAACCCTTCCTTGCTGATCTCGCGTTCGTATGTGCCCGCCGGCAGATCCGCGTGCGCCTGGCGTGAGGCGATGCCCTGAACGTGGGCGTGGGGAATGTAGCGCTTCATAGGGCCGGCCCTGCGACCTCGAGAAGCGTCAATCTAGTTTCAGCTGAAACTATTGGCAACCGGGCGGTGCCGCTCCCGTCCGGCGCGCAGCCGGTGAGGCGCCGATGCCGCAGCTAAGCGACGATGCAGCAGTTTCGCCCGGCTTCCTTGGCCCGATACAAGGCCTTGTCCGCGCGGTCGAACGCGGCATCGGGCGTGTCCTCGCCCTCGAAGCCGGCGATTCCACAGGATGCCGTGATGGATACCGGCCGCTCGTGGAAGTGGAACCCGAGCTGGGAGATCTCGAGCCTGATCTTCTCCGCCACCACGCGGGCTTCGGCGGGCTCGGTGCCGACGAGCAGCATCACGAACTCCTCGCCGCCGTATCGACCGACAAAATCCGTGTCGCGCACGTGGCGGGCCAGATGCTGCCCGATCACGCGCAACACCTTGTCGCCGGCCTTGTGGCCGTAGGCGTCGTTGATGGCTTTGAAGCGATCGATGTCCCACGCGAGGATGCTCACCGGGCGCGCGAAACGCTTCCAGCGCTTGTGTTCCTGCTCGATGCGGTCGTCGTACGCCGCGCGGTTCGGAATGCCCGTGAGCGCATCGATCATCGCCATGCGCTGCTCTTCGCGCAGGCTCTCGTGAAGCGAGCGACTCTCGCGCTCCAGCACCGCAATGCGTGTACGCATGCGCGTAACGCGATCGCGATAGGTGCGCACGCGCGTCTCCTCGCGGAGGCGGAAGTCGGTGAGGTGCGTGCTGATCGCGTCCAGGCGCGCGGAGAGCTGGTTGCGCAGCGTGGCGATGTCATCCGCGCTCTCGGCCGTGAGGCGCAGCTGTGCCACTTCGTCCGTGACGCGCAGATTGAGTTGCTCGCAGTCTTCCTGCCCGGCGTTGCGTTCGGCCAGCTCGCCCGAAATGCTCTGGCTGATTTCTTCCAGCCGCGAAGCGAGCTGCTGGACGATGTTCTGCAGCTCGAGTTTCTCTTTCTGAACCTGCGCGCGTTGCTCCGTGGCGAAGCGGGTCACGCGCTCGAGCAGATCGGCGAGCTCGTGAATGCTCAGATGATCATGCCTGCGGCTGCGGAGCTCGCCGACGATGGGCTTGAGCTCAGGAAGCAGCGCAAGCCGGTCGAGGACTGCGGTAGCGCCAAAGGCTTCTTCCGTGGCGGGGATGGACGCAGCTCGTTCGTCACCGGCGTCGAGCGACTGAGGGGAGCTCGGGCCGCCATTGACCCTCTCCCGGGAAGTGGCGGAGAGGGTCGCTGAGCCGCCCGCGGCGGATGAGCCATTCGCGCCGGAATGAGCACCCGCGCCCGAAGAAGCACCCGAGCCGGGAGAAGCACCCACGCTGCCAAGGGCACTCGCGCTGGCGGGGGCGCTCGCAGCGGACGAGCCGCCCGCGCCATCGTTCCTGGCCGCGCGCCGAGCGGCCGCGCCGCTCGCATCCGCGTTATCCAGTGCCGCGACGGCGGCAGACAGCGGCGCGATGAGCAGATCCAGCGCGTCCAGATCGATCTGCTTGCGCGCCACGTCCGCGACACGCGCGATCTCCTGATCCAGCCGGCCATCCCGCCCCTGCGCGGCGAGGCACAGTCGGCCGATGAGCAGCTTCAGCACGTTCTGGCTCTTGGACCAGCGGGCTTCCTCTGCGGCAAGGCGGCTCAGAA
>JBDZVF010000155.1:0-12616 GCA_040255575.1 Pseudomonadota bacterium | reverse complement strand
GCTTCGCGCGCGCGATAGTCGCGCGAGCTCATGATGACCGAGGCGACCATGAGGCCGAGGAGCAGGATGGAGCCGGTCCAGAGAATCGTGTTCGACAGATCAGTGAGGCCCTGCCACTCGCCCTCGCGAGCGGCCAGCTGCTCACGCTCCGCCGCTGCAATCTGCGAAACCACGACCCGAATGCGCTCCATCGCATTCTGCCCCGTATCCGAGCGGATGAGCTGCAGGGCGCGCTGCGAGTCGCCTGCGCGCTGCAGCTCTACGGTCCTCGCAAGCTCATCCATCTTTCTCTGGATCAGCTGGGTCAGCTCTTCGAGACGGCCACGCTGTTGGGCGTCGTCAGAAACGAGACTCTGCAGGTCCTGCAGCCGCGCGGGCACCGCGTCGCGGGCGTTGTTATAGGGTTCGAGGTAGCGATCTTCCTTCGTGAGCACGAAGCCGCGCTGGCCGGTTTCGGCATCGATCATGAGCGTGAGCAGCTGCTGGGTCCGCTCCAACACTTGCAGCGTATGCGTGACGCTCTCGCCGGCTTCCTGGCGTGCCTCCAGCGCTCGATCGGTGGAATACGCGATCACCAGCACCGCGAGGATCTTGACCACGTAGCCTACGAGTGGGGCTAGCGGCAACGGCAGGAGAGAGCGACGACCGGGATCGGTGTCGGGAGAAGCAGTCTCAGACATGGGCACCATCGTCCTTCCGGGCGACTGTTGTTCTACGAATAGCTCGTCCGACGAGCGCGCGACCTCTGGACCCAGCAAAAAGCGCGCCGGCCCGAGGCCGGCGCGCTTCCAAACGCTGCGTTTACGTTACAGGTCAGTGCCTTAGCGTGCGCCCTTGCCGCACAGGACGACCTCGACGGTCTGCAGAAGGATCGCAAGGTAGAAGAGCAGGTTGCGATTCTTCAAGTAAAACAGGTCGTATTGTAACTTCTCCGCGGCGTCCCGCTCGTCCGCGCCGTAGGGGTAGCACAGCTGCGCCCATCCGGTGACGCCCGGCTTGATCGTGTGCCGCTCACAGTAGAAAGGAATCGCGCGATCGAGCTGTGAGACGAACTCGGGCCGCTCCGGTCGCGGGCCGACGAGGCTCATCTGCCCCGCGAGCACGTTCAGGATCTGCGGCAACTCGTCGATGCGTAGCTTGCGGATCACGCGCCCGACGCGCGTCACGCGGCTGTCATTCGCCGACGCCCAGCGTGGCTTGCCGTCGCCTTCCGCATCGGCGCGCATGCTTCGGAATTTGAGGAGCTCGAACGGCTCGCCGTGCTCACCCACACGCACCTGGCGATAGAGCACCGTGGCGGAGAGGCCGTCCTCCAGTTTGATCGCGAGGATGGTGACGAGCATCGCCGGCCAGGAGACAGCCAGCAACATGAGGCTCGCCACGACATCGAACACACGTTCGAGGCGCGCCTGGAGTGAGTTGCGGGTAAAGCCGTCTGCAAAGATCGTCCAGCTCGGGTGGGCGAGATCCACGCGCACCTTGCCGGTCTCGCGCTCGAGAAAGGCCGTGAGATCCGTGACTTCGATGCCGGCCATGCGGCATTCGAGAAAGGCATTGAAGGGAATGCCCCAGCGGCTGTCGTCCATCGCGACGACGATCTCCGAGACCCCATCGGCCTGGCAGTGCTGGTGCAGGCTCGTCTGCAATTCGATACGGCGTTCGCCAACGCAAGTTGTCCGCGAGTAACGACAGGACGGGGGAGCGCCCGCGAGAAGTTGTCTTTAATTAGTGCCAACCGAGGCTGGATGGCGCGGAACGCAGACAGGCCGCGCGGCTTATGTCAGCGCGATCGGGCGCTTACAGCTTGCGAACGAGGTCGATGCGAAAGGTTCGGCCGTCGACCGGGAAGGAGGACATCAGGCGCCCTGCGTCCATCGAGTCCGCCTTGACATCGAAGACGTTGTTGAGGCCGAGCGAGACGCGGGTGCGCCTGCTGAAGTCGTGGCCGGCGATGGACAGGTTGCCGATCACGAAATCGCGGTTCTGCGCGGCGTCGAGCGGGGTGAGCACGTTCAGGTACTGCAGCTCGAACCCGGTGGAGATGCGGGGGCTGAAGGTGGGGAGGTCCATGCGCAGCTTCGTGAGGCGCTGATCGAGGCGCGCGTTGCTCGCGAGGCTGTCCATCGTGGTCTGCCAGGTGTAGCTCAGCTGCGTGCGAGCGCCGTCGTGGATGTTGCGCTCCACTCCGAGCTCGATGCGATTGTTGGTCAGGAGCGGGGTGGCGTCTCCCAGAGTTCCGCTGCCTTCGTCGAAGCGCGTGCGAACGTTGATGGCGTACTCGGAAGAGAGCACGAAGCGGCTGCGGGTGCTGAAGCCCACTTTGCGGACCGGCTGCCCGAGCCCGACGTTCTGGGTGCGCGCCAGGAACTCGCTGAGCTCGGTGAGCGGCATCGTCATCTGCTGGCGATAGTCGACGCCCGCGAAGAAGGTGTGCTTGTCGAAGAGCTTGCTCTCGAGCTGCCAGTTGGATCCGACCCAGGCGCCCGGCGCGGTGGCCGCCCGGACTTCGTCCGGGACGGAGGTGCCCGCGCCGTCGTAGGTCCCTGTGCCGTAGAACGTGCGCCCCGAGAAGCGGGCGAATGAAGTCAGGTTCTGCGTGTAACCGAGGCCCAGGTAGACCCGATAGCTCGCCTTGTCGTCGGCAGCGCGCGAGGCGAGAAAACTCGACAGCTGCAGCCCCTCGGCTTCGACCTTGCGGAAATAGCTGAGCGCGCGAGCCTGCTCGTCTGCGTTGGGCGCATACGGGCTGAGTGTTGGAAACAGCGAAGTTCCAGCTGCCTGCGCATGAGCCAGCGCGCCGGCCGCCATGCTCCCAAGCATGAGCGACTGGAACAGTGTTTTCAGTTTTCGAACCGCGCCCCCGTGCACGGCGCGCAGGGTAGTTAAATAGCCTGCGATGTATAGTGCGGTAGATCACATTGAGCACCACGTGCACAAACTCCATGTGCACGTGTTGCCGACTGCAGACGGTCAAGCGTGGCCGCGCTCGAGATTGCCTACTTGAACGTGCGTTTGAAGCTGAGGCCCCAGGTGCGCGGGGCGCCCGGGTTGCCCTGTTCACGCCCGAAGAAGCTCACGAGGTTCAGCTTGCCGTTGAAATAGCCTTCGTCGGTGAGGTTGTCGCCGAAGAGAGCGACTTCCCATTGCTCGCTCATCGATTGCCAGGTCAGCCGTCCGTTCAGCAACGTCAGTGCATCCTGCTCGCCCTGGTTGTTCGTGGTGAAGTAGATCCTGGATTGGTTCTGCACGTCCAGGCGCGGAGTGAAAGATCCCATCGCCGAGCTGAACGAGTACTGAATGCCGAGCGCGCCGTTGAACTTCGGCGTGCGGGGCGAGTAGCAACGCTGGCCGCCGCAGCCGTCCCCTTCGATCAGCAGAGGGTTGCCCTGGCTGTCGTACAGGTTGTAGTTGATGTAACCCACCGAGCCTTCGATGCGCAGCGCGGGAACGGGCTGAGCGAGCAGCTCCGCCTCGAAGCCCCAGATGCGCGCCTTGCCCGCGTTCACTTCGCGGAACCAGTTGGCGCCGGAGGCATCGAGCTGCTGCGCGAACGTTTGCTGGTCGAGATAGTGAGAGTAGAAGAGAGCGGTGTTGAGGCGCAGTCGCCGCTGCAGCCATTCCGTCTTGGCGCCGAGCTCGAGGGTCTTCAGTTTCTCGGGCTCGAAGGGCGTCGTCTGCAGCGCCGTGGCGGGGCGCGGGCTGAAGCCGCCGCCTTTGAAGCCGGTGGCGTACTTGAGATACGTCATCACCTCATCGGTCCAGAGATAGTCCGCCGAGAGCGCATAGTCGACGTTGGTCTTGCTGAGCGGCACGTAGGCGTTGTCGATGACCACGCCGCCGAAGAAGTTGGCGCGATAGATGGTCGCGTTCTTCTGGTCGTCGGTGTAGCGCGCGCCGGCCGTGAACGAGAAGGCGTCCGTGAAGCGGTAGGTGCCCTGGCCGAACACGGCCCAGTTGCGCGTGTTCTGCCGGTCGAACGCGTCGTTCTCGTACACGATGGTCGGATAGAGGAAGTCGAAGCCCTGGTTCGAATCGTGCGCGTCGTAGTAGAACGCGCCGGTCGCCCAGTCGAGCCTGCCGGCCGTGCCGGTGAGCTGGATCTCCTGCGTCACTTGGCGATGGCGGCTGTCGTCATAGGTGGCGTTGAGCGGCAGCGGCGTGCCATCCGAGTCGCGCCCGAACTTGTTCCAGAAGCGCCGGTAAGCGGTGATGGATTTGAGCGTGACGCTGTCGGACAGCTTCCACTCGAATGTGCCGGAAACGCCCCAGTGATCCATGTCGTTGATGTTGGGGACAATGCGGTTGGTGATGGGGTCGCTGTAGCGGCTGTAGTTCGAGTACAGGTCGTTGGTGATGAAGCGGGTGTCCCACGCCACGCCGCTGCCGAACACGGGCTCCGCGAACGCACCACTCCAGAACGCGTTGAGGCCGTTGGTCGGGTCCATCACCGTGTACTTGTCCGCCGGGCCTTTCTGGCGCTGGACGGTGAGATCGCCGATGAGGTTGAACTCCATGCGATCGTCGATGAGAAAGCGGAAGGCCGCCCGGCCGGACTGCACGTTCTCATCCCCGAGCTTGTCGACGACGCAGTCCCCGCCCTGAACCACCTGCGAGCCGAGCCGCATGCCCGAGAGCCCGCCCGGGAACGCGCCCGGTGTGTTGTAGGGCCCGTTCGGCAGGCCGGGACCGCCGCTGCCGAGTGAGCCGGGGCCGTTCACGCATTCATAATCGAGCACGTTGAAGTAGCCGTCGGCCTTCTTGCTCGAGAAGGAGAAGCGGGCGAACAGCTTGTCGTCGATGAGCGAGACATCCGTCGAGCCGCGTGCGTTGAGCCGGCTGAAGCTGCCGATGGTCACGGAAACCGAGCCCGTGCCATCGCCCTGCGGCTTCTTCGAGATCAGGCGGATGGTGCCGCCGATCGCATTCTTGCCGAAGAGCGTGCCCTGCGGACCGCGCAGCACTTCGACTCGCTCCAGGTCGAGGAGATCGAAGATCGCGCCCTGCGGACGGCCGATGTACACATCGTCCACGTAGATCGGCACGCCCGGCTCGAACGACAGGATGTTGTCGCCGAGCCCCACGCCACGAATGAACGCCGCCATGGTGGCACCCCAGCCCGCGCCGAGCGGCTGGATCACCGCGTTCGGCACGAACGCATCGAGGTCGGTGACGTTATCGATGCCGCGAACTTCGAGGTTCTCGGCGGTGAACGCGCTGATGGCGATTGGCGTGCTCTGCAGGCGGGTCTCGCGGAATTGTGCCGAGACCACCACCTCTTCGAGCGGACCTTCGTCGCCTTCCGCGGCAAGCGCCTGTGAACCGAACGTGACTGACACCGCGGAAGCCGCAATGATGGCGGATACCGTCGAACGAACCATAGCACTCCCCCCCTGACAGCTATATGGCTTTCAACAGCTTGGATTTATTTTCGGGCACGGTAGCACGCTTGCCGCGAGCCGTGAACGCAACGGAAACGGCGATCAGCTTTGCTGTTGCGAGAACAACCGCCGCACCTTGCAGCGTTGTTGTGTCAGAAATGGCGCAGTGATCTTCAGAACGTCAGTGATACACGCCCGTATAGGAACCGGCCCGAACGCCCGAACGGTGCGTAGTTCGAGAACGGCGTATTGCCAGTCGCGTTACGCGAGGCGGCCCCGAGCTCGAGGCCTTTCCAGGCGGAGACGGTAGTCGTGCCGCCATCCGAACGACTGCGCTCGATGTTCTCCGGTGCAGACCAGGTGGCACCAGCGGGAAGCGGTCCTCGCGGCGAATCGAAGCTCGTGTCGTACTGACCATAGGAAAGCATGAGGTCACCGCCGTCGCGCGCCTCACGAAGCCTCACGTTGACGACGCCAGCGATTGCATCCGATCCGTACTGTGCCGATGCGCCATCACGCAGCTCTTCGATGGATTGCACCGCTGCGATCGGAATCGTGTTGAGATCGACAGCGGCCGCGCCGCGCCCGATGGTGCCATTCACATTCACGAGCGAGGAGAGGTGCCGGCGTTTCGAGTTGAGCAGCACGAGCGTCTGGTCGGGAGATAACCCGCGCAGCGTTGCGGGGCGAATGGTGTCCGTGCCATCCGCGAGCCCGGGACGGGGAAAGTTGAAACAGGGCAGCGCGGCGGCGAGTGCCTGATTGACCTCAGTGATCCCGGTATTGGCGAGCGCATCGGCTCGCACGACGTCGACCGGCACGGCGGTGTCGAGGGCCGAGCGATCCGCTACGCGTGTGCCCGTGACGATGATTTGGGAGATTTCTTCGCCGGAGTCTTCCGCAGGCTGCGGGGTCTGCGCAGACACTCCGCTGACCGCGGATATTTATGAGCCGGCGAGCACGAGACCTTTGATCCGTTGCATGAGAGCTCCCTTTCCCTTGTATGCGGTAGCACGGTTCAGTGTGGCCGATTAGACGCCCGGAAAATTGAATGGCTCAAGTGTCTTTTGTCGATGCGTGCCCCACACGCAACAGCATCCAGTGCTCCATTCCCGTGACAGTGATCGGGTATGGGCAATGGGACTCAGCTACCATGCGCGCCCAAATTCATGCATCGACGGGAAGGGGGTGCCTGTGAGCTCGAACATTCGCAAGGGAAGCTGCCTGTGTGGCAGCGTCCAGGTCACGTTATCCGCGGAGCCGGTAGCCGTGGGCGTATGCCATTGCAGGGATTGCCAGAAGCAGACCGGCACGTCTTTCTCGCTCGTCGCGCTCGTTCCGCTCGCGGCCGTGGAAGTGACGGGTGAGCTCGCGCACTTCGATACACGCGGTGACAGCGGCCTCGCGGTGGAGCGCAGCTTCTGCCCCAAATGTGGCACGCCCATCCGAACGGATTCGGCCGGCACGCGCCAGCAGGGCATCACCATCATCAAGGCCGGAATCCTCGACGACGCGCGGAGCCTCACCCCGAGCCTGCAGATCTACTGCGAAAGCGAGCATGCGTGGTTGCGCGACACGAATGCCGTGGTTCGCTTCCAGCGGATGCCGCCCGGCTAGCGACTCCGCCGCGGCAAGCGCCCCCCGGCTTGCCCGGTGCCTCGTTTATGGCTCACGTTGACAGAGTGTATGCCTGGCATACAATGGGCTCCTGTGAAATCGCAGGAGTTCGGCAAGCTGTCGGAACACCTCGGCTATCTGCTCCATCGCGTTGATGCGGTGCTGATGCGGAAAGCCGCGGCGGCGTTCGATAGCCTGGGTCTCACACCCGCGCGCGCCACCGCCGCCGTTTACATCGGCCTGCACGAGGGGTGTGATCAGGCGGCGCTGGGCCGGGCGCTCGGCATCAACCGGGCCAGCACCATGAAAGTGGTGAATGAGCTCGTGGCCATCGGTGTGGTGGCCCGTCGTGAGGGCCGCAATCTGCGTACGAACGCTTTGCATCTCACGAAGCGTGGCCAGAGCCTGCGACACGAGATCGAGGCCATGAGTGCGCAGACCGATGTGGCTCACTTCGGTGTGCTCACTCGCGCGGAGCAGGCGGAGCTGCGCCGCCTCTTGCAGAAGCTTTATGCCGCTGCCGGTGGCGATGTCGAGCAGGGCGCGGAATAACCATCACCCTTTTTCATTTGAGAGGAACACTGCCGTGACCGAGATAGTCGACCAGGTCGTCAAGTATCACGTCGAAAACCGAATCGCGTGGCTGAGCTACAACCGGCCCGAGAAGCGCAACGCCATGAGCCCGCGCGTGAATCGCGCGATGCTCGTCGCGCTCGAAGCGCTCGAGTTCCGGGATGACGTGGGTGTGCTCGTGCTCACGGGCGAGGGCAGCGCCTGGTCCGCCGGCATGGACCTACAGGAATACTTCCGGGATACGGAAGCGCAGGGCCTCAAGGGCACGCGCAAGGCGCAGTCGGAGGCGTACGCGTGGTGGCGCAAGCTGCGCTGGTACCAGAAGCCGACCATTGCGATGGTGAACGGCTGGTGTTTCGGCGGCGGCTACGGCCCGCTCTTCGCGTGCGATCTGGCGGTGGCCGCGGAGGAAGCCCAGTTCGGCCTCTCCGAGATCAACTGGGGCATTCTGCCGGGCGGTGGCGCGACGAAGGTTGCGACCCAGCTCATGAGCATGCGCGACGCGATGTATCACACGCTCACCGGCGAGCCGATCAGCGGCAAGAAGGCGGCTGAGTGGAAGCTTGTGAACGAGGCGGTGCCGCTTGCGAAGCTGAAGGAGCGCACGGTGCAGATCGCCGAAGTGCTGCTGAAAAAGAATCCGGTGACGTTGAAGGCGGCGAAGGATGCCGTGCGTCGCACCCTCGAGATGACCTTCGACAATGCGGAGGATTACCTGATCCGCGCCCAGGAAGCGGCGAACTTCTTCGACAACGAAGGGCGCAAGGAAGGGATGCGGCAGTTCCTGGACGACAAGTCCTACAAGCCCGGGGTCGGGACGTACGACATCACCAGGAAGCGCTGAGCTCCTTGTCGGTCGCGCCGGGCCTGCGGGCTCGGCGCGCTCACGGCCCTTCGACCTTGAAGCCCCGCGCACGCAAACGCTCGATCGTGCCATTGGGCCCCAGCAATTCATAAATGGGCTTCACGGCGAGCGTCGGCTTGCCCGTGCCATCGAGCGCGGCCTCCACTGACGACTCCCACCCCGCGTTCGTTTCGGCGATCATTTTTCTCATGAGCTCCGAGGTCTCGAACATGTCTTTGCAGACTTCGATCTCCTTCGGGTAAGGCAGCCTGCGCAAGGTGGCGACGTCGCCCAGCGCCCAGGCGTGGGCCGCCGTCTTCATCGTCTCCATGTCGTTCTCGAGCCGCTCCACGATCGATTCGAGGCAGGCGACCTGCCGCTCGCGCGGCATCTCGCCGAACTGCGCGACCAGCGTGCGCGGCTCTTCGATCTTCACCTCGGTCTGCCGGATCTTCACGTTGTGCTTGCGCGCGAGGCGGATGATCGTCTTCTCGATACCGTCGCCGGACTGGGAGAGCTTCGAGATATCGAGCGCACGCGCATACAGCTTCGAGGCGGCCAGAACCGGCACGAGCTTCTCGATGTCGTCATCCTTCGGCCGGTAACGTACGCGCAGCGCCGTCCAGCGCGCATACAGCTCGGGCGGCAGCCAGTCCTTGAGCGTCTGGCGGTCCGGAATCTTTTTCGCGCGACGCCAGGCCATGTAGGTGCGCACGAGCGTGATGGGCCCCGCGCTGACGTCGAGATCCGGCCGGCTCGGCACGAGCTGCTTCACTTCGCGCAGCACCGCCTCGACTTCGCTCGAGCGCCAGCTGATGCCCTTCGGCAGCGGATCGAGCGTGCCCATGAGCCACACGAAGTGATCGCCGCGGGAGACTTTCCAGAGATTCGGCCCCGGACGCTCGACGGAGACTTCGACTTCCTGCACCTCCTCGTCGGAAGCAGGCGCCTGCGGCTCCGTAGCCAGCGCGCGGGGCATCGAAACACAGGCCAGCACGCAGAGGGCCCATGCGCACGTCCATCCCCGCATGTTGGCCATCCGCGATTTGATAGAAGAGTCTCCGTCAGGTCGTGCTGCGCTCGGCGCCGAACCAACGATATACGACACCGGCCACAGCCGCACCCAGGATCGGCGCGACCCAGAAGAGCCACAGCTGGGCGAGTGCCCAGCCGCCGGCGAAGATGGCAGGCGCGGTGCTGCGCGCCGGATTCACCGACGTATTCGTCACCGGAATGCTGATGAGGTGGATGAGCGTGAGCCCGAGCCCGATGGCGATCGGCGCCAAGCCCGCCGGCGCGCGCTTGTCGGTCGCACCGAGGATGATGACGAGGAAAAAGAACGTCATGACGAACTCACACACGAACGCGGCCGTGAGTGAGTAGCCGCCCGGGGAGTGCTCGGCGAATCCGTTCGAGGCGAAGCCGGCATGCACGTCGAAGCCCGCCTTGCCGCTCGCAATGAGATACAGCACGCCCGCGCCCACGATGCCGCCGATGAGCTGCGCGATGATGTAAGGAATGAGCTCGCTCGCCTTGAAGCGGCCCCCGACCATGAGCCCCACGGACACCGCGGGATTCAGGTGACACCCGGAGATGTGCCCGATGGCGAATGCCATCGTCAGCAGGGTGAGGCCGAACGCGAGCGCCACACCCGCGAAACCGATGCCCAGCTCGGGAAAGGCAGCGGCGAGCACCGCGCTCCCGCAGCCACCGAGCACGAGCCAGAACGTTCCGAAGAACTCCGCAACGAGACGATTCGAAAGCGGCATGGTTGTTCTCGATTCTTTGCCGATGCGCCGGGGGCGCGACGCCGCGGACGATACGCCTTTTCGCGCTCATTCGCGCGCCCCTCCGGGGGCCCCCGGACGGGCCCATTCCCATTGCCCTGCATCGAGGGCAATAATCGCAGGCAGGGGGGACTCCAAAGGAAGCGCCGACGTGCCTGACACCGTCTGCCACTCCGCGTCATTCAATCTCGAGGGCGTCGAAACTGGCGAGCGCGCCGAAAGGTGGTGCGAGGCGGCGTGCTCCATGTTTCCTGGCCTGCGTGCGCGCGTGCCGCGCGCGGAAATGCCCATGGGTTCGATTTCGGGCCGGGACTTCGGCCCCGGCCAGCTGTGGCAGATTTTGTCGCCGCCCGTCAGTGTGGACTGCGAACCGGCGCCCGGCGATCCGTTCGCGGCATCCCTTTCCGTGATGCTGCAATTGCAGGGCTCGACGGTTGCCACGCAGGGGCCGCGCATGTGTGTGCTCACGCCGGGGGATATCTGCCTCATCGACGGATCGGTGGATTTTCACCTCGACGTCGCCGCCGATTTTTCGCAGATCATGTTCCTGCGGATGCCGCGGTATTTCATTCTCAGCCGCTATCCGTACCTCGAAAGTCGTACTGCCCAGAAGTTCGAGCCGGACGAGCCGGGCACCTCTGTGCTTCGCAGCGTGCTCACCGGCTTGCTCGAATCGGCACCACTCCTTGAACCCGATCAATGCACGACGGCATTGGTGGGCGCCGCTTGTCTGCTCGGTGTGCCGAAGCCGCCACAAAGCGACGCCAACCTGGAGCTCAATTGGCGAGTGCGTGCGGCGCTCGCCTACATCGATGCGGAACTGCCGGATCCTGCCCTCAACGCCACGCGCGTGGCTGCCGCACAGGGTATCAGCCGCCGCCGGCTCGACGAGATCCTGCTGCAAACCGTGGGTCTTTCGCTCAACGCGCAGATCTGGAATCGCCGTCTGGTGCAGGCGGCCACCGATTTGCGCGACCCGCGCCACGCTTCGCGCACCGTCACCGACATCGCGTTCGCCGTCGGCTTCGTGGATGCCGCGCATTTCGCCCGGTCCTTCAAGCGCAGGTACCTCTGCAGCCCGCGTGATTGGCGCTCCCGCAACTAGGCGGCCCCGCTCGCTTCCATGCGAGGCAAACGGGTCCCGCCACGCCGGGCAAGCTCGCGATGACGCGACGGGTAACCATCCGCTCGAAAATCAAAACGACAAACCTGACTTCAACTTCAACGGTTGGCCCCCTCACACCAGCCGGAAGGGGCGCGCGTACCGGACGTCGCGTGCCCCTTTTTTATCCGCCTGCGACATCCGTGCGTATACTCCGGGCGCTGTTGAAATCTATTACAAGAAGGGGGGACCGTTCGTGCCGCTGAAACCTCCGGTGTTACTGACGACGCTCGCGCTCCTGTCGCCCGCCGCGTTTGCATCCACCACGTCCTGCGCATCGCTCACCGGCCTGAAAATTCCGGGCTACGACGTTGCGATCAAGCAGGCCGCCGTTGTGCCGGCGGGTCCGGTACCGGCCGGCCCGGTCGGCCCTCCGATTGAGGGCACATTGCCGTCCTACTGCCGTGTGGATGGCACTATCGATGAGCGCACTGGCAGCGATGGCAAGCCTTATGCGATCGGTTTCGCCGTGGCGCTGCCGGAGAACTGGAACGGCCGGTTTCTGTTTCAGGGCGGCGGGGGCCTCAACGGCAGTGTCGGTCTGCCGATCGGCGCGCAGGCGGCGGGGTCGCGGCCGGCGTTGGCGCGCGGCTACGCCGTCGTGTCGACGGACAGTGGCCACAAGGGCCAGGTGTTCGATACGAGCTTCTTCGGCGAGCAGGAAGCGATGCTCAACTTTTTGTATCAGGCCATCGGCAAGGTGGCGCCTGTGGGCAAGGCCATCGTTGAAGCCCACTACGGCAAACCGGCCGATCACGCGTACTTCGTGGGCTGCTCCACGGGCGGGCGCGAGGCCATGATGATGTCGCAGCGCTATCCGCGCTACTTCGATGGCATCGTCGCCGGCGCGCCGGCGATGCGCACGAACTTCTCCAATCTTGCAGACAAGTACGTCACGGTCGCGCTCAATGCAGTTGCGCCGAAGGATGAAAGTGGCAAGCCCATCACCGCGAAGGCGCTCTCCGAGAGCGACAAGCAGCTCGTCGTCAACTCCCTGCTGAAAGCCTGTGATGCGCGGGATGGCGTGGCCGATGGCATGGTGTTCGACGCGAAGGGGTGCGGCTTCGATCCGAAATCGCTCGTGTGCAAGGGCGCGAAGACGGACTCCTGCCTCAGCGCCGCGCAGGCGGATGCGATCGCGAAAGGCTTTGCCGGGCCGAAGGACTCGCGCGGCAATCCGGTGTATCCGGGCTGGTTCTATGACACCGGGATCACCGCGAAGACGGGCATTCCGGGCCTCCTCAATCCCGGGCCG
>JBDZVF010000675.1:0-2367 GCA_040255575.1 Pseudomonadota bacterium | reverse complement strand
CTGCAATGTGTGCTCGTCGTGATCATGCCGAATCGGCTGGCCCGAACGATTGTCGCATTCTTCGCGTGCATTGCCTGGGCGCTCGCCATTCGTTTCGCGTGGTGGGGCGAAATAGCCTGGATCGGTCCGCGCGCAGCCGTCGCGCCGGGACCGGCGATCGCCGGATGGTTCGTAATCTGGGCTCCAGTCGCCGCGCTCGTGATCGCCGCCGTCGCAGGCGAAGCGAAATGGATGGCAGGCAAAGCGCGGCAGCTCTTACGGCCCGCACTCGGCGGGATGCTGCTGGCACTCACGTTCGGCACCCTGGCTTCGGCGCCGCTCGACTCATTCGAATCCCTGTGGGGCGCCAATTCCGAACCGTACACGAACTGGTTGGCGCTCTGGCCGCTGCTGGACGTCGCGGCGGCACTGCTCGCCGGCTTTTGCGCGTTTCGCCTGCGCAGTACCGCTCTGCTCGGGGTTGCCACCGGCGCGGCGCTGCTGCACGTCCTGCATTTCTACTATTTGCTCGGAACCACGCTCGTCACGAAGTCGGTGATCATGCTGATCGTGGGCGCCGTGCTGCTGGCCTGGGGCGCCTTTCGCCATCGCAATGCCGCCCGAAACGAGCTGGCACCATGAACAACACGACGCTCATCCGAACCATTGCCGTGCTCGGCGGAGTACTGGTGCTGGCAGCCATCAACTATTCCATCTACGCCAAGGAACAGATCAAACGCCACGGCGAGGTCATATACCTGGAGCTTGCACCTGTGGATCCCCGCTCGCTCATGCAGGGCGATTACATGGCCTTGCGGTTCGCGGTCGCCAATGACATTGCCCGCCAGCACACCGGAAAACATTCCGTGCAGCTGGAGCTCGACTCCCGCCGTGTGGCCCGCGTGCCGGAAGCGGGCGCACCCGGCACCGTACGGGTGCGCTACCGAATGCGCAACGGTCAGGTCTGGCTCGGGACTAACGCCTACTTCTTCGAAGAAGGTGCGGGCCCGCAATTCACTCCGGCGCGCTACGGGAAGTTTCGCCTCGACACGCGCAGTGGCGAGGCCGTGCTGGTCGCGCTTTGCGACGATCAGCTCAAGGAACTCTGACGAGCCTCGAGCGCTGCGTCCGTGCCGCGTTTGCGTGCAGGCAGCCATCGCGACAGCACCGCGTGAAGAGTCGCCCGGGTGAACGGCTTGCCGACATAGTCATCCATGCCTGCCGCAAAGCAGGCGGCGCGCGCGGCGTCCGTCATGTCGGCAGTCAGCGCGATCACCGGTGTGCGCCTCGTTCCGGTTTCCACGCGACGCAGCTCGCGCGTGGCCGAATAGCCATCCATCACCGGCATCTGGCAGTCCATCAGCACAGCGTCGTAGCGGCCGGCGGCAAGTTTCGCGAGGGCCTGGCGGCCGTGTTCCGCGGCATCCGCCTCGAGCCCAAAGCTCGTGAGCATGCCGTCGACCACCTCGCGATTGAGCTCCTGATCCTCCACCACCAGCACACGCCCCGTGAGCGGCGCGAACGTGCGGGCGGATGGTGGCTCCGTCCTCGGCTCGCCGTCGCTTGCCTGCGTTCCAAGACGACCCGTCAGCGCGCTGTAAAGCGCCATCAGGCGCAATGGGCGAGTCAGCTCGGCGTCGAACCACGGCTCTGCCTCGCTCTCGTCCGGCGTCAGGCTCACGAAACTTCTCACGCGAACGGCGCGCGGTCGCGCGGCGCGCCGGCTTAGAGCATCTTCCAGCAACTTGAGCCCGTGCGCGCTCGAAGCAGAGTCGTCGATCACGATCGCGTTGTATGCAACCGAGTGCAGCTCTCTGACCGCTTCGTCCAGGGCGGGAACGCATGAGACATCCACGCCCCACTCCGTCAGCGCGCGCTGAATGAGTGCCCCAACAGGCTCCTTGCCCGCGGCCACCAGCACGCGCAGGCCTCTCAGCTCCATCGGCACCGCAGGCATCTCGGCGGTCGCGAGCGCGAGGGGCAAAGCCAGCTCGAATGAGAATGTCGACCCGACACCCGGAGCACTCTCGAGCGACAGCTTGCCGCCCATCAACTCGATGAGCTGACGCACGATCGAGAGTCCGAGCCCCGTGCCGCCGAAACGGCGCGTGGTCGATGCGTCTTCCTGAGCGAACTCTTCGAAGATTCTCGACTGATTGCGAGGCTCGATGCCGATGCCGGTGTCGGCCACCTCGAGCCGCACTCGCAATGCGCCTGCGGCAAGACCGAGCGGCACCAGCCGTAACCTGACCTCGCCGCGCTCCGTGAACTTCACTGCGTTTCCGCCGAGGTTCACGAGCACCTGGCGCAGGCGAACGGCATCCGCCATCACGCGGGGCAGAGCGTGCGCCGGAACCTCGCACAGAACCTCCACCGTCTTGGTGGCGG
>JBDZVF010000154.1:0-12627 GCA_040255575.1 Pseudomonadota bacterium | reverse complement strand
GAGAACAGCGCGACCGCCGGCATCGTGAGCGCGACCTCGCGCTCCCTGCCGAACGAAGGCAATAACTACGTGCCCTTCATCCAGACGGATGTGGCGGTGAACCCCGGCAACTCGGGCGGCCCGCTCTTCAACCTGGAAGGCGAGGTCATCGGCATCAATTCGCAGATCTTCAGCCGCACGGGCGGGTACATGGGGCTCTCGTTCGCCATCCCGATCGATGTGGCCATGGATGTGCGCGATCAGCTCGTGAACACGGGGCATGTCACGCGCGGGCGCATCGGCGTCACCATTCAGAGCATCGATGGCCAGCTCGCCGATTCGTTCGGGCTCGACCGGCCGCGCGGCGCGCTCGTGACGACCGTGGTCAAGGATGGGCCGAGCGCGAAGGCGGGCGTGCAGCCGGGGGACATCATCCTCACGGTGAACGATCACGTGGTTGAAACCTCCTCGGAGCTGCCGGCGGTGGTGGCGCGCATCAGGCCGGGGAACGAGGCGAATCTCACCGTGTGGCGAGAAGGCAAGGAGCGCACGATCAAGGTGAAGGTGGATGCGCTCGACCAGCCGGAGACGGAGCTCGCCAGTAACACCAAGGGCAAGAGAGATGACGCGGCCGGGAAGGCGGCGGAGCTGGGGCTTGCTGTGCGGCCGCTCGATCCGAAGGAGAAGGAGCAGCTCAACACCGAGGGGACGCTGGTGGTTGAGCGGGTGTCGGGGCCGGCGCTGGCTGCGGGGGTGCAGCAGGGGGATGTGATCCTTACGGTCAATGGCAAGCCGGTGAAGACGGTGGCGGATTTGCAGGCGGCTGCCAAGAATGGGAAGAAGGCGGTGGCGTTGCGGATTCAGCGTGGGGAGGATGGGATTTTCTTCCTGCCTTTGCGCTTGGGGTGAAGGTTGCGGGCTGAAGGTTGCGCGATCGCGGTTGAGGGGGGTGCCTGAGGCGCCTGCCTGAGGCGCCTCTAGCCGCCCGGCGATTGAGGGCTTGCGGGTTGTGTTCACAGAGGCCGGCTGAGCTTCGTTGCTCGGTCGGCCTTTTGCATTTGAGCGCGTCGCATGCGCCGGCCCACGCGAAGGGGAGCCTGGCGGGGGACGCTGCGAGCCGTCCCTGGGCGCTCTTCAAAATACGTCCCTGTATTTTGAAGCCCCCGCCAGGCTCCCCTTCGCGCGGGCCGGCGCCTCTCGGTTGTTGGGGATCGGATTGGAAGAGAGGGGGGGAGTGCACTCTCGTGGCGGGAGCGGGGGGCGAAGTCGTGTATTCTTCCGCGGTTTCAAATCTCTGAGTTTTTAGGCTTTTTCTGATGGATGAGCTCTATAACGCGGCGGCGGTCGAGCGTGCCGCGCAGGATCACTGGACGGGGCGCGATGCGTTTCGGGTCACGGAGGAGCGCACGCGGCCGAAGTTCTATGCGTGCTCCATGCTTCCCTATCCGTCCGGCAAGCTCCACATGGGGCACGTCCGCAATTACACGATCAACGACGTGATGACGCGCAGTCTGCGCATGCAGGGCTACAGCGTGCTCATGCCGATGGGGTGGGATGCGTTCGGGTTGCCCGCGGAGAACGCGGCGATCGAGAAGAAGATCGCGCCGGCTGCCTGGACGCGCGCCAACATCGCGGACATGAAGTCGCAGATGAAGCCGCTCGGGCTCGCCTTCGACTGGTCGCGTGAAATCGCGACGTGCGATCCCTCGTACTACCACTGGAACCAGTGGCTGTTCCTGAAGATGCTCGAAGCGGGCATCGCCTATCGCAAGACGCAGGTCGTGAACTGGGATCCGGTCGATCAGACCGTGCTGGCCAACGAGCAGGTGATCGACGGGCGCGGCTGGCGTTCCGGCGCCATCGTCGAGAAGCGCGAGATTCCCGGCTACTATCTCGCCATCACGAAGTACGCGGAGGAGCTGCTCGACTACGTGCAGAACAAGCTCCCCGGCTGGCCGCACCAGGTGCGGACGATGCAGGAGAACTGGATCGGCCGCAGCTACGGCGTGAATTTCGGCTTTCCCTACGAGATCAGCGGTCCCGTCACGGATCTGCCGGCGAAGGGTTTGCTGCGCGTGTTCACGACCCGCGCGGACACCATCATGGGCGTCACGTTCGTCGCGGTCGCCGCGGAGCATGCGTTCGCCACGCATCTGGCGCGCTCGAATCCGCAGCTCGCCGCGTTCATCGAAGAATGCAAGCACGGTGGCGTGGCGGAAGCCGAAGTCGCCACGATGGAAAAGAAGGGCATGGCCACCGGCTTCAGCGTCACGCATCCGCTCACGGGTGCGCAGGTGCCGGTGTGGGTGGGCAACTACGTGCTCATGGGTTACGGCGAGGGCGCCGTGATGGGCGTGCCCGCGCACGATGAGCGCGACTTTGCGTTCGCGAAGCGCTACGGCCTGCCCATCAAGCAGGTGATTCAGCACAAGGATCCGAAGGTCACGTTCTCCACGGACGCGTGGCAGGAGTGGTATGGCGACAAGGAAGCCGGCACGTGCGTGAACAGCGGCAAGTACGACGGCCTCGCTTATGAAGCTGCCGTAGATGCTGTGGCGGCGGATCTCGCGGCCAAAGGTGTCGGCGAGAAGCAGGTTCGCTGGCGTCTGCGCGACTGGGGCATTTCCCGCCAGCGCTACTGGGGCACGCCGATCCCCATCATTCATTGCGAAAAGTGCGGCTCCGTGCCGGTGCCGGAGAAAGACCTGCCCGTGGTGCTGCCCGAAGATCATGTGCCGGACGGCAGCGGCAACCCGCTCAACAAGGATGAGCGGTTCCTCGCCGCGACGTGCCCGAAATGCTCGAGCCCCGCGCGGCGCGAGACGGATACGATGGATACGTTCGTCGACTCATCCTGGTACTTCATGCGCTATTGCTGCCCGGACGCGAACACGATGGTGGACCAGCGTGCCGATCACTGGATGCCGATGGACCAGTACATCGGCGGCATCGAGCACGCGGTGCTGCACCTCTTGTACGCGCGCTTCTGGACGAAGGTGATGCGCGACCTCGGTCTCGTGAAGTTCGACGAGCCGTTCACGCGCCTCTTCACGCAGGGCATGCTGCTTGCCGAGTGCTTCTATCGGGAGGAGGAGAGCGGGCGCAAGCACTGGTTCTATCCGGCCGAAGTGGATGTGAAGCACGACGAGAAGGGCCGCATCGTCGGCGCCGTTTCCGTCGCGGATGGCAAGCCCGTCGAGTTCGGCGGCATCGAGAAGATGTCGAAGAGCAAGAACAACGTCGTCGAGCCGCGCGACATCATCGAGCGGTTCGGGGCCGATACGGCCCGCGCGTATGTCATGTTCGCCGGGCCGCCGGCCGAAAGCGCCGTGTGGTCGGACTCTGGTGCCGCCGGCGTGCATCGCTTCCTGCGCAAGCTGTGGAGCACGTGCCGCGAGATCCATGGCTTCGCGGAGTACGGCGAGGCCCAGCGTTTTGGCTCGGTGGATCAGGCGGCGTTGAGCGCCAGGCAGGCCGCGTTCCGCCGCAGTATTCACGTGACGTTGCGGCAGGCGCAGTACGACTTTGCTCGCGTTCAGTACAACACCGTCGTCTCCGCCTGCATGATCATGCTGAACGCGATCGACGCGCACGATAAGAGCGAGCGCGCCGAGAAAGCCTTCAATGCGAACGGCGTTGCCTTGCTGTTCGAAGCTATCAGCATCCTCCTGCGCACGCTTTATCCGGTCGCTCCGCATATCACGCATGCTCTGTGGGTCGAGCTCGGCTTCGCGGCCAGGTACGGCGACCTCATGGATGCCGCGTGGCCCGCGGTCGACGAGAGCGCGCTGAAGCAGGATGAAATCCAGATCGTGGTGCAGGTGAACGGCAAGCTGCGCGGACGCATTACCGTACCCGCCAGTGCAGATCAGGCGGCGGTGCAGGCCATCGCGCTCGCCGACGAGACGGTGCAGAAGTTCGTCGAAGGCAAGCCCGTGCGAAAGGTGATCTACGTGCCCGGCAAGCTCGCCAACGTGGTGGTGTGAGGCGCATGAGCAGCCATCAGGTCGAGGGAAACGTCGGGGGGTTCGATAGCGAACGTAGTGGTCTCGGCCAGACTGCGCGCTGGACGCTGAAGAGCACGCGGCTTGCGTCTCTCCTGGTTGTCGCGTTCGCCCTCAATGCGTGCGGCTTCCATCTGCAGGGGCGCGTTCCGCTGCCAGCAGAACTGACGACCACGCGCGTCATCGCCGACGACGATCAGACGGATTTCGTGCAGGGCTTGCGTCGCGCGCTTCTCACTTCCGGCAGCACGCTCACGGATTCGAGCGAGCACGCAACCGGCGTCGTCCGCATCCACAAGGATCAGGTGACGCAGAAGATCATCTCCGTGTCGGTGAACAACATTCCGCGCGAATACGAAGTGACGTACACGGTGGAGTTCTCGGTGGAAGGGACGGCGGGCGAATTGCTGCCTTCCCAGACGGTCTCCATCACGCGCGATTACAGCTTCGATGAGACCAAGCTGCTCGCCAAGGAAAACGAAGAAGCCATTCTTCGCGAAGGCATGGCCAACGATCTGGTGGCGATCGTCATGCGTCGCCTCGCGGCGATCTGATGGTTGCGGGCAGCCGCGCCGCAAGCGGGATGGATCACGCTGATATCCGCGGGTCGGCTACCGCATTACATCGGTCCGTCGCGTCGGCCTTTCGTTCATGAGCGATCCCGCGCGGGAGGTCCTGCGCCTGTCCGCCGTCGATCGCGTCGAGGTGGCGCTGCTGCTGAGTCGCTACGGCATCGATCTCACCCTCGTGGCGCCGAACGAAGTGATTCCGGGCTCGTACTGGGGTGAGAGCGAGGCGGGCCTGCGGGACCACCGGCTCTACGCGCGACTCGACACGCCGATCCATTCGATTCTTCACGAAGCCTGCCACTACATTTGCATGACACCGGAGCGGCGCACCGGGCTCGATCGCGATGCCGGCGGCGACGATCCGGAGGAAAACGCGGTCTGCTATCTGCAGATTCTGCTCGCCGATCAGATCCCCGGCGTCGGGCGACGGCGACTGTGTGACGACATGGATGCGTGGGGTTACAGCTTTCGCCTCGGCAGTGCCCGGGCGTGGTTCGAGGGCGATGCCGAGGATGCACGCATCTGGTTGCTCGGTTTCGGCGTAATAGATGCCGACAACCGACCGACAGGCGCCCTGAGATGCTGAATCTGCCTCGCTTTGCGACCCGCGCAGCCGTAGTGGCGATCGCGGGCGCGCTCTCCGCGTGCTCCGCGATCACGTTTGGCATCGCCAATGCGCCGGCGGCCTTTGGCCCGTTCGAGCGCAAGGCCGATCTGTCCTACGGCGCCGATTCGCGGCAGAAGCTGGATGTGTATGTGCCGAAGGCTCGGCACCAGCCGGGCGGGCCCGCCGTCGCTGCCGATGCAGCCGGTGCGAGTGCTGACGGCTACGCGCGCGCGAGTGCTGACGCCACCGCAGTCGCAAGTGCTGACGCCGCTACGGGCGCGAGCGCTGACGCCACCGGCGCCGCGCGCCCGGTCGTGATCTTCTGGTACGGCGGCTCCTGGCAGCGAGGCAGCAAGGCCGACTACCGCTTCGTCGGCGCCGCGCTCGCCGAACGCGGTTACATCACCGTGCTGCCGGACTATCGGCTCTATCCCGACGTGAAGTTTCCCGCGTTCCTCGATGACGCCGCGCGCGCCGTCGCCTGGGTGCAGCAGCACGCGCACGAGTTCGGCGGTGACCCGCACAGGATCGTGCTGATGGGCCATTCAGCCGGCGCGCACACCGCCGCGTACCTCGCGCTCAATCACGAGTTCCTCGCGAGGCGAGGCGCGAATCCCGACTGGATCGTGGGCCTGATCGGACTCTCCGGCCCCTACGTGCTCGCGCCGAACACGCGCACGCTGAATCGAATATTCGCCGCGCCCTGGGGCGAGTCGGACTGGCAGCCGCTGCGATTCGTCGACGCGCAGGCGCCGCCCACATTCCTCGCGCACGGCCTCGACGACAGTCTCGTGTCGGTGGCGCAAACCCAAAAGCTTCGTGACGCGTTGGAAGCGCAAGGCGTGCGGGTCGAAACGGAGCTGTACCCCGGCACCGGGCACGCGGCGACGATCGCGGCGTTCTCGAAGGCGGCACGTGGAAGCGCGCCGACCCTCGATCAGGCGGTGGCTTTCCTCGGCAGCCTCACTTCTTTGCCTTCGACCGCGTGGCCTTCGACGGCGTCGCCTTCATCGACCGCGCGAACCGGTCCGTTGCAGTAACGAGCTCGCTCGTGATGCCGGGCTCGAACGCGGAGTGGCCGGCCTCGCCGACGATGCGCAGATCCGCTTCCGGCCACGCTTTGTGCAGATGCCATGCGCTGCGCATAGGGCACACCATGTCGTAACGCCCCTGCACGATCACGGCGGGAATGTGCCGGATGCGCCCCACGTTCTCGATGAGCTGGTTGTCGCTCTCGAAGAATCCCTTGTTCACGAAGTAGTGGCACTCGATGCGCGCGAACGCGCCAGCGTAGGCCGCATCTTCCTGGAACTTGATCACGTAATCGCTGTTCGTGCGCAGATAGCTGGTGGCGCCTTCCCACACGGACCATGCCACTGCAGCCTTGCGCACCACTTCCGGATCGGGGCTCGTCAGCCGCTTGTAATACGCGGCCATCATGTCGCCGCGCTCACTCTCCGGGATCGGCTCGACGTAGCTCTCCCACAGGTCCGGATAGATGGACGCCGCCCCTTCGGGGTTTTGATAGAACCACTCGAGCTCCGATCGTCGCAGCAGGAAGATGCCGCGCAGGACCAGCTCCGTGACGCGCTCGGGATGGGTTTCCGCGTACGCGAGCGCGAGCGTCGAGCCCCACGATCCGCCGAACACGAGCCACTGGTCGATGCCGAGGTGCTCGCGCACTTTCTCGGTATCGGCGACGAGGTCCCACGTCGTGTTCTCTTCGAGGCTCGCATGCGGCCTGCTCTTGCCGGAGCCGCGCTGGTCGAAGAGCACGATGCGATAGCGCTTCGGATCGAAAAAGCGACGCATCTTCGGGTCGGTGCCCCCGCCCGGGCCGCCATGCAGGAACACCGCCGGTTTGCCGCGCGGATTGCCACACTCCTCGAAATAGATCTGGTGGAGGTCCGAGACCCGCAGCATGCCGCTGTTGTATGGCCTGATGTCCGGATACAGGCCCCGCAGCGCTGGTGCGCGACGTACGGCGGATTTCTTGTTCGCGGACTTGCGTGCGTTCGCCGGTCTGCGTGCGCGCCTGGCCGCCTTTGCGGCCCGCTTCTTCTTCTTTGCCATGCGTCCTTAGTACTGGTACTGCTCGACCTTGTTCGCAACCAGGGAGTAGGCGGACGTGCCGAGCGGGGTTGTTCGGGTCTCCACGGACATCTTACCCGTAACCCAATAGGCTTCGTGCAGAGCCTCGGCCGCAACGCCGTCCGTGCTGCGCACGTAAACCATCTGGTTCGAAGGTGGCGGCGGCACGTGGATGTCTTCACCGATATAGGGCACGAGATAGAACTCGCGCACCACGCCGTCCTTCGGCGTGCCGATCGGTACGATGAACCCGGGCAATTTCACCAGGGCGTGATCGAGGTCCCGGTTCACTGAGGTCGTGACCACCTGGACCGCTGGCGGGCCGCCTTCGCCCAGCGGGCCGTGCACTGGGGCTGGAGCGTTGGGGTTGTACTTCTTGCGCTCTTTCTCGGGCAGCAGGTCGCGCCAGTCGATCTGCTGCAATTGGGTCTTGGGCCGGGGCCGCGGCTGCGTCTTCGCGCGGGTGATGTTCTTCTTGGGTGCGGGCGCCGGCGGCGGCGTCGCGGCCGCCGCGACCGTGCTCGCGCAGAAGAGGGCGCAGGCCAATGCGCAGGCGAATGAGGTAGTCCGGCTCATTTGCGCACAAATGCTAACTCCCGGGCCGCGGTTCGGCCACGGAAGGGGTCACGGAAGCGCCGAAAGGGGCTACAAACTGGCCTCGCGCCCGTCAACTCAACCATAATCCGCCGATCTCGCAAGGCTGTGCGCGTTGAAGCTCAATTCCGACACCCTCCTGACGCATCTCGAACAGCAGCTCCTGCCCGTGTATCTCATTTCGGGCGATGAGCCGCTGCTCACCGCCGAGGCGACCGATGCCGTGCGGGCCAAGGCGCGCGCCTCCGGCTTCACGGAGCGTGAAACCCATTTCATGGAGCGCGGCGGCGACTGGAACGAGGTGCGGGCCTCCGCGAACAATCTTTCGCTCTTCGCCGAGCGTCGCATCGTCGAGATCCGCATGCCGACGGCGAAGCCCGGCAATGCCGGCGGCGCCGCCATCGTCGCGCTGCTCGAAAACCAGGATCCGGATCGCGTCCTGCTCATCACCTCTCCCAAGCTCGATCGGGATGCGCAAGGCTCCGAGTGGGTGCGCGCAGTCGAGAGTCACGGCGCGCTGGTGCAGGTGTGGCCGGTGGATGCCTCACGGCTCACGGGCTGGCTGCGCACCCGCGCGAAGCGGATGAAACTCAACGTCGAGGAAGAGGCGCTCGAGATCATCGCGGAGCGCACGGAAGGCAACCTGCTCGCCGCGGACCAGGAACTGCAGAAGCTGCGCCTGATGGCGCACGCCGATCGCGTGACCGCCGCCGACGTGCTCGGCAGCGTGGCCGACAGCGCCCGATTCGACGTATTCAAGCTCGGTGAATGCGCTTTGGCGGGCGACACGCCGCGCGCCTTGCGCATGCTCGAGGTGCTGCGCGCGGAAGGCGTGGAGCCGACGCTCGTGCTCTGGTCGCTCAGCAAATCGGTGCGCGATCTGTGGGGCGCCACTCATTCGCCCGGTGGCGGGCGCGCGCCCGCGTGGCGCCGGCAGTCGGCGGCTCTCGAGCAGGGCCAGCGACGCGCCTCGAAATTGCATTTTGGCCGCCTCACGGCGCGCGCCGCGCGCGCCGATCGCATGATCAAGGGGCGTGAACAGGGCAACGCCTGGGATGAAATGGCGCTGCTCGCATTGGACCTCTGCGCACGCCCGATCCTGGCGCTGCCGCGGAGTGTGAGATAAGACCTGCATGCCTCCCATCGGTATTTTTGGCGGTACGTTCGATCCCATTCATTTCGGCCACCTGCGCCCGGCGTTCGAGCTCAGCCAGGCGCTGAAGCTTGCGGAGGTGCGTTTCCTGCCCGCGGGCAATCCGCCGCATCGGCAGACCACGCTCGCAAGCGCGGAGGTGCGGCTCGCCATGGTGAAGGCCGCGGTTGCCGGCGAGAAACGCTTCATCGTCGATGATCGTGAAATCCGCCGCACGGGCGCGTCGTATTCCGTCGACACACTCACCGAGCTGCGTGCGGAATTTCCTGAGCGCTCGTTGTGCCTCATGCTCGGCATGGATGCGTTCCTCGGCTTGCCGAACTGGCATCGGTGGCGCGACATCCTCGATCTTGCGCACGTGGTGGTCTGGCATCGCCCCGGCTGGAAAGCGCCGGAGAAAGGTCCGCTGGGTGAAGTGATGGTGGATCGCGGCACCGGCAGCATCCGCGAGCTGCACGAGCAAAAAGCGGGCCGCGTGTACATCCACGCCGTGACGCAGCTCGAGATCTCATCGACCGAAGTGCGCCAGGTGATTGTCTCCGGCGCGGATCCGCGCTATCTCGTGCCCGACGAAGTCCGCAAGATCATTCTCGAAACGGGGTGCTATGCTCCCCGCAAGAGCTGACTCATGAGAAGCGCCGCCGGCGACTCTTCCGCATCGAAGCCTAGGAGACAGATTTTCAGCACATGACAACTCGCACACGCCCGCGCCGCGCTCCCGACCGCGGCTCGCTACTGGAAGGAATCGTCACGGCCGCACTGGAAGACATGAAGGCCGTCAATGTGAAAAGCATGGATGTGCGAGGACTCACGGACATTGCGGATGTCATGGTCATCTGCTCGGGAACCTCCGATCGTCACGTCAAATCCATCGCCGATCATGTGATCGACAAGGCGAAGGAGGGCGGCTTTCGTCCGCTCGGCGTGGAGGGCGCGCGCGAAGGCGAGTGGGTGCTCGTCGACCTGCAGGACGTCGTGGTGCACGTGATGCTGCCGCGGGTGCGCGAGTTCTACAGCCTCGAGCGCATGTGGGAGTCCGACACCGGCCCGGCCATCAAGGCCGTGCCCGCGGTGGGCGGCGCGCCGGCGGGCGCCAGTGCGCCGGCCGCGAAGAAGGCCCGACGCACCACTGCGAAGAGCGCGCGCCCCCGGCGCAAGAGCGCCGAGTAACGCGCCGCCAGCCGCCGCGCTCGTGCGCATCCGCATCCTTGCCATTGGCTCGCGCATGCCGGGTTGGGTGCGCGAGGCCGTGGACGATTACCTCAGGCGTTTCGCGTCCCAGCTGCGGGTTTCCCTTGTCGAGATCGAAGCGGGCAACCGCACCGGCTCGAACCCGAAGCGCGCCATCGAAGTGGAAGGCGAGCGGCTCCTCGCCGCCCTTCACCGGGACGATTACGTGGTGGCCCTCGATGAGCGCGGTAACGAAATGACGACCCGGCAGCTCGCCACCTGGCTCGACGGGCGCATGCGCGAAGGTCGCGACCTGGCGCTGCTCATTGGCGGCCCGGACGGCTTCGCTCCCGCAGTGGTAGCACGCGCCGACTACAAGTGGGCGCTCTCGAAGCTGACCTTTCCGCATGCCCTGGTACGGGTGGTGCTCGCGGAGCAGCTCTATCGCGCCCATAGCGTGCTGACGAATCATCCGTATCATCGGGAGTGAATGAGCGCACCCGCACCCGTTCTTCGACTCGCATCCGTCTCGCCGCGCCGGCGTGAGCTCCTGGCGCAGATCGGCGTTCCTCATGTGGTCACGGGCGCCCACATCGACGAATCCCATCACCCCGGCGAGCGCCCTCATGACTACGTGCAACGCATGGCTCGCACCAAAGCCCGCACCGTGTGGGAGCAGGACGCTTCGCTCCCCGTGCTCGGCGCCGATACAACCGTGGTGCTCGACGGTAAAGTGTTCGGCAAGCCCGCCGACCGGGCGGATGCCGAGCGCATGCTGAGCCTCTTGTCCGGCCGCACGCACGAGGTGCTCACGGCCGTAGCCTTGGCATCGGCGCAAGGCGTGTCGATGCGCGTGAGCGTGAGCGCCGTGCGCTTTCGGGCTCTCGCCGCGGAGGAGATCGCCGCGTACTGGGAGAGCGGCGAGCCGCGTGACAAGGCGGGTGCCTACGCGATCCAGGGGCTGGGCGCGGTATTCGTGGAGTCGCTGACGGGCAGCTTTTCGGGTGTGATGGGGCTTCCGCTCTTCGAAACGTCCGAGCTGCTGCGTGAGGCCGGTGTGCCCGGTTGGAGCACGATCAGGAAGGGTGTAACCGCGTGACCGTCGAAATACTAATAAATGCGACCCCACGGGAAACCCGTGCCGCCGTGCTGGAAAACGGCGTGCTGCAGGAGATCTATGTCGAGCGCGCGAGCCGCCGCGGGCTCGTCAGCAATCTCTACAAGGGCCGCGTCTCCCGCGTGCTGCCCGGGATGCAGGCCGCGTTCGTCGACATCGGCCTGGAACGCACCGCCTTTCTGCACGCGGCCGACATCGCGTTCATGCGCTCACCGGATGAGACCATGGTGTCGCTGCCCGCGGTGGACGACATCCGCCGGCTCGTGAACCAGGGCGATGAGATCCTCGTGCAGGTGATCAAGGATCCGATCGGCACGAAAGGCGCGCGGCTCACCACCTTCGTGGCGTTGCCGTCACGCTATCTCGTGTACCTGCCTCGTGGCGATGGCGTGGGCGTCTCGACGCGCATCGAAGACGAAGCCGAGCGCACCCGGCTCAAGACCGTGATCACGGAAAACATGCGCTCGCCGGAAAGCGGCGGCTACATCGTGCGCACGGCGGCGTCGGGCGTATCGGCGGAAGCCCTCGCCGAAGACATGGCTTACCTCGACAAGCTCTGGCATCACGTGCGCGAGACCTCGCTGCGCAAGAAGCCGGGCGAGATCGTGCACGAAGACCTGCCGCTCACCCTACGCATGCTGCGGGATGAGCTTGCGCGCGGGGTGAGCCGCGTGCTCGTCGATTCGGAAGGGGAGCGCAAGCGCATGATCGAGTTCGCGCGCGCCTTCATCCCGAACACCACCACCGAGTTCGAGCTCTACAGCGGCCCCCGGCCGATCTTCGACCTGCACGGCATCGAAGAGGAAATCACCAAGGCGCTCGATCGCAAGGTGCAGCTGAAGTCGGGCGGCCACCTCGTGATCGACCAGACCGAGTCGATGACGACCATCGACGTGAACACGGGCGCGTACGTGGGATCGCGCACGCTGGAAGAAACCATCTTCCGCACCAACCTCGAAGCGGCGGTTGCGATCGCGCGGCATCTGCGGCTCAGGAACCTCGGCGGCATCATCATCATCGACTTCATCGACATGCAGGATGAGGGACACCGGCGGCAGGTGCTGGCCGCGCTCGAGCGCGCGCTGGCCGGGGACCGGGCCCAGACGCACATCGTGAGCCTCTCGCCGCTGGGGCTCGTGGAGATGACGCGCAAGCGCACGCGCGAGAGCCTGGAACACGTCCTCTGCCGTCCCTGCCCGAGTTGCGACGGACGCGGCTTCGTGAAGACGCCGGAAACGGTGTGCCACGAGATCTTTCGCGAGATTGTGAGACAAAGCAGGCAGTTTGCGAGCAAGGAGCTCCTGATACTGGCTCACCGCGATGTGGTCGACCGGTTGCTGGAC
>JBDZVF010000674.1:0-2374 GCA_040255575.1 Pseudomonadota bacterium | reverse complement strand
TACCGGATCGTACGACGCCGCACCCTCGCAGGATCGCACCATGATGAGGAGATGTCGGCATGACAGACACACATTTGGCATCGCCAGACGAAGAGCTGGCAACAGCGGAATCGGGGGCTGAGCGGGAATATCTCCCTATCAGGATGTTGAACGAGTACACGTACTGTCCTCGTCTCTTCCATCTGATGCACGTGGAGGGCCGCTGGGAAGACAACGAGTTCACGCTGGACGGGAAGCAGGCCCATCGCAGGGTGGACCGAATCGATCACCTGCTTCCCGACCCCGAGGCGCCTCCAGCCGGGGATGAGAGCGGCGCAGACGGAGGCGGTTCCGAAGACGGCGATGAACCGCCGCAGATTACTCGATCGGTTTCTCTGACTGCGCCGAGTCTGGGCATCACAGGAAAGCTCGACCTGGTGAGCACCGCTGGCGAAGTGGCTCTCCCGGTGGAAACGAAGCGCGGCCGCGTACCGGACAACCGGGAGCGGAGTTGGGAACCCGAGCGTGTGCAGCTCATGGCTCAGGGGCTGCTCCTCCGCGAGAACGGCTACCGCTGCACGAACGGTGTTCTCTACTTCGCGGGCTCGCGCACGCGCGTGGACATTCCCTTCACGGACGAGCTCGAGCAGCGCACACGCTCGCTGATCGCCGAGGCACGTAGGGCCGCCACGAGCTGCGAACTGCCGCCGCCGTTCGAGGACAGCCCCAAGTGCAACGGGTGCTCTCTCAGCGGGATATGTCTTCCCGACGAGACGCTTGCAATGCGCCACGAGAGAGGGTCATCGCACAACAGCGTCGATGAGGGCCGCGTCCGCCGACTCTATGCGCCGAGGGACGCTACGCTCCCGTTCTACGTTCAGGAGCAGGGTGCCAGAGTAGGAAAGCGCGGGCACAAACTCATCGTCACCAAGGAAGACGAAGAACTGGCCAGCGTCCGGATCAAGGACGTTAGCCAGGTCGTGCTGATGGGCGGCGTCGGTATCAGCACCCAGACGGTGCACTTTCTCTGCGAGGAGGGAGTGCCAATCGTGTACGTATCGCGTGGCCACTGGTTCTACGGAATCACGCGTGGCATCGGGCTTCGGAATGCGTACGACCGCGCAGCTCAGTTCGAGGCAGCGACCGACCGATCGAAGGCTCTCGACTTCGCTCGACAGGTGGTGATCGGCAAAGGTGCCAACCAGCGTACGATGCTCGGCCGGAACATTAGCCCCCGGCCAGTCGCTACGCTGAAGGAAATGTCAATGCTCCTCAGGAAGGCTGCTGCCGCGCGCAGTACCGAGGAGTTGCTCGGCCTCGAGGGCGGCATCGCGGCGCGCTACTTCGCTCAGTTCGGCAATCTTCTGAAGCCGCGCGACTTCGACGCATCGTGGGACTTCAGTGCCAGGAATCGGCGGCCGCCCAAGGACCCCGTCAACGCGATGCTGTCGTTCGGGTACGCACTGCTGACGAAGGATTGCACGGTCTCACTCCTTGCGGAGGGCCTCGATCCATGGTGGGGACTGTACCATCAGCCACGTCACGGCCGGCCCGCGCTAGCATTGGACCTCATGGAGGAATTCCGCCCGCTGATCGTGGACAGCGCGGTACTCACGGCAGTGAACACCGGCATGATGACGCGCACGAGCTTCCAGCAAACCGCAGCTGGCTGCATGCTCACCACAAAAGGGCGCAAAGACTTCATCAGGGCGTACGAGGCAAGGCTGGAGCAGCTGGTGACGCATCCCCTGTTCGACTACCGTTGCTCGTGGCGTTCGGTGATCAGAGTACAGGCGAGACTGATATCGCGCTGGCTCCGCGGTGATGTACCATCCTACCAGGCCGTACGTACAAGGTAGGGCACATCATGCGACGCAGATACGTGATCAGCTATGACATTGCCGATGACAAGCGGCGCACTCGCGTGTTCGAGCTTTTACTCGGTTACGGTGATCACGTCCAGTACAGCGTATTCCTTTCCGACCTGTCGCCGCGGGAACTCATAGTACTGAGGAGCAGGTTGCTCGAGCTCATTAACGAGCGTGACGACCAGGTGCTGGTCATCGATCTCGGCAAGGAGACGCGCCCGCTGGAGAATTCGCTCGAAGTCATCGGCAGGTCGTATCAGCCGCCTACCAGGAGCATGGTCGTATGATGTTGATGTATGGATCGCGACGCGAGCAGCGGAGTGGTGGCGTCAGTACCGGGGAGCGCTCGAACGCGTTGTTGATCAACAGGTTATGCTGCCGTGATGTGGCCGGCGGCGGCTGTGGCAACCGCGATTTCGTCGGACCGCTCGCAATCTTGCCCGCAAGATGGTTCGTTACTTCGACTTACAGAGCGGCGCCTTCCGCGTTCTGAAGAACGCGGCCTCATTGAAGCCACCTGGCAGGAG
>JBDZVF010000153.1:0-12662 GCA_040255575.1 Pseudomonadota bacterium | reverse complement strand
CAACTCACGTTACCGGGCAGCGTCTCCGGCATCACCTCGGCGGTTCATGATGTCCTGCTGAAGGTTGAGGAACTGCGCTTCCAGAAGGGCATCGAGCAGTTCCTCCTCATCCACCATCGGCCGAGCAACCCCGCCGGCTCGTTGCCGCGAAAACAGCAGCTCCTGCCGATCGACCGCAACTGGCTGGACAGTCTGGCAGCCCGAAGCTGGCCCTCACGTTCCGTGCCCACGTTCTCGATGGATTGGCGGCCGCTGTTTTCGGCCCTGATCCGCCAGCATCTGTTCGTCACGCTGTACCGGGCGTTTGCGGAGTCGATGGCCAGCGAGAACGCGAGTCGCCTCGCTTCCATGCTCGCCGCGGAGAGGAACATCCAGAGCCACCTGTCCCGGCTCACGGTCGATTACCACCAGGCGCGTCAGCAATCGATCACAGAAGAGCTGCTCGACATCGTGGCCGGCTTCGAGACCCTGACCAGCGAGGAGCACCCCACAGCAGGCGATCGCGGACGATAGTCCCGACGGACGACGTCAACTCACTCCCACTCGATAGTCGCGGGAGGCTTGCCGGAAATGTCGTACACGACGCGTGAGATGCCCGTGACCTCGTTGCAGATGCGGCGCGAGCAGACATCGAGGAAGTCGTAGGGCAGCCGCGCCCAGTGCGCCGTCATGAAGTCAACGGTTTCGACCGCGCGCAGCGAGATGACGTAGTCGTAACGCCGCCCGTCACCCATCACCGCGACCGAGCGAACCGGCAGGAACACCGCGAACGCCTGGCTCGTCTTGTCGTAGAGGCCGTGCTTGCGCAGCTCGTCGATGAAGATGGCGTCCGCCTTGCGCAGCAGGTCCGCGTACTCCTTCTTCACTTCGCCCAGAATGCGCACACCGAGACCGGGGCCCGGGAACGGATGGCGATACACCATTTCGCGCGGCAGCCCGAGCTCCACACCGAGCCTGCGCACTTCGTCCTTGAACAATTCGCGCAGCGGCTCGACGAGCTTCATGCGCATGTTGGCGGGCAGGCCGCCGACGTTGTGATGGCTCTTGATCACGTGCGCCTTGCCGGTGCGCGCCCCCGCGGACTCGATGACGTCCGGGTAGATCGTGCCCTGCGCGAGAAACTCGACGCCCGCGAGCTTGTGGGACTCTTCATCGAACACGTCGATGAACGTCTTGCCGATGATCTTGCGCTTGGCCTCGGGGTCCGCCACACCCGCGAGCGCACCGAGGAAACGCGCTTCCGCATTGACGCGAATCACCTTCACGCCCAGGTGATCGGCGAACGTGCGCATCACATCGTCGCCTTCGTTCAACCGAAGCAGACCGGTATCGACGAACACGCAGACGAGCTGATCGCCGATCGCCCGATGAAGCAGCGCGGCCACCACGGAGGAGTCGACACCGCCGGAGAGCCCCAGCAACACCTTGCCCGTGCCCACCTGCGCGCGCACGCGCTCGATGGCGTCTTCGATGATGTTGTCGACGCGCCAGCGATCCGCGCACCCGCAGATGTCGCGCACGAAACGCTGCAGGAGCAGCGCGCCCTGCTTGGTGTGGGTGACTTCGGGGTGGAACTGCACGCCGTAGAAGCGACGCTTCTCGTCGCTCATCGCGGCGAGCGGCGCGTGATCCGTGCCGGCGGTGACGGTGAAGCCTTCAGGCAGCGCCTCGACGCGATCGCCGTGGCTCATCCACACATCGAGCACGGCGTTGCCCTGAGAATCCACGCGATCGGCCAGCTCGCCGAACAGCTTGCAGCCGGGCCGCGCGGTCACGGCGGCGTACCCGAACTCGCGCGTCGTCGAGGGCGCGACGCGCCCACCGAGCTGCTGCGCCATGGTCTGCATGCCGTAGCAGATGCCGAGCACTGGCACGCCGAGGGTGAACACGACGTCCGGCGCGCGGGGCGGCTTGTCATCCGTCACCGACTCCGGCCCGCCGGAAAGAATGATGCCCTTCGGCTTGAACGCGCGGACTTCCTCGTTCGTGATATCCCACGGGAGGATCTCGGAGTACACACCGATCTCGCGCACGCGCCGCGCGATCAGCTGCGTGTATTGCGCGCCGAAGTCGAGGATCAGAATCCGGTCGGCGTGGATGTCCGCGGACGCGCCAGTCGCATGAGGTTGGGAGGAAGGAGGCATCGGACGGCTGGCCACGCTGTTCATTTACGGATTCAGGAGTAGTTGGGAGCCTCTTTCGTGATGGTCACGTCGTGAACGTGGCTTTCGCGCACGCCCGCACTCGTGATTCGCACAAAGGTCGGCCGGGTACGCATATCTGTGATGTTGCGGCTGCCGGTATAACCCATGGCCGCGCGCAAACCGCCGGTGAGCTGCTGGATGATCTGCACCACGCTGCCCTTGTAGGGCACGCGGCCTTCGACGCCTTCGGGCACGAGCTTTTCGAGCTCGCTCGCGCCATCCTGGAAATAACGGTCCGCGGAGCCGTGGCGCTCCGCCATCGCGCCGATCGAGCCCATGCCGCGATAGCTCTTGTAGCTCGCGCCCTGGTACAGCTCGACCTCGCCGGGGGATTCGAGCGTGCCGGCAAAGAGGCTGCCGATCATCACGCAATGCGCGCCTGCGGCGATGGCCTTGGCGATGTCGCCGGAGAAGCGAATGCCACCATCGGAGATCAGCGGCACATCCGTCTTGGCGAGCGCGTCCGCAACCATCGAGACCGCGGAAATCTGCGGCACACCCACGCCCGCGACGATGCGAGTGGTGCAGATGGAGCCCGGGCCGATGCCGACCTTCACGGCGTCCGCCCCCGCATCCGCCAGCGCACGCGCGGCGTCTGCCGTGGCGATGTTGCCGGCGATCACTTGCAGGTCGCCCCACCGCTGCTTGACGCGACGGACCATGTCCAGAATGTTGACGTGATGGCCATGCGCGGTATCCACGACGACCACGTCGACGTGGGCTTCGCGAAGCGCGGCGACCCGATCGAGCGAATCGGCCCCCGTGCCCACCGCCGCGCCGACTCGCAGGCGGCCCCCTTCGTCTTTGCAGGCTCGCGGAAATTCCGTGGCCTTCTGGAAGTCCTTCACCGTGATCATGCCGGCGAGCTCGTGATCGCCGTTCACGACCAGCACTTTCTCGATGCGGTGCTTGTGGAGCAGGCCGAGCACTTCGTGCTTCGGGGCGTTCTCGCGCACGGTGATGAGCCGCTCTTGCGGCGTCATGACCGAGGAGACCGGCGCATCGAGCTTCTCTTCGAACCGCAGGTCACGGTGCGTGACGATGCCCACCGCTTTCTTGCCGACGACGACCGGCACGCCGGAGATGCCACGAGAGCGCGTGAGCTCGAGCACCTGGCGAATGGTCATGTCGGGCGAAACGGTGATCGGGTCCTTGATGACGCCGCTTTCGTATTTCTTCACCCGCGCCACTTCGGTCGCCTGCGCATCCACCGGCATGTTCTTGTGGATGATGCCGATGCCGCCTTCCTGCGCCATGGTGATGGCGAGGCGCGCTTCGGTGACCGTATCCATCGCCGCGGCGACGATCGGCATGTTCAGCCGGATTCGGCGCGTGAGCTGGGTGGAGAGGTCGGCTTCGCGCGGCAGGACTTCCGAGTAAGCCGGGACTAACAGAACGTCGTCGAAGGTCAGTGCTTCTTCGAGGATTCGCATGGACCGCCAATTTCCCGGCCGGTGCCGGGCTGCCCCGAGAGGGGGGTGTGAAAGATTGGCGCGCGATTGTACGCACAGGTAGGGGGTGGGTAAACGGCTTGTGGGATGTGTGGTAGGGTGTCATCCGGGCCCTCTCGGGTCGGGGGGAATCGGGGTTTCGTGCGACGTCGCTGGCCGCTGCCGCACCTGCCGCCTATGAGGCCGCGCGCGGGCGTTGAGGGCTCGATACCCCGCGCGCGCAAGCGCGGCCCGGCCGCAGTAAGCTCCCCGCCATGAAACAGCTGCCTCTCAGCGCGCCTCCCGCACAGTCCTCGCCCAGCAGAAACGTCTACACCGTCTCCGGGCTCAACCGCGAAGTGCGCCTGCTGCTCGAGCGCGGGCTGCCGGTGGTGTGGCTCGAAGGCGAGCTGTCCAATTTCTCGGCACCCGCTTCCGGGCACTGGTATTTCTCGCTCAAAGACCGCGAGGCCCAGATCCGCTGCGCCATGTTCCGAATGAAGAACCAGGGGGTCGGCTTTACGCCCAAGGCCGGGCAGCATGTGCTGGTGCGCGGGCGAGTGACGATGTACGAGGCGCGCGGCGACTACCAGATGATCGTCGAGCACATGGAGGAAGCCGGCGTCGGCGCGCTGAAACGCGAGTTCGAGCGGCTCAAGGCCAAGCTCGCCGCGGAAGGGTTGTTCGCGGTCGAGCGCAAGCGCGAACTGCCGCGCTTTCCCCGGCGAATCGGGGTGATTACGTCACCCACCGGAGCGGCGATCCGGGATGTGCTGCACATCCTTGCGAGACGCTTTCCACCTGCCGCAGTCATCATTTATCCCACCGATGTGCAGGGTGCGGTGGCGGTTCCCCGCATCGTTCGGGCGCTGGCCGTGGCGAACGCGCGCGCCGAGTGTGACGTGCTGATCGTGGCGCGCGGCGGCGGGAGCATCGAGGATCTCTGGGCCTTCAATGACGAAGGCGTCGCACGCGCGATCCACGGGAGCACCATTCCCGTGGTGAGCGGCGTCGGGCACGAGATCGACTTCACCATTGCGGATTTTGTTGCCGACGCGCGCGCGCCGACTCCCTCGGGTGCTGCCGAGCTCGTCGTGCCGGATCGTGCTGCGTGTCTCGACGTGCTCTCGCGCACTGCCGATCGTCTGCTCGTTTCGATGAGGCGCGAGCTCCGCACGATCACGAGCCGCTTCGACGCCGCGGCGTCTCGATTGAAGCTCATGCATCCCGGCACTCGGCTGCTGCAGCAGGAGCAGCGGCTGGACGATCTCGAGCAACGGCTCGCCGGTGCCATGCGCACGGCGCTTCATCAAAACCGCAGCCGCGTAAGCGAGGCCATGAGCAACCTGCACCAGCATTCGCCGGAGCGGCGCGTGAAAGACATGTGCCTGAAGTACGAGACGCTGTCGGCGCGACTGCGCCATGCGTGGCTGCATCGGGTCGGGAAGGCTGAGCATCGGCTCGCGCTTGCGGCTCGCATGCTGAACACGGTCAGTCCGCTCGCGACGCTCGAACGCGGGTTCGCAATCGTGACGCGCGGCGCGGACGGCACGCTCGTGACGGACGCAGGATCGCTGCAGGCGGGGGATGAGATTCGGGCGCGTGTGGCGAAAGGATCGGTGCGCGCGACGGTGACTGGGATTGATAGGGGAAGCGAGGAGACATGAGCAGCAGCACGCGGCGCAGGCTGGGGCACCTTTTTGCAGTGGAGATGACCGCGTGGGCGGCGATTGGCTTGATCGCGGCGGCGAATGCGTTTGCCGCGTCAGATGCCCCATCGGTGAATGCGGTCGGCGCAGCTGACAGTCCATCCGCGGCGTCCGCGTCCTCCGGATTCGCGTTGCCTCGGGAGAGTCACGTACCCGGCGGCGTGATCACCTTCACCATCGCGGCCGCGGCGGATGATCGGCCCAAGGTCACCCTCGATGGCGTTCCGGCAATGGTGGTGCGCGAGGCCGATCGCTGGCGCACGATCGTGGGCATTCCGCTCTCCACCGCTCCCGGGAAAGTCACCGTCACTTACGAAACGCGTGCCGGCGCGTCGAGCCGCACGTTCGATGTGAAATCGAAGAAGTATCGCGAGCAGCGCCTCAAGGTGGAACCGCGCGTGGTCGACCTGTCGCCCGAAGATCTCGCGCGCACCCGACGCGAGCAGCCGTTGATCCGCGAAGCGCTGGCGACGTTCAGCGAAACGGCGCCATCAACACTGCGGCTGCTGCCGCCGGTCCCGGGCACCCGTTCGAGCTCTTACGGCCTGCGTCGCGTGTTCAACGGGCAGCCGCGCAATCCGCATACCGGCATGGACATCGCGGCGCCTACAGGTACCCCGATCAAGGCTCCCGCGGCGGGGCGCGTGGTCAACACCGGCGACTACTTCTTCAACGGCAACACCGTTCTGCTCGATCACGGCCAGGGGCTCGTCACGATGTATTGCCACATGAGCCAGATCGCTGTGAAAGCGGGCGATGTCGTGAAGACCGGGGATGTGCTCGGCAAGGTCGGCGCCACCGGGCGCGTGACCGGCCCGCACCTTCATTGGGGCGTGACGCTGAATCGCACGATGGTCGATCCGGCGCTGTTTCTGCCGCACGAGCCCGCTGCTCCGAAGGCTGTGCCGGCGGCAGCGCCAGGTCCGCAATCCTAGACGTGCAGCGGCGCTCGAGTCCCCTTACCAACTCAGGCCGCGCTGTAGCGCCCGCCGCTCTCGCGGGCGGCTCGCGCGGTGTTCGATTCGCCGGACCTGATTTCGGTGGGGGCGACCTGGACGTTCTTCTGAGCTGGGCCTGACGAAGCGCTTTCGTCAGGCTCGCCGCAGCTTGCGCAGCTCGGCCGAGCGGATTCGCGCGAAGCGGCCGTCGCGCAATTCATACAGCACGACCGTGTTGATGAAAATTCGCTCACCTGCCTTCATCGGGCCGGCCGTGAAATGCGGCAGATCCCCCAGCGCCAGGAACTCCGACTGAAGCTCCGCGGCCACCCGGTTGCCCGCGCTCAGCACGTTGACGATCTCGATCGTGCGACGGGTCTGTGACCTGACGGAGCGATAGAACTCGAAAATCGCGTCCCGCCCGCGCAGTTCGCGCTTGCCCGCGATATCGAGCACCACGTTCTCGTCGTAGAAGTCGCCGAACGCAGCGTAATCTCCGCGATTGAAGGCGTGTATGTATTCCGCGAAGCGTTCGGCGCCCATGGGTTCATCAGGACGCGCGATCATGTCGGGCGCGACCTCATCGGCGGCGAGGCGTCGATAATGAGCCGCGCGGATTCGGGTGAATCGACCGTCCGCCACGTCGTACCAGAGAAAGTTCTGCGAGCGGCGCGTTTCGCCGCGGCTGAGCGGCCCGGTCGGAAAATCCGGCCAATCCTCCAGCGCGTGCAGCTCCGTCTCGACGTCCGCGACGAGGGCTTGCGCGCCGGCCACGATCCCGTGAACCGTTAGCGTCTCCCGAACGCGGGACTTCACGCCCCGATAGAAGCGGACGATCTCATCCCGCCCTTTGAGCTGCGCCGCCCGCCCAAAAAAGTCGACGTCAGGCGCATAGAAGCGCCCGAGCGCGTCGAAATCGCTGCGATTGAACGCTGCGATGTAGGAACGGAAGTCCGCCTCGGTGAGCACGCCCGGCATGGTACGACACGCGGCGGGTTCAGTTCTTGGAACGGGGATTCTCAGCGAACGCAACTACCTCCCCCGGCACCGCCCTACTAGTCTGACGATGCAACAACTATTACCGGTCCGAGGGGGACTCCGTGGCCAGATCGACGCTTCCCGGGCGTTCATCATCACTCGCGCTGCCGATTCTCCTTGTGGCGGGAGCGCTCACCTCACCTAGCGTGCAGGCCCAGGACAGAGCTGAGTCCGACGCGCTCGAAGAGGTCACCGTCACGGGGTCCCGCATCGTGCGCGATGGCATCACCGCGCCCACCCCTGTCACGGTCGTGAGCTCCGAACGGCTGCAGAACCTCGGGGCTACGAACATCGGCCAGGTGCTGAACACCCTGCCCTCCTTCCGCGCCAGCAGCAACCCGCAAACGGCGAACATCCAACCGCGCGCAGCCGGCACGAGTCTCGCGGACCTGCGCGGCCTCGGCACAAGCCGCACGCTCGTTCTGGTGAATGGTCGCCGTTTCGTGCCCTCAACGCTCGAAGGCGCTGTGGACCTGAATCAGATTCCCACGCTGCTGCTCGAGCGTTCCGAAGTGGTGACGGGCGGCGCCTCGGCTCAATACGGTTCCGACGCGGTCGCTGGCGTGGTGAACCTGATTCTGAACAACACATTCGAAGGGCTGCGCACGGATCTGCAGTACGGCCGCGCGGAACAGGGAGACGGCGTCGACTACCGCGGCGCCATCGCCGGCGGAACGAAGCTCGCGGATGGGCGCGCCCATGTCAGCGCCGCTTTCGAGTATGAGAAGAATGAAGGTGCGGGAGACTGTTACTCGCGCGACTGGTGCGCGCTCGAATATCAGGTGATCACTAATCCGGGAACGCCGGCGGCGCCGAAGCTCGCGGGCTTTCCCGCGAACAACATCCTTCCCTATTCGCATACCGTGGCGGCCGTGAGAGGCGGGCTCATCGTCAATGGGCCGCTCAAGGGCACGGCGTTCCGTGATGACGGCACGCCGTACGCATATCAGTACGGCACCGTGTTCCCCAACAACTCGACGTTCATGTATGGCGGCGATGGGGACAATGGCTTCATCCGCGCGCCGCTGATGGTCGTGCCGGTTCGGCGATACAACGGATTTGTTTCCGGCCAGTTCGACATCACGGATGCGCTGCAGAGCTCGGTGGAGCTCAGCTACGGTTCGGTGCGCGCGCATGGCCGCGGCGCGCAGACGCGCGACACGAGCGGGGGCAGCGTCATCACGATCCGCGGCGACAACGCCTATTTGCCCACTGCGGTGAAGACGGCGCTCACCGATGCGGGGTTGCCGCTGACCAGTGCCACGAGCTTCGTTCTCGGTCGCATGGGTGATGATTTCGGGTACACCGACAATGTCTCGAAAAGCGACGTGCTGCGCGCTCTTGCCGGCCTGAACGGTTCCATCACGCAGAACTGGAAGTGGGATGCGTACTACCAGTACGGCGAGACCGACTACGACCAGACCGTCGAGAACAATCGCATTCAGCAACAGGTCGCGGGAGTACCGCTCGCCACCGGGCAGGCAACGCGCATCCAGCTCGCGGCGGATGCGGTTGTGAATCCCGCCACGGGGCAGATCGTGTGCCGCTCGACGCTCACGAATCCCACGAACGGCTGCCAGCCGGCGAACCTGTTCGGGATGAACAATTTTTCCCAGGCGGCCAAGGACTATCTCTACGGGACCGCGTGGCAGAGCCAGACGTTCAAGCAGCACGTCGTCGCGGCGAACGTCCAGGGTGATCTCTTTCGCACGTGGGCGGGGCCGGTGCCGCTGGCCATTGGCGCGGAGTATCGGCAGAACAAGGTGAATACGACTGCGGACCCGATTTCCGCAACGAGCGGCTTCTACGTCTTCAACAGCTCGATCGTCGGCGGGAAGGTGAGTGTCAAGGAGGGCTACGTTGAAACCGCCGTGCCGCTCGTGCGCGAGAAGCCGGCGATTCAATCGTTCGAGCTGAACGGAGCTGTGCGCCTCACGGACTACAACACCAGTGGAAGCGTAACGACATGGAAGTATGGCGTGACCTATGAGCCGCTCAGCTGGCTGCGGCTGCGCGCGACGCGCTCGCGCGATATTCGCGCGCCGAATACGGATGAGCTGTTCCGGCCGCGCACGACGGCGTTTCAGACCGTCGATGGAATTCTCACGCCGACGGTCAGCGGGGGGAACGTCGCCCTCACGCCGGAGTCGGCGGACACGGTTACGGCGGGGTTTGCGATTCGCGGCTCCGGCATTTTTCAGGGACTTCGCGCGTCGGTGGATTACTACGACATCGACCTCGATAACGCGATCGCGACACTGACGCCGCAGTTACTCGTGACCCGGTGCCGCACGCAGGGGGTGTACTGCGAGCTCGTGGACTTCAATCCGAATGGGTCTGTGGCGCAGGTGCGCACTGTGTTTCAGAACCTGAACCGGCTGCAGACGAAGGGTTTTGATATCGAGCTGAACTACGCGCGGGCGCTTGGCGCGGGGACGCTCGACGCGAGTGTGCTGGCGACGCGCCTGGAGCACCTCGCGACCACCGATGTCACCGGGCTCACGATCGATCGCGCGGGCGTCACAGGCAACAACGTCTCCGGCGGCGGGGCGGGTTTGCCGAAGTGGCAGATCAACGGGCTGCTGACGTATGCGGCGGGCCCGCTTTCCCTGACACTCGAGGGCCGCTTCATCGACGACGGCCTCTTCGATGCGACGCTAATCGGGCCGGAGCAGGCAGGCTACAACCCGAACCTGCCGAACAGCATCAACACGAATCACGTGGCGAGCGCGGTGTACGTGAACCTCGGCGCCCGCTACCGCCTGCCAGGCGCCAGCGAGCGCAAAATCGAGCTCTTCGCCGGCATTCAAAATTTGCTCGACCGCGACCCGCCCGTCGCCCCGAGCAACCAGGGCGCCACGAACATGATCCTCTTCGATCCGCTCGGCCGAGCCTATCGAGCAGGCGTGCGCATCGATTTCTGAGAGAGACCGGCTCGCCCAACGCGGCGAGCACCGCTTCCGGAGAGCCGCCCGCGACTCGGGCAAAACTATGTCGTGAGTCAGCGCTTGGGCTTCGCCGGGCGGCCCGGGGCACCCGGCCGCCCTGGCCGGCCGCCTGGGGTTTTCTCGGCGACGCGCTTCTTTCGTCGTTTGCTGGCGGCGAATTGCTCGGCGGCGCGGCGGTTCTTGCTGCCCGGGTTTTTCGCCGTGGCCTTGCCGGGCCGCGCGCTCGAGTCCCGCTTCTCGCGGCGGCGCTCGGTGAAAGGGTTTGCGTCGGTGCGGAACTCGATCGATACCGGTGTCGCGAAGAGATCGAACGTCTTGCGGAACACGTTCGACAGATAGCGCGCGTACGCATCCGGCACGTGCACCGTCTGATTGCCGTGGATCACGATGCGCGGCGGGTTGCGCCCACCCTGATGCGCGTAGCGCAGCTTGATGCGCCGGCCGCGAACGAGCGGCGGCTGGTGCGCGGTCATCGCATTCTCGAGCGCGCGCGTCAGCTCCTGCGTGCGCATCTCGCGCATCGCTGCCTCGTAGGCGTGAATCACATCGTCTACGAGATCCCCGACGCCCGTGCCATGCCGCGCCGAGATGAAGTGCACCGGCGCGAACGGCACGAAGTCGAGCTTCAATTCCATCTGCCGGCGGATCTCGTCCCGCTGCTCCATCGGAATGTGATCCCACTTGTTCACAGCAATGATCACCGCGCGACCGCGCTGGAGCGCGAGCCCGAGCACGCTCGCATCCTGCTCGCCCACCTGCTCGTGCGCGTCGACCACGTGAATGACGACGTGCGCATGCTCGATGGCCTGCAACGTCTTGGCGACGCTGACCCGCTCGATCACGTCGTCAACCCTGGAGCGCCGGCGAACGCCGGCCGTATCGATGAGCAGAAACTCGCGATCGTCCCGATGAAACGGCACGAGGATGCTGTCGCGCGTGGTTCCGGCCACATCGCTCGTGATCACCCGCTCCTCCCCCAGCAGCCGGTTCACGAGCGTGGACTTGCCCACGTTCGGCCGCCCGATGACAGCGATGCGGATCGCGGAAGACTTCGACGCATCCTCGGGCTCCGCAGCCTCGAGCCCTTCGAGCACGCGAGCCATCAGCTCCGCCGTGCCCTGCCCGTGCGTGGCCGAGATGCAGAACGGCTCACCCAGCGCGAGCGCGTGGAACTCCGCGGAGACCACCGCGGTATCCAGACTCTCGGCCTTGTTTACGGCGAGAAACACCGGTTTGCCCGCGCGCCGAAGCTCCCGCGCGACGAACTGATCCTGATGCGTGAGGCCCGAACGGGCGTCGGCGATGAGTATGAAGCGATCCGCTTCTTCGATCGCGCGCTCGGTCTGCACGCGCATCTGCGTCTCGATGCCGGTGGGATTCTCGACGAGCCCCCCCGTATCGATGGCCACATAGGGAATCGGCCCCACGCGCCCGAAGCCATACTGCCGATCCCGCGTCACGCCAGGAACGTCCGCGACGATGGCGTCGCGGGTTCCGGTCAGGACGTTGAAGAGGGTCGACTTGCCGACATTGGGTCGGCCGACGAGCGCGATGACAGGGAGCACATTCCTACCCGACCGTCACTCGCCCGGCGGCGGAGCCGGGGCGGGTTCCGCGGAAGGCGCGGGCTGCGCTTCCGGCCTCTCGATCGGCTCCGACGGCGAGGGCGGCCCGCGCCGTCGCTGCGTGGGCGGCGGCGTGCCCGGTTCCGCACCCTCGCTCTCCTCGTTCGAGGGCTCCGCTTTCGGCGCGGCCGAGCGTCCCTTCGACGCGGACGCCAGCGCAATCGGCGTGGTGTTGAACGCGGTCACGCGCCCTTCATCGTTGATCACGAACACGCGATTGCCGATCGCGACGGGCGGATTGCTCACACGCTCGCCACCGGCTTGAGCGCGACCCGCGAAGGCGCCAGTGCTCTTGTCGAGCCAGTGCACGTAGCCTTTGTAATCCGCAACCGCGACCGTGCTGTTGTCGAGCACGACGGGCGCGGAGAGTCCGCGGTGTGCGAGCCCCTTCTGGCGCCACAGCTCCACACCTGTCTCACGCTTGAGCGCGACGACCTCGCCCTCTGCGGTCGAGACATAGACGTTATCGGAGTCCGCCGCGAGACCGCGGTAGCTCGACGCATCCTGCGCCCACCAGATCTGCCCCGAATCGAGCGCCAGCATCGCCACGCGGCCCTGGAAGCCCACGGCGTACACGTTCCCCTGGACCACTTGCACGGCGGAGTCGATATCCACGAGCCGCTCGAGCTCCGTTCGACCGCGAGCCGTGGCGATGGTCGACTCCCACAGCAGCGCGCCATCCGGAATGTTGAGCGCCACGACCTTGCCATTGTCGAAACCGCAAATCACGGCATCTCCGACAACCACTGGTTTCGCCGTTCCGCGCAACG
>JBDZVF010000152.1:0-12706 GCA_040255575.1 Pseudomonadota bacterium | reverse complement strand
CCGCGAGCGCCTCAGTTCATGGTGCGGGCCGATGGCCGCGCGATTCCGGTTGCGATCGAGGTGCTCACGCTCCTCGTGTCGAAAACGAGCAGGGTGTTCATCTTCATACTGGCCCTCACGCTCGCCTCGACTCAGCTCGCCTTTCCGAAGGACGTGAGCCGTCTGCTGCAGGTGGCGATCGTGCTCACCTTCTGGTTCCAGGTGGGCCTCTGGGGCATGGCGGCCGTGCGCTATGCCATCGACAAGCGCGCGCGCAAAGGTGCGGGCATCGATCCGACGCTCGCCGGCTCCATCGACATCATCGTGTTCGTCGCCGCGCTCACGATCTGGGCGATGGCGTTCCTGCTGGCGCTCGACAATCTCGGCGTCGAGATCAAGCCGCTTCTCGCCGGGCTCGGCATTGGCGGCATCGCTGTCGCACTCGCGGTGCAGACGGTGCTCGGGGATCTGCTCGCTTCCGTCTCGATCGCGCTCGACAAGCCGTTCTCCGTGGGCGACTCGCTCGCGGTCGATGACATGAACGGCACGGTCGAGCACATTGGAGTGAAGAGCACTCGGCTGCGCAGCCTCAGCGGCGAGCAGATCATCATCTCGAACGCCGACATCCTGAAGTCGCGCCTGCGGAACAACACGCGCATGGGCGACCGGCGTACCTCCTTCTTCATCAATGTGAGCTACGACACCGATCCGGAAAAGCTCAAGGCCATTCCGGGGGTGGTGCAGGACATCGTGATGAAGCACCCGAAGCTGCGTTTCGATCGCTGCCATCTCTTGCAGATGGCGGATTGGGCGCTTCGGTACGAAGTGGTGTTCTTTACGACGGTGACGGATTACCGGGTGTACGCCGATGCGCACCAGGCCATCAACATCGCGATTCTCGAGGCGATGAAGCAGCTGGGCGTGAACCTTGCGTTCCCTTACCCAACTCCAGCCAAATCACCGCCCCGTGTTCAGTGAGCCCACGAGCTGCGTGACGTTCGTCATGCCATTCGCGCGCAGGTAGTCCTCGATACCGGTATTGATCTTCTTGCAGACCATCGGGTCGTAGAACAGCGAGGTGCCAATGCCCACCGCGCTCGCGCCGGCGATGAGGAACTCGAGCGCATCGGTCGCCGTCGTAATGCCCCCCTGGCCGATGATCGGCACGTTGTGCTTCTTCGCGACCTCGTACACCTGAAACACCTTCAGCAGCGCGATCGGCTTGATCGCCGGCCCCGAGAGGCCCCCCTGGATGTTCCCGATCACCGGCCGCCGTGAGCGCACGTCCACCGCCATGCCCATGATCGTGTTGATCACCGAGAGCGCATTCGTGCCGGCTTCGATGCAACGGCGCGCGTTCTCTTTGATGTCCGTCTGGTTGGGCGACAGCTTGGTGATGAGCGGCTTCTTCGTCACGCGCCGGCACGCTTCCACCACCTTCGCCGACATCTCGGGATAGTTGCCGAACGCGACGCCGCCTTCCTTGACGTTGGGACAGGAGATGTTGATCTCGATCGCATCGATCGGCGAGTCGTCGAAGCGACGAGTGACTTCTTCGTATTCCTCGATCGTCGAGCCCGACACGTTCGCGATGAAACGCGTCTCGCTGAAGTCGAGCGCCGGCAGGATCTTGCGCACCACGTGGTCCGCGCCCGGATTCTGCAAGCCGATGGCGTTCAGCATGCCCGACGCGGTCTCGTACACCCGATGCGGCGGATTGCCGAGGCGCGGATTCAGCGTCGTGCCCTTCAGCACGACGCCGCCGGCGTCCCGGTTCGAGAAGCCTTCGACGCGCGTGTATTCCTCCCCGAATCCCACGCAGCCGGAAAGCAGCACGATGGGGGAGGCGAAGTCCATTCCGCAGAATTTGTAGCGAAGGGGGCTGTCGACGGAGTCGACGATGGGGGATGCAGCAGCCATGGCCGCGCATTATCCCTGCGGAGGCTGGCGGGCGCACTGGTAGTTTGCGAACAGCGCTTTACAGTACGCGGCATGTTTCACATCGTGCTCGTCCAGCCTCAGATACCGCCCAATACCGGCAACATCATCCGCTTGTGCGCCAACACTGGCTGCACGCTGCATCTGGTGAAGCCCATCGGCTTCGATATCAGCGTGAAGGCCGTGCGCCGCGCCGGCCTCGATTACGATGCGATGGCCGACGTGCGCACGCATATCGATTTCGACGAGTGTCTGGCGGCGCTCGCCGGGGCCCGGCCCTTCGTGGTGGAAACGACGGGTTCGCACATCTATTCACACGTGGCGTTCAGGCCGGGCGACGCCTTCATTTTCGGTTCAGAGCACAAGGGCCTCGCGCCTCGCGTGCTCGAGCTCGTGCCGCGCGAGCGGCACCTCGCCATTCCCATGCGAGCAGGCAATCGCAGCCTCAACCTGTCGAACTCGGTCGCGCTCGTCGTCTACGAGGCGTGGCGCCAGAACGGCTTCACTGGTGCTCGGACTTGAGCGGCCGATTCATGAGATCCCGCACGAGGTCCCGGGCGGGCAGCTTCTCGTAAAGCACGCGATAGATGCCGGTGCAGATCGGCATGTCGACCGCCGCGCGCTGCGCCACCTGGTATACGGCCTTCGCCGCGAGATAACCCTCGACCGCCTGGCCGATCTCGGCGAGCGCCTGCTCCGGCGTCTTGCCGCCGGCGAGCAGCAGCCCGAAGCGCCGATTGCGGGATTGATCGTCCGTGCACGTCAGCACGAGATCGCCGAGCCCGGCGAGACCCATGAACGTCTCCGCCTGCGCACCGAGCGTGAGGCCGAGCCGCGTCATCTCTCGCAGGCCGCGCGTGATGAGCGCGATCCGCGTATTCGAGCCGAACCCCATGCCATCCGAGAGACCCGCGCCAACGGCGAGCACGTTCTTCACGGCGCCGCCCACTTCCACCCCGACGAGATCGCCCGAGGTGTAGGTGCGGAAGTGGGTGGAATGCAGCCCGTGAGCGAGCGAACTGGCGAACTCCACATCCGTCGAGGCAACGGTCATCGCCGTGGGCAGGCCCTTGCCGACTTCCTTCGCGAAAGTGGGCCCGGAAAGGACGGCCGTCGAGCGCTCGGCCCCGAGCACTTCGCGCGCCACCTGGTGCGGCAACTTCCCGGTCTCGAGCTCGAAGCCCTTGGTCGCGTAGGCCACGCGCGCGTGGGGCTCGAGCTGCGGGGCGATCTGCGTGAGCAGGCTTCGGAAGGAATGGCTCGGCACGACGACGAGCACGTCCAGCGCGCCTTTCAGCGCCGCGGCCAGATCGGGCTCGACCGTCAGGGACTCGGGAAATGCCGCGCCGGGCAGGTATCGCGCGTTCACGCGATCGCGCGCGAGCACACGAAGCTGCCCGGCATCGCGCCCCCACAGGCGGGTGGCGCGGCCGCTGCGCGCGAGCTGAATGGCGAGCGCCGTGCCCCATGACCCGGCGCCCAGCACCGCGATGGGCGGCGCCGCGCTCACGTCAGTTCTTCGTGACGGGGGGCGCGTCGCCAGCGCGCTGATATAGCGCGTCGAAGTTCACGGGTGGCAGCAGGAACTGCGGAAAGCCGCCGGCCGTCACGAGATTCGACACCGCCGCGCGGGCGTACGGAAAGAGCACGCTCGGGCAGATGCTCGCCACGGAGCGCTTCACTTCGGGCTCGCCGAGATTCTTCATGATGAAGACGCCTGCCTGCTTCACCTCGACCAGGAAGAGCGTGACCTCGCCCTGCTTCGCCGAAACAGTGACGGTGAGCACGACTTCGCTGACGTCGCTCCCGAGCGGGTTCACGCCGGTGTGCAGATCCAGGTTGATCTGCGGATTCCACTCACCCTGCACACGCGGGCCGTTCGGGGCCTCGTATGAGCAGTCCTTCAGATAGACGCTCTGGAGCTGCAGCTGGGGCGCATTCGGGTCCGTCGCCGCGGCAACGTCGTTTTCATTGGTGCTCATCGTCAGGTTCCTTGGTTCAGTAGGGCGTCGAGACCGCCGGAGGCTTCGAGCGCGTGCAGGTCGTCGCTGCCGCCGACGTGGGTCTCACCGATAAAAATCTGCGGCACGGTTCGCCGGCCGCTGCGTCTCATCATCTCTTCGCGCGCCTGCGGGTGCGCATCGACATCGATCTCTTCGAACGGCACATTCTTGCTTTCGAGCAGCGCGCGGGCCCGCGCGCAATAGCCGCACCAGCCCGTGGCATACATCACGACTTTCTGCATCGACTCGACCTCGAGGGCATCACGCCTTCTGCAAGGGCAGGTTCTCCGTGCGCCATGCGGCAAGACCGCCGCGGAGATTCACTGCCTTGGTAAACCCCTGGGCCGCGAGCTGCCGTGCCGCCGATATCCCGAGCGAGCCGGACTCGTCGTACACCACCACGGGTTTCTCTTTGTACTTCTTCAGCGTGTCGCCGGCCTTGAGAATCTGGTCCGCCGGCAGGTTGCGCGCGCCGGCGAGGTGCCCGGCGGCGAACGCATCCGGCGGACGCAGGTCGAGCACGAGCGCGTTCTGGTTCATGAGCCGGATAACATCCTGCGGGCTGAGCGCCATGAACGCCTGCCTGCGTGCGTTCAGCTCGTAGATGGCGGTGATGATCGCCGCCAGCACGAGGAGGCCGCTGAGATAGGGATGGTGGCTGATGTATTCGAGGAGCCGATCCATTCGGGGACTTCTGCCTGCACGCAAAGGGCGCGCATTATAGAGCCTGTCGGGGGGATGCGCTTTTGGGGAAATGTTGACGCCAGATTGGTCGGATAGCGCCGGTTTCAAGTCCGTTCGGGGGAGGGGTCGCCGCATCGGGGGTGTTTGCGCGGCGCTCGGCGCCGCCGTGCTCGTCCTGATGTCGCTCGGCGCAGCCACGCCCGGGTGGGCCCAGGATGCGAAGAAAACCGAGGCGGAGCTCAAAGCCCTCAAATCCGAGATCGCGAAAGTCGCCACCCAGGTCCGCAGCGACAAGGCGGCGAGGGATCGTCTGGCGCGCGAGCTGCGCACCGCCGAGATGTCGGTGAGCGAAGTGCGCGAGTCGCTCGAAAGCCTGCGCGGCAAGCGCGCGGAGAACGCCCGCAAGCGCGCGGCCCTGGCGCAGGACAAGCGCAAGCGCCAGGCGGATCTGGCGGGCCAGCGCGAATCGCTGGCGGGGCAGCTCCGCTCCGCCTACCTGATCGGCAACGAGGAGCCGCTGAAGCTGCTGCTGAATCAAAAAGATCCTGCCCGCGCGGGCAGGATGTTCGCCTATTACAGCTATTTCGGCCGGGCCCGCGCCGAGCAGATCGATCGCATCAACGAGAGCCTGCGCGAGATCGAGGAGCTCGACCGCGAGATGGCCCAGGCGGACGAGCGGCTGGCGGGCATCGAAGATCAGCGAAAGGCCGAGCTCACGAAGCTCGACAGCGCGCGGGCCGAGCGCAGCACGGTGCTCGCGAGCCTGCAGGCCGAGGCGAAGGAGCGCGCCGCGAGTCTCGCGCGGATGAAGCGCGAGCAGGGCGCCCTCGAGAAGCTGCTGGCCGAGCTCAAGCGGGCGATGCGACGTTTTCCGCCCGACAACAACACGGAATTTGGCCGCCTGCGCGGCAAGCTCGCCTGGCCCGTGGAGGGCCGGCTCGTGGCGAGCTTCGGGGATGCGCGAGGCGGCACGGTGAAGTGGGATGGGGTGCTGCTGTCCGTGCAGCGCGGTGCGGAGGTCCGGGCCGTGTATTCGGGACGGGTGATCTACGCGGACTGGCTGCCTGGCCTGGGCCTCCTGACGATCATCGATCACGGGGACGGCTACCTGAGCCTCTACGGACATAATGAGCGGCTCTACAAGGGCGTCGGCGAGCGGGTGTCCTCGGGCGAGCCGATCGCCGCGGCCGGGGACAGCGGCGGCCGCAGCCAGCCGGAGCTCTATTTCGAGATCCGCAAAGCGGGCAAGCCGATCGATCCGGGGCCCTGGTTCCGCTCGAAACGCCCCTGAAGCGTGCGGCTTCAGTTTCGCCAACTCGCGCAACACACCGAGGGACCGTATCTGCGAAGGTGACCTCAGCCTGTCTCCGGAACGGTGTTGACGAGGATGACTGCAAACGGGGAGCGGACGGATCCGTGGGGCTCGTTCGAGCCTTATGCGCAACTGATCCGATCGCTGATGCCACGCGCGATCAGCGTGACCGTGTTCGATGCCCAGGGCGAGATGCGGTGGACGAGCGAAACCACCACCGGCCCGGATCTCGCGCACCTGATCGTGGATGTTCTGCCGAACGCCCGCGCGCCCGGTAAAGCGCCGGGCGTGTTGCGGGCGCTCGAGAACAGCCCTCCGGTCTATTTCTGCTGGCTGAGGGACGATCTGCAATCGCTCGTCGCGATCGTCGCGGTCGTGTGCCGGCCGAGCAGCGCGGGGGAAGCCGATGCAACGCGCAACTTCGCGCTCGCATATGCCTTTCTGCGGCCCGCGCTCGAATGCATGCGGCGAGATCTGCTCGCTCGCGCCCTCATCGAGGATCTCAACCGCTCCGTCAGTTCGCTCGACAAGGATCTCGAGCTGCTGCTCACCGACAGTGTCAGCGCCGCCAACACTGCCGCCGACAATGCCGACGAGCTCAAGTCGATCGTGCAGCAGGCGCTCGAACATCTGGGCGGCGCGATCGCCGTGCTCATCGTGCCCGACAAGGGCATCGTGCAGATGCGCACGGCACCGGGTCTCACGTCAGCAGACAACCAGCTCGTCGCACGCACTCACCGGCAGCTGCTGTCGATGGCCCAGATGCGCCAGGAGCCGGTGATCATCAATCGTTTCAGCGCAAGCGGTGGCGCCACCGTTCCTTATCGCATCCTGTCATGCCCTCTTCAGCAGACGGGCGGCAAGACGCTCGGCGTGCTCGTGATCTTTCGCGAGCAGAGCGCGCCGGAGTTCACCGCGCGCGACGCGCGCATCGGCGATGTCCTCGCGCGCAAGGCGCACGGGGTCATCGAGACCCACTACGACGGGATGAGCGGACTCTATACCAGGCCCGCCTTCGAGCAGCGTGTACGCGCTGTGGTCGCCGCCCAGAAGCAGGGCTCCGAATGGAGCGCCCTCTATATCGATACAGACCAGCTGCACGTCGTAAATGAAAACTTCGGCATGCACGTGGGCGACACGGTGATCGCGCAACTCGGCGAGCTCATCCGGCGGCGCCTGGCGCCGGGCGCTTTCGGCGCGCGCATTTCCGGCGATCGATTCGCGGTGCTGCTGCCGACGGGCGTCGAGGACGCCACGCGTTTCGCGGAGTCGCTGCGCGAAGGCGCGGAGCAACTCGGCGGGCCGCAAGGCGAGCATCGCGTTCAGGTCTCCATCAGCATCGGAGTCGCTGCGCTCGATGCGGGCGCGGAGCTCATGCATTCACTGGCCGCCGCCGAGACCGCCTGCAAGGCCGCGAAAGGCCGCGGCCGCAATCGGGTCGAGATGCACAAGGCGGATGATCCGGCCGTCGTCCGAAGGTTCGCGGACATCAGCGTCGCCGCGCGCCTGCGTACCGCCATCACCGAAGATCGGCTGCGACTCGATGCGCAGCTCGTCGCGCCGTTCGTCACCGGCGCGAGCGTGCGGCCCCAGTACGAGCTGCTGCTGCGGATGATCGACGAGGATGGCGCGATGCTCGGACCGGACCGTTTCCTCGCCGCGGCGAATCGCTACCACCTGATGCCGCTGCTGGATCGCTGGGTCATGGATCGTGCGATCACATTGCTCGCCCCGCACGCGGCGCTGCTCTCCAAAGGCAGCGTGGGATTCGCGATCAACCTGTCGGCTCAATCCCTCGACGATGAGGGCTTCGCGGATTTTCTCAGTGAGAAGCTGGAGCGCAGCGGTCTGGAACCGTCGCTATTTGGCTTCGAGTTGACCGAGCACGCCACGATTGCGAGCATCGCGCGCGCCGAAATGTTGATGCGTCGCCTGCGCCGGCTCGGCTGCGACGTGGCGCTCGACAATTTCGGCACGGGATTGTCTTCGCTTGCGTATCTGCGACAGTTGCCCGTGTCGGCACTGAAGATCGATGGCAGTTTCATACGAGACGTCTTGAAAGACGGCCGCGCAGAGTCAATGGTGCAGGCAGTTGCCCAACTCGCGCGCAGCATGTCGATCGCGACGGTGGCGACGTACGTGGAAACCGAAGAACTGCGGCACCGTGTAGCCGCGCTCGGTGTCGATTACGGGCAGGGCTTCGCCATCGGGCGGCCCGCCCCGCTGCAGGAAGTGCTCGTGGAATTGCCGCTGATGGCTGCTGCCGCACCAGTCGCCGTCACCGTGGAAGAGCCGCCCCTGGAGCTGCAGGCGGCCGCCGCATCCGCGAATCTGCATTGAGGAACGGCTTTCACGTTTTTACCTAATTTCATTGACTGGCCTCGGAGGCCTGTAGTATTTCCAGCGAACGAACGGTGGGGTCGGTAAGAAATATGACGATGCGGTCGCGCATGCTGATCGCTCTCTGCGCGGGAGCGGTCTTTGGTTTCTCCGGCGCCATCGCCGGTGACGTCAAGGCGGAGCACCGGGATGAGACTCCGCGCTCCCAGGCGACCACGCTGCCGTGGGAAGAGGCCCGCCTCTTTGCCGAGGTCTACGAGCGCATCAAACGTGAGTACGTCGACGAGGTCGACGACAAGGCGCTCATGGAGAAAGCGATTCGCGGCATGGTCGCGGCGCTCGATCCGCACTCCGCATACCTCGATACCGATGAGTTCGAAGAGATTCGCCTGTCCACGATGGGCTCCTATCCCGGCGTGGGCATCGAGGTGGTGGCCGAAGACGCCGGCGTGAAGATCCTGCGACCGATCGAGGGCTCGCCCGCCGAAGAGGCGGGGCTCCTCGCCGGCGACGTGATCGTGAAGATCGACAACAAGGACGTCGGCGACGATCAGGCAGGCGCCATTGCTCAGCTTCGCGGCCCTTCCGGCAGCAGCGTGAAGCTGACCGTGCGTCGTGATGGCACACCCGAGCTGCTCGATTTTTCTCTGCGCCGCGCGAAGGTGGACGTTCGCAGCGTCTCCTCGACCACGCTCGACCCGGGCTTCGGTTACTTGCGCATCACCACGTTCAGCGAGACGACCGCGGATGACGTCGCTCGCGCCGTCGCGTCGCTCAAGCGTGATAACCCGAAAGGCCTGAACGGCCTCGTGCTCGATCTGCGGAACAATCCCGGCGGCGTGCTCGAAGCCGGTGTTGCCGTGGCGGATGCGTTCCTGAACGACGGGGTCATCGTGACGGCCGACGGCCGCACGGCCGATGCGCGCTTCCGCATGGAAGCCACGCCGGGGGATCTGATCGATGGCGCGGAACTGGTCGTGCTCGTGAATGCAGGCTCGGCTTCCGCATCGGAGATCGTCGCCGGCGCGCTGCAGGATCATCACCGCGCCGAGCTCATCGGCCACAAGACTTACGGCAAGGGCTCGGTGCAGACGGTGATGCCGCTGGCGCAGGGCGGTGCCATCAAGCTCACCACGTCCCGCTACTACACGCCCTCGGGTGTGTCGATTCACGGCAAGGGCATCATTCCGGATATCGTCGCCGCGGGTCCGGAACAGGCGCCGGCGGATTTGCGCGGCACCGGCAACAAGCCGAGCCAGCCGCTCGCCGCGCGCGACCCCGAGGTGCAGCTCGCTCTCGACACACTGAAGACGCTCAACGCCGCGCCCAGCCGCCTCGCGACCAAGACGGCCGCGGCGACAAACCTCGCGACGAAGTGAAACTCCGTTAAGCTCCACGCGGCCGGGTGCCTTCCGCACCCCTCGCGTGGGGATTCGCCTTGCAGTTCATCCTTGACCTGATCCTGCATCTCGACAAACACCTCGTCGAGCTGCTCGCCCAGTTCGGGCCATGGGTTTACGCCATTCTGTTCGCGATCATCTTCGCCGAGACGGGCTTCGTCGTGACTCCGTTCCTGCCTGGGGATTCATTGCTGTTCGCCGTCGGCGCCCTGGCCGCGGTGGACACCACGGGCACGTTGAGCGCGCCGCTGCTCTGCGTTGCGCTCATCGTCGCTGCGGTAACCGGCAACTCGTTGAACTACGCGATAGGTCGTGCGATAGGGCCGCGGGCGTTCAGCGGCAATATCCGGTTCCTGAAAGTGGAGTATCTCCATCGCACCGAGCAGTTCTTCCAGCGCTATGGCGGGATGACGGTGGTCATCTCGCGCTTCATGCCGATCATTCGCACGTTCGCGCCGTTCGTGGCGGGCGTCGGGCGGATGCACGTGGGGCGGTTTCAGCTATTCAACATCGCGGGCGGGGCGTCGTGGGTGCTGCTCTTCATCTGGGGCGGGTACCTGTTCGGCAACATCCCGATGATCAAGCAGCATTTCGGGATCGTGACGATCGCGATCATCATCATCTCGGTGATGCCGGCGGTGATCGCGTTCCTGCGCCGGCGATAAAGAAGCGCTCAATCGCCGCGCGGCTCAGAAAGCGCTCGAGGGCTTCTTACTTCCGGAAGGGCCCCGCGTACGTATCCGAGAGCTGGTAATGCCCAGCCACCGTCACCCGGTTTCGCCCTTCATGCTTGCTGTTGTAAAGCGCCGCGTCCGCCTCCCGCAGCATCTCGGCCGCAGCCGCATCGGCGCTCAGATCGCTGGCATGCAGTGCCGCCACACCGAAACTCGCGGTCACCACCAGATCCCCTGACGTGAACGTCATCGGTATCCCCGCGCACTGTGCCCGGATCTTCTCCGCCACGATCGCCGCGCCCGATGCATCCGTATTGGGCAGCACGATCACGAACTCTTCCCCACCATAGCGCGCAATCCAATCCGACGGCCGGATCAGCGATCGTGCCAGCTCCGCGAACCGGCACAGCACTTCGTCCCCCGTCTGGTGACCGCGCTCGTCATTGATACGCTTGAAGCGATCCAGATCCGACATGATCGCCGCGAGCGGATGCCCGTAGCGCCGGGCGCGATCCACTTCCTTCAGGATCTGATCGTTCAGATAGCGACGATTGAACGTGCCGACCAGCGGATCCGTCACCGAGAGCAGCTCGATCTTCTTGTTCGCCTCGCGCAGGGACTGCTCCAGCGTAACGATGCGACTGCCCGCGCTGAGCCGCGCGAGAAGCTCCGCCTGGTTCGCCGGTTTCTTCACGTAGTCGTCGGCCCCCGCGCCAAGACCCACCACGACGTCATCCGTCGTGAGGTGGCCCGTGAGCAGCAGGATGTAAATGTATGTGGCGAGGTTCGCCTCGCGCACGCGCTTGCAGAGCGTCGGGCCATCCATGCCCGGCATGTCCCAGTCGGTGAGCAGGATCTGGTATTGCCCTTCGAGGATGCGGGCCAGCGCATCCGCGCCGTTCTCCGCCGTGTCCACGAGATAACCGGCCCGCGTGAGCTGTCGCTCGAGCATCATCCGCTGGGTAGGCTCATCTTCCACCAGCAATAGCCGGAATTTGTGTTCCGCGTGCGTCATGAGCCTTCACGCCGCCGTCGCGGCGGTCACGTAGCCGGCGGCGTGATCGAACGCCTGGCGCAGGGTGCTCACGGATTGCTCGAGCTCGGTCAGTGGTTTCTCCTTCGCGTCTCTTTCGAGTGTGGCGGCGAGCTGGGCCAGCTCGTGCGCACAGATGCTGGAGCTGCCACCCTTCAACTTGTGAGCCATGGCACTCAGGCTCGCGCGATCCCCCGCTGACAGCGCCCGCGTCAGTTCTTCGACGATGCGCGAGCTGCTGGCGACGAAAGTCTCGCACAGCTCGCTCATGAATTCGCGGTCGTCACCGACGAGAGTCCGAAGTTGATCGAGGTCCACCGGCTTCGCCGCCAGAACCGGACGCGGCAGCTCCGGTGTGTCGGCTTGCGCGGGGAGCGTTTCACCCGGCGCCGGCGTGCGCAGGCCATAGCGATCGAGGATTTCGCAGAGCTTCGGCAACTCGAGCGGTTTGACGAGAAGCGCGTCCATGCCGGCCGCGGTACAGCGATCGAGCTCGTCGGTCATGGCGCTGGCGGTGAGCGCGATGATCGGCGCACGAGCGCCGGCGACCGCGCGAGCGCGAATCGCGCGCGCGGCCGAGAGCCCGTCCATCACAGGCATCTGCACGTCCATGAGCACGAGGTCGTAGACGTTCGTGAAAAACTCATCGACACCGCGCTTGCCGTTCTCGGCCACCAGCACTTCGCAGCCCAGCCGCTGCAGGAAGCGGCGAGCCACCTGCTGGTTCACCACGTTGTCTTCGACCACGAGCACGCGGCCGCGGTACTGGCCCTGGCCCTGGTCCGTGGCGAGCGAGGTGCGGGTGACGAGCTTCTGATGCCGGCCTGTCGCGGCATCGACCTGCTGCTCGAGCACCCGTTCGATACAGGCGCGCAGCTCGGCACCGCGCACGGGCTTGGTCATGTAAGCCGCGAAACCGGCGCGCGCCAGGCTGCTGGTGGCGCCATGCTTGTCCATCGAGGTGAGCAGGATGAGCGGGGTCGCCGACAGGTTGGGGGATGCTTTCACCTGCGCGGCGAAACTCACTCCATCGCAGTCCGGCATCTGATCGTCGGCGATGAGCACGTCGAACGGGGTGCCGGTGGCCTGTGCCTCCTTCAAGGCCTTGAGCGTTTCCGCGCCGGTTGCCGTCGCGGTGACATCGAAGCCCACCGGCTGCAGCTGGCCGCGCAGCACGCGACGATTCGTCGGATTGTCGTCCATCACGAGCACGCGCTTGCCGCGAGTGATCACGCGGGACGTCGCGCCCACATCGACGGCGTCGTAGAGCGCATCGAAGGGCAACGAGAAAGTGAACGCGGAGCCGCCACCCGGCCGCGAGGACACCTCGATGCGCCCGCCCA
>JBDZVF010000151.1:4828-12910 GCA_040255575.1 Pseudomonadota bacterium | reverse complement strand
GGACTGAAATCCCGGCGCGCCGAACAGCACCGCGATGTCCTTCTTTGTCCTGGCCGCGTTGATGCGATCGAGATCTTCCCGGATCGGCCCGAGCCCGGCCGCATCGATCGCGGCCTGATCCATGTAGCTTGCGTAGAAGTCACCGATCTTCTGCTCGGGTGAGCCCGCTGCGGGATGCCCGGCGGCCGCCTGCTCGATGATCTCGCGCACGCGCTGCTGCGAAACTTCATCGAGCGTCGTGAAGACACCGTAGCTCGCGCGATCCTCCGGGATGACGAACGTGTCGTACCACTTGCCGTTCGCATGGGCGAAGAAATCATCCCCTGCCTTCACTTCAGGCTTCGCGGCCGTGAGATCGAGGCCGAATTGACCAATGGCCGCTTTCGGCGCGGGCGGCGGCGGTGTGGCAGCCTCGGCGGGCGCTGCGACCGGCGCTGGCGCGGACTGTGGCGCACCGGCAGTGGTGCACGCTGTGAGAGCGAGCGCCGCGAGAAGCGCCAGCGCGCGGAGAATCGAGTGCTTCATGTGACGGGAGCCTTGGGAAAAGCGGCAAAAAGCTGAGGCGCGGCATCATAACGTGCGGCTCCCCGCCGCCCAATTCACGCGGCCGGCGACTTGCGATGGGATGCGGCCGGCACGCGGCGAGCCGCGGGCCCGATTCTTGCGACTTCTGTCGGCTTGCCTAACGGGGGAGTTGCCATGACCGATCTACTGCTGAGCGCCGCAAAGCGGCTCGGGGTCCCCACGGAAACCAACGCGGGGCCTGGCGGTCCGCCTGCGTTCAGCATCTGGGCGCGCTGGCCGCGGCATCCCTGCGAGATCGCGCAGGACGTTCTCAACGCCGTCACGGGCACCGAAGCCGATGTCAGCGTGACGCCGATCGGCGGCACTCCGCTCTGGCGCGCGCGCCACGGCCGCTGGACTCACATCGGTCGCTTCGAAGATGCGGTGGCGCATCTCGCGACCCACGTTGCCGAAACACCCAGAGTCGAAGCCGCGCCAGTCGAGGCGCCGCAGCCGAGCCCCATCGCTCCACCCTCCGGAGCGGCCCTGCATCCGTAAGGTATCGGGCCCGTACGGGCCCGGACCTCCGACCCGATTTGTACGTTCTCGTCTTTCGATGGCGAAGTGACCGCCGTTGTCATGCGTGGGCGCAGAAGCGGCCGTAGAATGACCCAAAACGATATGCCTCTCGGAAGACCCCGAACTCACACGCCGGTTATCGCGCCGGCACAGACCCCCGCCGCGCGCTTTCGTCAGGTGCGCGCGGCGACGGAGTCGCTATGCCGCCCGCTCGCGACGGACGACTACGCGCTGCAATCCATGCCGGACGCGAGCCCGGCGAAGTGGCACATCGCGCACACGAGCTGGTTCTTCGAGGAGTTCGTGCTGAAGGCGGCGATCGAGGGATACCGCTTTTACGATCCCTCGTACCGTTATCTGTTCAACTCTTATTACGAGTCAGTCGGCCCGCGCCATGCGCGGCCCGAGCGCGGCCTGCTGTCGCGGCCGACCACCGAGCAGGTGTGGGCGTATCGCGCGCACGTGGACGAGGAGATGCAGATTCTGCTGGATCGGAACGCGATCCCGCCGGAGCTGCAGCACGTCGTCACGGTGGGGCTGCATCACGAGCAGCAGCATCAGGAGCTGTTCCTTACCGATATCAAGCATCTGTTTTCGCGCAATCCGCTGCGGCCGCAGTACGCCTCAAACGTGATCCCGGCGCGCAACGAGCCGCCCGTGCCGCTCGCGTTCGTCGAGTTTGGCGGCGGACTCGTCGAGATCGGCCACAGCGGGCCGGGCTTCTGCTTCGACAACGAGCTCGGTCGTCACAAGGTGTTTCTCGAACCGTATCGCCTCGCCAATCGCCCCACCACGAATGCGGAGTACCTGCAGTTCATTCGCGCGGGTGGTTACGAGCGCGCCGAGTACTGGCTCTCCGACGGCTGGGCCTGCGTGCAGCGCGAGCAGTGGAAGCGTCCGCTCTACTGGGCGGAGTCGCTCGACCGCGAGTTCACGCTGCTCGGGGAGCGGCCGCTCGCCCCGAACGCCCCGGTGTGTCATCTCAGTTACTTCGAAGCCGACGCCTTCGCGCGCTGGGCCGGCGGACGGCTGCCGACCGAGTACGAATGGGAAAGCGCCGCCAAAGGGCTCGCGCTCCAGGGTAATTTCGTCGAAGAGGGCGAGTGGCATCCGGTCGCCGCCCGCACGTTGACGAGCCCCTCCCGCTCGCCCGTGCTCCAGATGTTCGGCGACGTGTGGGAGTGGACCGCATCGGCTTATGCACCCTATCCGCGGTTCAGACCGTTGAATGGGGCCCTCGGTGAATACAACGGGAAATTCATGGTCAGCCAGCTCGTTCTCCGTGGCGGATCCTGCGCGACACCGCGCAGCCACATCCGCGCCAGCTATCGCAATTTCTTCTACCCGACGGCACGCTGGCAGTTCAGCGGCGTGCGCCTCGCGGCGGACGTGGGCTGATGAGGTCGCCCTCCGAAGTCCGCGTCCAGCTTCGCGATCATCATCCGGCACACGAGCCACTCGTGGCCGACGTGCTGCAGGGCCTGCACGCTTCGCCGAAGCACATCTCCCCGATGTATTTCTACGATGCGCTCGGTTCCGAGCTGTTCGATCGCATCTGCGAGCTGAAGGAGTATTACCCCACGCGCACGGAGCTGCGCATTCTCGAACAGCACGGCAACGACATCGCCCGCTGCATCGGAGATGACGCGCTCCTCGTCGAGTTCGGCAGCGGCTCGAGCCTGAAGACGCGCCGGCTGCTCGACCGGCTCGACTCGCTCGCCGCGTACGTGCCGGTCGATATCTCGCGCAGTCACCTCATGAATGCCGCGCGCTCGATCAGCGAGTCCTATCCGAAACTGGAAGTGATGCCGGTGTGCGCCGACTTCACACGCCCCTTCCAGCTCCCGACCCCGCGCAAACCGGCGTCGCGCATCGTCGCGTTCTTTCCGGGCTCGACGATCGGCAACTTCGATCCGCCTGCGGCGCTCGACCTGCTGCGCGTGATGCGCCGGGTCGCAGGCACCGGCGGCGGCCTCGTGGTCGGCACGGACCTGGTGAAAGACGTGAACGTGCTCGTCCGCGCCTATGACGATGCGGAACGGGTTACCGCCGCCTTCAACCTGAACGTGCTCCGGCGATTCAACAGCGAGATGGGCGCGAACTTCGATCTCGGCCAGTTCCGCCATCGTGCCGTATGGAACGAGAGCGCGAGCCGCATCGAGATGCACCTCGTCAGCCAGCAGCAGCAAACGGTGACGCTGGCCGGGGACACACTCGAGTTCGAGGCGGGCGAAGCCATCGTGACCGAGCACTGCCACAAGTACACGGTGGCCGGGTTCGCGAAGCAGGCGGCACGCGCCGGCTGGAAGGCGACCGCACACTGGCTGGATGATCGCGGCTACTTCAGCGTGAATTATCTGGAAGCTGGTTAGAATGTGTGCGCATGAGCGCACACGAACCCGACAAGGACTCGAGCCGGTACACGGTGGCGGACCTGAGGCAGGCCATCCGCACCATTCCGGACTATCCCAAGCCTGGCATCCAGTTTCGCGACATCACCACCCTCCTCGGTGACCCCGAAGCCTTCCGCTTCACGGTGGATGAGCTCGTTCGACCCTGGACCGGGGCGAAGGTGGACCGGGTCGCGGGCATCGAGGCGCGCGGCTTCATCCTCGGCGGGGCCGTCGCGCATCAGCTGCGCGCGGGATTCGTGCCGATACGCAAGAAGGGCAAGCTGCCGCACGTGACCGTCCGCGTGGCGTACTCATTGGAGTACGGCATCGACGAGATGGAAATGCACGTGGATGCGGTGAGGCCCGCCGAAAAGATCATCCTCGTGGATGACCTGCTTGCGACCGGCGGCACGGCGGAAGCCGCCATTCGGCTGCTGCGCCAGCAGGGGGTGGAGGTTCTGGCCGCCGTGTTCATCGTGAACCTGCCCGACCTCGGGGGCGCGCAGCGCCTGGCGGCGACTGGCGTCCCCGTGCGGACATTGGTCGATTTCGGCGGCCACTGAGCTCAATCCAGTAGCGGCCGCGTCGGTGAGTGGCCGCCGCCCGCCGGCCGCAAGCCAGCGGGCGGCAGGCCCTACACGACATCAGCGCGCCCTGGCGCGGGCGCCCCCTTTCTTCGCCTTCCGCGACATGAGCGTGACGAGAAGCTTCTCGTCCCGCCCATCCTGCTTGCCGCCCTTCGACTTGCTCTTTGCTTTCCGCAGCGCCCCCGCGTCCACGCCGCCCGTGGGACGCTTGGTCGCATCCTTGCCTGCCTTCTTCATGAAGCTGCGCGTCCGCGAGTTGTAGCGGCGTGCCGATTCGTAGTCGCCTTCACCTTGTACTCGTGCCATCTCGGTAATCCCCGTTGGAGGTTAGTCCTGGACGACGGCACTTTACGCAGCGTCATGCGTTCAGAATGTAGGACCCATCCGACGCGAGAGTCAGCGGGCATCGGATCTGCTGACGGAAATTCCCGGATGGGGAGGCCCACGCGGCGACGATACGTTACGAGCCATGAGCACACGCGATCTTTTCTCTCTCCTGGCGTTGGTCTGCGGGATGTTGCTGGTACTCGCGGGGTAATCGTCATGCTGGAACGTACTACCGAGCAGTCGGCGGTGCTCGCCGATGAGCTGCGCAAGGTCGCCACCCAGGTCGAAGCGCTCCTGGAAGCCCTCTCCGACGACAAGAATGAAGCCATCGGAACGCTTCGCCAGCGTGCCCGAGCGTCCCTCGACGCCGCGCGAGCCCGCGTTTCCGAAGTCGAACAGCAGGCCACCGGGATGGCGCGGCGTGCTTCCGTGAGTACACGCGCGTACGTGCGGGAACACCCTTGGACGATCGCCGGTGGAGCTCTCGCTACCGGTCTCGTTCTGGGCGCGGCATTCGTGGCTTCTCTACGTTCAGGAGAGAGCGCGGTCTCATGACCGCAAGACCCACACCATTCGCACCCCCGCATCCGATAGCCTGTTGTCACACCTTGTTATCGCGACGAAGGCGCTATGGCGCGCACTAGAATATCGATGATGGAGAGCCAGAAACTCGAAATGGCGGGCGACGCCAACCGCACCTGGGGCGGGCTCAAGCTGGTGCCCTCGACCGTCTGGATTGCCCTCCTGATCGTGCTCGCCACCATCGCGATCGTTGCGATCATCGGTGAGGGCATGGGACGGTTCATCGCCATGACGGTGCTGAGCCTCGTGCTCCTCGCCGTGATCGTTCGCCTGTTCGCGGGCGAAGCCGCGAGGCAGCGCGCCCTGCGCATCGCAGCCGAGCAGCAGACCGCCGAGTTCGAACGGCTCGTGGCCGTGCGTACGCGGGAGCTCTCTGAGCTCTCCACTCATCTTCAACAGTTCGCGGAGAAGGAGAAATCCGAGCTCGCGCGCCACCTGCACGACGAGCTGGGCGGGCTGCTCACCGCGGCCAAAATGGATCTGTCCTGGCTTCAGGCGCGGGTGAAAGAGCCACCCTACCACGAGCGTCTCGCGCAGCTCGGCAGCGTGCTGGACGACGCCATGAACCTGAAGCGCCGGGTGGTGGAAGACCTTCGGCCTTCGCTACTCGATCACTTCGGGCTGCCCACCGCGTTACGCGCACACGCTGAGCACGTGTGCACGAAAGCCGGCCTCCAGTGCGAAGTCGTGATGTCTGACGACGCGGAAACGATGCAGAAGGATCTGCAGATCGCGCTCTTCCGGGTGATTCAGGAAGGGCTCGCGAATGTGGTTCGGCATGCCCACGCCAACCAGGTGCGGTTGGCACTGACGACAGACCCGCAGCGGTATCTGCTGCTGCTGAGTGATGACGGGTGCGGAATGAAGATGAATGACAGCACATTCCGCTGGTCGCATGGGCTCGCGGGCATGCGGCACAGGGTTAACGCGATGGGCGGCACATTCGCGATCGAATCGAGCCCTGCTGAGGGGACGACCTTGCGAATCGAAGTGCCGCGGGCGCGCATGAGCTGATCAGTGGCCCGGGGTCCACTTGGACTGCCCGTCCGCCACGATGCCTTTCAGCATCGAGATATCGCGCATCTTGTCGAGGAAATAATCCGCCCCGGCCGCAAAGCAGTGATCGCGCACGAAGTCCGACGCGTAATTGGTCAGCACCACGATCAACGGCTGCCCTTCCGGTGGATAGAGCTGCCGCGCGTGGCGGATCACCGCGACACCATTACCTTCCGCCAGCTCGATGTCGACCACGAGCACATCGTAGGCGGACTCCTTCAGCCGGGTCACCGCCTCGGTCTGGGTCGCAGCCTGCGCGGCTACCGCGAGCCGCCCCGGCTCCGACAGCAGATCGACCAGTCGCCTCGACAGCACATCGGAGTCTTCGATGAGCAGGATCCGCCGCTCGGCAGCGCTGGCACCGTGCGGATCGGGAGCATGAACTTCGGGGGGACTCATCGCGCGGCTACTGCAGCAGGTTGTTCTTGATGGCGTAGTAGGTGATGTCCGCGTTCGTCTTCATGCCCATCTTCTCCAGGATGCGCGTTCGGTAGGTGCTCACCGTTTTCACGCTGAGGAACAGTTTGGCTGCGATCTCCGAAACGCTTTTCCCTTCGGCGAGTTTCGTGAAGATCTGAAACTCGCGCTCCGACAGCACACTGTGTCGGGGCTCATTCGGCGAACCGCCCTGGATGCCGCTCACGAGGAGCTCCGCGAGCTCGGGGCTCACGTAGCGCCCGCCTCGCACGGCCGCGCGGATGGCACGGCAAAGCTCGGCATCATCGGCGTTCTTGCTCACGAAGCCGCTCGCCCCCGCACGCAGCACGTTCATACCGTACTGGGTTTCGGGGTACGCCGACAGGACGAGCGTCGCAATCGACTCGTGGTGCGTCTTGATCTGACGGAGCACGTCCAGCCCGGACATGTCCGGCAGCGACAGATCGAGCAGCAGCACATCGCACGAGGTCCCCCGCAGCAGCGCGAGCGCTTCGCGGCCGGTCCTGGCCTCGCCGGCCCAGGTGAAATCGGGCTGCGATTCGATGATCTGCTTCAGGCCGATGCGCACGAGCTGGTGATCGTCGACAACGGCAACACGGGTAGCGGGCATGGGTCTAGGTTAAGGCGACGCGACTTGCAGCATAAGGATTATGGACGGTGGTGGGAGCGCCGAGCAGGCGCTCCCGGTTGTAGGAATCCTCTGACAACGATCAGCCCCGCGCAGATTCGCGCGCCACTTCGGCGGCATCCGTCGGATCGATCTCACCCTTGTTACCTTCCTTCCCGTTGTAGGCCTCGAGCCGGTTGTACAGCGTCTTGAGGCTCACGCCGAGAATTTCCGCAGCCTTGCGCTTCACGTGCCCGCAATACACGAGCGTCGCCATCGTCACGCGACGCTCCACCTCTTCCAACGGAGTGCCGACGCGAATGGTGATCGTCGTGCCGTCGTCGCTGCGCGGAGTGGGATCGGACACGGCGACGTCACACTCGATGACGTCATCCGCCATGATGTAGGCACGCTGCACGTAGTTGCGCAGCTCGCGCACGTTGCCCGGCTAGTTGTGCTGGTACAGGCGCACGAGCGCATCGCGCGAGAAGCTCTTGGTGGTCCCTTCGACTCGGTTCAGCTCGTCGAGGAAGTACTGCGCGAGCTGCTCGATATCCGTGCCACGCTCGCGAAGCGGCGGCAGCCGGATCGGGAAGACGTTCAGGCGGTGGTACAAGTCTTCGCGCAGCTTGCCATCGGCGACGGCCTTTTCGGGCTCGCGGTTCGTGGCCGCGACGACGCGAACGTCCGTGACGATCTGGGAGGTGCCGCCCACGCGCATGAACGAGCCGGTCTCGAGCACGCGCAGGAGCTTCACCTGCAGCTCCATCGGCATTTCGGTGATCTCATCGAGGAAGATCGTGCCGCCGTGGGCTCGCTCGAAGAAACCCTTGTGCTGACGATCGGCGCCAGTAAAGCTGCCGCGCTCGTGCCCGAAGAGCTCGCTCTCGATGAGCTGCGGAGCCACCGCGCCGCAGTTGAGCGGCAGGAACGCCGCCTCGCGGCGCCGGCTCAGCTCGTGAATCGTGGCAGCCGCGAGCTCTTTGCCGGTGCCGCTCTCGCCGACGAG
>JBDZVF010000151.1:0-4818 GCA_040255575.1 Pseudomonadota bacterium | reverse complement strand
CGCGCCGGACCGGCTCGGCCGGCGACTGGCTGGAGGTGGGCGACACGCGGCTCAGCTGGTCGTAGAGCACCTGCATGCGCTGCGAGCTGCCGAGGATCTTGCCGAAACGACCGAGCTTGCGAAGTGCATCGCGCAGCTCGCCGATCTCGTGCTGGAGCGCCGAGGTCTTCTTCGCATGACGAAGCACGGCCTGCACGCGCTCGAGATCCGCGGGTTTCACCAGATAATCGCTCGCGCCGGCGCGTAGCGCGGCGACCGCGCTGTCTACCGTGGCGTGGCCCGTGACGATGATGACCTCGGTGGCCTCCGGCTTCTCGAGCTCGCTCACGAGCTCAATGCCCTGGCCGTCGGGCAGGCGCAGATCCGTCAGCAGCACATCGGGCCGCTGGCGGCCGAGCTCGATGCGCGCTTCACGCAAGGATTGCGCACGCGCGACGGTAAACCCTTCCATGCGAGCGACTTCCTGTAACCATTCAACGACGTCCGGGTCGTCATCAACAATCAACGCGTGTGCCATTGTTTCCCCGTAGAACCTGAGGCGGGCGCCACTGTAATGCGCGCCCGCGTGAGCGGAAATTGTCGTCCGTGACCGACAGGAACGCTGGATGCTCGAGCCGTGCGGTCACGGTTCAAACGAAAGTGGGTCGCCAATGCACTGGGCAATCGGCTTCTTGTCGATCGGCGCGGTAATCCTCGGAAGCCGGCTCGATCGGCGCAGACAGCGCGAACGCGAGAGGCTACCACGCCAGGACATTTATCGTTGGGAGGAAGAAGGCGGCGCGGTACCCGCAAGCCCGATACGCACGGCAGCTCAGACGGAGCTCTGATACCCGGTGATCGAGAAGCTTTGACGCAGGCGTTTTCCCTGCGAGCAGGCGTATTGCGCATTGGCGTTCTTCTTTCTTCCGATTCGATGGCGTTTAGCCTGACCACGCGGCACGCACCCCGTTCACTTCGAGCGGACCCGACAACAACGCTTCAGAACCAAATACGCTTCAGCTCGCGTGCCCTTTCTTCACTAAATATTTTCCAGCTGCCCTACCCGCGGTTTCGTTGCCCGTGGCCGACGGCAGCCCGGTAAAAAGGAAATATCGTTTCGATTCGCGGGCTTCCCGCACGTAGTTTTTTCATAGCCTGTACGTTTTACATGCGATCGGCCACTGGCCCGACGGCCGCGCCACGGTGCGCGGCCACACGCCGGAGGCGCCCTCTCCGAATCGCCCTTTGCTCCTCGCCTGAGCGTGGCGCCACAGTCACAGGCGCGCTCGCAGGCCGCCAGCGGCCACGTCTCGCGGGCGAGACTGCTGGAATCGATCCAAACCGTTGTTTTCCTGTGACATGGATCAGGCCTGTTGCGGCGGAGATTCGGCGTGATCTCACGCCCCGCGCGGCGCTGCCAAAGTTGTTCTGCGTTCGTGCCACCCCGAAGCTCGAGCATGAACCGTGCCTGCGCAGCAGCTCTCTGGCATACGCGTTGCATATCTAGTCCGCGCGCCCCAGGGCGCATCTGAATTTGCATCGACGCCGCCCTCGCGGCGAAGAAGCTGACCGAAGACCCCCCGTTTGGCGGGCTGTGGTGCGACCAGCCCGCTCTTTTTTTGCCCGCGTTTTTTGCTTTCTGGCGTCAGTGCGCGCGCACTGTCATGCGGCGGATGATCGGCACGAAGGCGTCGAAGTCGATGGGCTTGGGCACGTGCAGGTCGAACCCCGCGTCGATCGCAGCTTCCACGTCGCTTTGCGATGCATAGCCCGTGACCGCGATCGCCACCAGATTTTCCCCTTCCGAAAGCCTTCGCAGCTTGCGCACGAGCGAATAGCCGTCTTCATCGGGCATGCCGATGTCGGTGACCAGCACATCGAAGCGGTGACCCGGCTCGACCAGATGCGCAAGCGCCGCCCGCGCGCTGTCACCTGTCGTCACGCGCGCCCCCTCGAGCCGCAAGGCCTCGGCTACGACCGCACGTGCGTCCGCTTCGTCATCGACCACGAGAATGGAAAGACCCATGAGCTGCCGCGGCCGCGCGCCATCTTGCGCGCCGTGAGCATCAGATGGAGACGCGGACGACGGCTGCGCGACGGGAAGAGACACAGTGAACGCTGCGCCGCTGCCCGGCCCGTCGCTCTCCGCGGTGATCGTGCCTCCATGGAGCGCGATGATCTCTCGCGCGAGCGTCAGGCCGAGACCCAACCCGCTGGTTCGACGCGTTGTCGAGCTGTCACCCTGAGTGAAGCGATCGAAGATGTGTGGCAGCAGCTCGGGGCTGATTCCCTGGCCCGTATCGCTCACTCGCAGCTCCACGCGGCCCTCGGGCTCGCGGAGCCGAACCACGACGCGGCCGCCACGTGGGGTAAATTTCGTGGCGTTCGACAGCAGGTTGCCGATCACCTGCAGGAGGCGATCCGGATCGGCGAGAACGGCGCCGCCTGGTCCGCGCTCGAGCAGGAGCTGCAGGCCCTTTGCCTCTGCCGCGGGCCGCGCCGCCTCGACAGCCATCGCGGCCAGGGTGGAAAGCTTCACGGGCCGAGGCGTCAGGCGCAGCTTGCCCGTCCCGATGCGACCGAAATCAAGAAGGTCGTTCACCATCTTGAGCTGAGCCCGCGCACTGTGCTCGATGCGGGGCGTGACGGAGGAAACTTCCGGATCGTGCGCGCGCTTGATCGCGAGAATCCGATTCCACCCGAGGATCGCGTTGAGCGGTGAACGCAGCTCGTGCGACACGATGGACAGGAACTCATCCTTCGCGAGATTGGCCCGTTCCGCGCGCTCGCGCGCGCGACGTTCCTGCGCCAGTTGTTCCTCCAACTCTGTCACCCGTCGCGCGAGCGCTTCGCATGCATCGGCAGGGCCTGAATCAAGGGGTTTCGTGGGTTCCTGGCTCTCGCCGGAACCGCTCTGCTGCTGGTGAATTGAACTCATGCTCTCTTCATTGAGGTGTGTCGCACACCGACGACGGGGCGTTCTTACACGCCATTGCAAGTTGTCCCGGCCGAAACGTGTGCCACCTCGCGGGGTTCGCCGCGCAAGCTCCCTGAAAAGCGCGGCAAATAACGACGGCCGGCAATTGGCATGGCTGTTGCTTTGATAGCTGAAACGAATCGACGCGCATCGCGGAAGGGTTTTTCTAGATGACTCAAGCCGGATTAGGGCTGCGCCTCAAGCAGCAACTCACCCTCACGCCCAGACTGCAGCAGTCCGTCAAACTGTTGCAGCTGTCCGCACTGGAATGTGTGCAAGAACTGAACCAAGCCATTGCGCAGAATCCGTTCCTCGAAGAGCAGCCGGAAAGCCCGGAAGTGCGCGCGCAGGCGGAGGACGGTGCGGGCGAGCAGTCCTCCACCTCCTCGGACGACCTGGATTTTCCTTCGGGAAGCGGCTCCGGCAGCGGCGGCGGCGAGGACGCGCCCGACTGGACGGAATGGACCGCCTCGCCTTCCACGCTTCGCGACTCGCTGCGTGAGCAGCTCCTGCTGCTGGGCCTCGGCGAGCGCGACTACGCCCTCGCGAACCTGGTGGTCGACGCGCTGGATGAAGATGGCTTCCTGCGTCAGCCTCTCGAAGAGCTGACGGTGTTCTCGGATTCGCTGGAGCCCGGCGAGCTCGAGACGGCCCTGCGCATCGTCCAGACCCTGGAGCCGAGCGGCATCGCTGCGCGCAGCCTCGGCGAGTGCCTTTCGCTGCAGCTGCAGGCGATGGACCGCAACGAGCCTGGCCGCGCGCTGGCGCTCGACATCGTGAACACCAAGCTCGACATGCTCGCTGCGCGCGATCACGGCAAGCTGCAAAGCGCCCTGCATTGTTCCGAGGCGGACCTGCGCGAGGCGATGGAGCTGATCCGCAGCCTCGATCCGCGTCCCGGCTCGAAGATCGGCAGCTTCGAGCCGCGCGCGATCGTGCCGGACGTGATCGTGCGCAAGGAAAAGAAGAAGTGGATGGTGAGCATCAACTCGGCGATCTATCCGCGCATTCGCGTCAATCAGCAGTACGCGGATTGCTTCCGTCACGCGCGTGACGGGGAGACCACACTCCTCGCGCAGCATCTTCAGGAGGCGCGCTGGCTCGTGCGCAATCTCGAGCAGCGGTTCCTCACGATTCAGCGCGTCGCTGAGGCTGTAGTGGCCCGGCAGAAGAATTTCTTTGAGTATGGCGACCTCGCCATGCGCCCGCTCACGCTGCGCGAGATCGCAGACGAGCTGGGTTTGCACGAATCCACCGTCTCGCGTGCCACGAGCCATAAATACATGGCGACGCCGCGCGGCGTGGTGGCCTTCAAGCGGTTCTTCTCGCGGCAGCTTGCGACGACGAGCGGGGGCTCCTGCTCGGCTACTGCGATTCGCGCTCTGCTGCGTGAGTTCATCGCTGCGGAAGATCGACGCAATCCGCTGTCGGACGTGCAGCTCACCGAGCTGCTGGCGGATCGCGGGGTGAAGGTTGCGCGTCGAACGGTGACAAAGTATCGCCGGTCGATGCAATTGCCAGCTGTGGACTTTCGGCGGGCGTAGCGCCCGCCGATCGTCCGGTTCACTTCCAGCTATCGCGTCATTGCCCTACTGCTTCGTCGTCCTGCTGCCAGATGTGGCCGTGACACCGGAGGCGGTCTGCACGCCCGTCGACGATGCGCCCGTGGACGAAGAGGTCCCGCCAGGGCGTTCCACGCGAATGCGATTTTCGACCTCCTGCACGCCTGCGGCGTAGTCGGCCACATCTTCGATCGCATGCTTCATGCTTCGATGGGGCACGCTACCTTCGAGCGTCACCCGTCCGTCCTTGACCGAGACGGTGACTTCGCTCGAATCGACGTGATCGGCCATCATCAGTCG
>JBDZVF010000673.1:0-2422 GCA_040255575.1 Pseudomonadota bacterium | reverse complement strand
GGCGGCCGCCACGGCTGCCGCGAGCGCTTGCCGCTCGCTTTCCTCCGCGAGCCGGAGTGCTGTGATGTCGGCGGTAGTGCCGATGATCACGGCGGATCGGCCATTGGATGGCGGTTGAAGCCGACCATTGAGTTCTATCCACCGCAGTTCTCTATCCGGTTGGCGATAGATCCGGCCCTGAAAGAAGAATGGCTTTCCGGTCTCCAGGGTGCGTGCCGCTGCGCGCTTGAATGTCTCTACATCGTCTTCGTGCAGGTAAGAGCTCACGAGGCAGGCTGTGTTAAGCGTGTTCCCGCTCGGCCTGAGCCCAAAGATCTCGTAGGCCCGGTCGTTTTCGGGCTCAACGCTGTCCGCCACGGGGTCCCACGTCCAAAGGCCGAGGGCGCCTGCGTCTGCCGCCAAGCGCCTTCGCGCTTCGCTGGCTTTCAGTAGCGCCGCGAGCTCTGGGCCGCCAGGTGTCGCTGAATCAAAGGGCGCCGCTATCGGTTCGCGCAAGCGCGGATGTGGGGGCGAAAAGGGCACGAGCATTCCTCCAGCCGGCCCGCTGCCGTACGCGTCGTCGCGTACCGTGACATCTGTCTGTCAAGCGGGTCGCTCTTCGCATCATGCGCCCGAACACTGCCGATTCGCTTGGAAGGTTGTTGACCTCGATCAACGCCACCACCACGAATGCGAATCTCGCCCACCTCGTGGCCAGGGCGGTGGTGAGGGAGACCCGCATACGTGTTCGAGAGCAAAGCGATGGCGATTGCGTGCTCCGAGTGTGTGCTGGCACGTCCCGAGCAGGGCGTGACGCCCTGTTCAGGCTGGAACTGAAGCTCCATGACTGCGACTGGGGCTCGGCTCCTTGAGGGCAGCGTGACTACAGCGAGCAACGCTTCGAAGCGGCCAGCGCGCTGGCCCGGCGGCTCGGCAGCGTTACCGGCAGAAGCGTGCAGTCGATCTCCAGGACGAGGAGCGTCCCCGGGGCGGGCGAATCGCTCGGGAGCGGCTCAGATGAAGACGAGCTGTCGAGGAACTCGATTGGACGCTGAAGTAGCCCGAGAGACGGCCAGGGGATGACCCGTTGATGTTCGCTTATGCAGCTCCTGTACAGGTTCCTCACGTCGTACACCGTATTGAAATGGCGTCAACTTCCGCTGCGACTCAGTATTTTGAAGCAGAAATCTCTATGGATCATGTTCGGAATAGCTCAAACCGGATCCAGATTTTTGGGCATTCAGTCGAACAAGCTAATCTCCCGCCTCCAACGTATCGAAGTGGAGACGCAAGAATGATCCGAACTTCTGCCTACGCTGCCTACAGCCCTGACACGCCGCTGCGGCCCTGGACCCTGGAGCGCCGCGACCCCGGACCGCACGATGTGGAGATCGACATCGATTACTGCGGCATCTGCCATTCCGATATCCATACGGTGCGAGGGGAGTGGGGCGCGGAGCGCTACCCGTTCGTGCCCGGTCACGAGATCGTGGGCCGCGTGGTTTCGGTCGGCGCGCAGGTCGATAAGTTCCGGAAGGGCGACCTCGTCGGCGTGGGCTGCATGGTCGACTCCTGTCAGCGCTGCCGAAGTTGCGCCGAAGACCAGGAGCAGTTCTGCGAAAACGGCTTCACCGGCACTTACTCCGGCATCGAAGCGCAGACCGGCCGCCAGACCTACGGCGGCTATTCGAAGAAGATCGTCGTCAATGACCGGTTTGTGCTGCGGATTCCGCAGAATCTCGATCCCGCGCGCGCGGCGCCGCTGCTCTGTGCGGGCATCACGACGTATTCGCCGCTGAAACACTGGAAGGCGGGCACGGGCAGGAAGGTGGGCATCGTCGGCCTCGGCGGGCTCGGGCACATGGGCCTCAAGATCGCCCGGGCCATGGGCGCAACTGTATTGCTGATCACGACCTCTCCGGCGAAAGCGGAGAGCGGCCGCAGGCTCGGCGCGCACGAAGTGTGCGTGTCCACGGACACCGCGCAGATGGCTCGCCACAAGGAAAGCCTGGACCTGATCCTGGACACCGCTGCGGTCTCCCACGATCTCGACCCGCTGCTCGACCTGCTCGCGCGGGACGGATCGCTCGTGCTCGTGGGCATTCCGGCAGAGCGAAATCCGTCGCCGGACGTGGCGCGTCTGGTTCGCAAGCGCCGAAGCATCGTCGGATCGATCACCGGAGGGCTGCGTGAAACACAGGAAATGCTGGATTTCTGCGCGCAGCACGACCTGGGCGCTGACGTCGAGATCATCCCCATCCAGAAGGTCAACGAGGCGTACGAGCGCATGCTGAGGGGCGAGATCAAGTACCGTTTCGTCATCGACATGAGATCCCTGGCGCCTTGACGCCCCGCGCGCTCGCTCGTAAGCTAAACTTACTAAACTGAACCGGGCGCGCCCCGCGCCTGCGTCCGGATTGCGCCAGGCCGGCGCGACGCGTAG
>JBDZVF010000672.1:0-2428 GCA_040255575.1 Pseudomonadota bacterium | reverse complement strand
AGCAACGCGTTCGCGGCGAAACGATTCATCGAATCCGCGGGGGACAGGATGCCCACCTTGTAGCCGCCCTGATGGCTGGTGAGCGAAAGCTCCTGCGCGAGCTCGCGTACCTGCTCGATGCGCAGCTGCTTGGAGTCCTCCAACGGAACCACGCGCACGAGGTCCGGATGCTGGTTGTTCGCCACTCGCACGCAGCCGGCGCACTTGCCACACGGAGCTTCGTCCGGGGAGAGGCAGAGCGCTACGGAGGCGGCCCAGTTCGCGAGCCAATCGCCGCCCCCGCCAGGCGTGTCGTGAATCAGCAGCGCGTGCGGCAGGCGCCCCGCCTTGCGCGCGGCGTTCAGCGAAGCGATTGCGGGTGCGAGCCACTTCGGAGTCATCGGTCGAGAGACGCCAATACGGTTGCGACGGCCTTCTGAACCTCTTCGACGTTACCCGCCGCGTTAATGATGCGGATTCGGTTCGGCTCCGCGCGCGCCAGCTCCAGATACGCTTCGCGCACGCGCTCGAAGAATTTCGCGGGCTCCTCTTCGAAGCGATCCGTCGGCGCCGGACCGGAGCGCTTCTGCACGCGCTCGAGACCGGTGCTCACGGGCAAATCCAGCAGCAAGGTGCAATCGGGCGTGAGGCCGCGCTGGACCTGCGAAGCGAGCTGCTCGATCCACGCGCGATCCACGCCGCGCCCGGCGCCCTGGTACGCGCGAGTGGCGTCGGTGAAGCGATCGCACACCACCCACTCGCCGCGGGCGAGCGCCGGCCGGATGAGATTTTCGACGTGCAGCCCGCGCGCCGCGAACATGAGCAGGGTTTCCGTGGCCGGCGTGATCGCCTCGCCTTGCCGATCCAGCACGAGCTGCCGCACCCGCTCGGCGAGTGGCGTGCCGCCCGGTTCGCGCGTGAGCGTCACGCGCTTGCCGCGCGCCTGCAGCCATTCGCGAACGAACTTCGCAACGGTGGACTTGCCCGCGCCTTCGATGCCTTCCAGCGTGATGAATCGACCCTGGGTCATTTGTTCTGCGGATCTGTGGGCTGTAACTGCTGACGCTGTCGCGCCAGCATTCGCCGGACCGCGGCGTTGTGCTCCTCGAGTGTCTTCGAAAAGTAGTGCGCGCCAGTGCCGTCCCCGACGGCAACGAAGAAGATATCGCCTGTTTCCTCCGGGCGCACTACCGCCATGATCGAATCCCGGCCTGGCAGCGCGATCGGGGTCGGCGGCAGGCCTGCCCGCGTGTACGTGTTGTAAGGCGTGTCCGTCGTCAGGTCTTTCGTGCGGATGTCACCGTCGTATTTCGCCCCGATGCCGTAGATCACGGATGGGTCCGTCTGCAGCCGCATCCCCCTGCGCAGGCGGGTGGTGAATACGCCGGCGATCCGTGGCCGATCGTTCGCGATTCCGGTTTCCTTCTCCACGATGGAGGCAAGCGTCAGCGCTTCATACGGCGTCGAGATCGGCAGGTCTTCCTTGCGTTCCGCCCATGCCTGGGCGAGCACGCGCGCCATGCTGTCGTACGCGAGCTTGAGGATGTCCGCGTCTGTGGTGCGTGCCGCGAAACGGTACGTATCGGGAAAGAACCGCCCTTCGGGGAGCTCGTTGGCGTGGCCGATGGCGGCCATGACTTCCGCGTCGGTCTTGCCCGTCAGCGTTTTCGTGACGGCAGGATGCTTCTCCAGCGCCTTGCGCAGATCCGCAAACGTCGAGCCCTCGACGATCGTCAGCTGCTCCAGCACCACCTGACCCTGTTGCAGCATCCTGAAGATCTGCGCGGGGCTGGCGCCGGGCGGAAAATCGTAGGTGCCCGCCTTGATCGTCGGATGCATATTGTGGAGGCGCAGATAGAGAGCCACCGCACGCGCATCGCTGACGATGCCGCGATCGCCGAGCATGCGAACCACGCCTCGAACGCTCGCGCCCGCCGGCACTTCCATCCGCGCTGTCTCGTGCGTCGGCCCGGGCGCATTGAACTGCCGGCCTGCCCACCAGGACGCGGCAAGGGCCACGCCGGCTGCCAAAAGGATGAACGCGAGGACGAGCCCGGTCAGCTTACGCATCGGGAGCACTTTCCAGCACAGTGGTGAGGCACGCCTGCACCCGGCGCGTCACGGGTCCGACGCCGAGGTCGCGCCCCGCGAGCACGCGAATGGGCCAGATGCCGATACGCGCGTTCGACACGAATATCTCCTCGGCGCTCGCGAGATCCGCTTCGGCGAGCGGCCGTTCCTCAACCGCGAGCCCGCACGCCCGAGCCTCACGCAAGATGACCCGCCTCATGATCCCGGCCACGCCACAACGATCCATTTTCGGCGTGTGCACGCGGCCGTGCCTGACGAGAAAGACGTTACTCATCGTTCCGGACACGAGCTTACCGGAGCTGCTGAACACCAGCAGTTCCGCAGCCTCCTCGACCGGGACTTCCGAACGCGCGAGCAC
>JBDZVF010000150.1:0-13090 GCA_040255575.1 Pseudomonadota bacterium | reverse complement strand
GGCAACACCGATGTGGATGTGAAGGCCATCAGCGCGGAGCTGAACTGGAACTTCGGTCCCGCGACGCTCACGTTCATTCCCGCCTATCGCGACACGACGCCGCGATACCTGACCTACACGCCGGGATTCAGCTTCGACACCGCCGAGACTTCGAAGGAGCAGAGCTACGAGCTGCGCCTCTCGAATCAGACCGATCGCGTCAAATGGGTTGCAGGCCTGTATTACTTTGACGAGGACCAGACCCAGCACTACGTGCTCAGGGCGATTCCGTTTCAGCAGAGCCAGGTGGACACGACGCTCGGCACGGTCGCGAAGGCCGCTTTCGGCGAAGCCACGTTCAGCGTCACGGACACGTTCCGACTGATCGGCGGGCTGCGCTATTCCAAGGATGAGAAGGAGCAGGGTGGCGCCACGATCACGATGCTGCCACGCCCCGGTGTCGTGAGTAACGACGCGCAGCGCGACTTCTCGAACACATCCTGGAAGGTGGGCGCCGAGCTCGACCTCGCCGAAGAGAGCATGCTGTACGCGACGGTTGCGACGGGATACAAGGCCGGCGGATTCTTCCCGAGCGTGCCGTCACCGAACAATTCCTTCGCGCCGGAAAAGCTGAAGGCGTTCACGCTCGGCTCACGCAACCGATTCCTCGAGCGACGCCTGCAGCTCAATGCCGAAGCGTTCTACTGGGACTACACGGACAAGCAGGAACGCTTCCTCGGCATCTCGTCGGGCGGCGCCACGGGCCTCCTGACCACCAACGCCGGTGAGGCGAAGCTCTACGGCCTGAACCTGGATCTGCAGTTCCGGCCGACGACCAGCGACTCGCTGCGCCTCAACGTGGAATACCTGCATACGAAGTACGACACGTTTGCCTATACGGCCTATAACCCGCCGCCGTTCGGCTTGAGCGCCGGTTATTCGGCGAACGCGACGGGTTGCAAGCTCGGGCCGGTCACGCCGCTCACGGCGAACGATCCATTCGTGCCGACGGACTCACTCCAGACCATCGACTGCAGCGGCAAACCGTTGGTCAACGCGCCGAAGTGGTCGGGCAGCGCCGGTTACGCGCACACGTTCGCATTCGGCAACGGCGCGAGCCTCGTGGCGGATGCGAACGGGCAGTTCGCGTCGAGCAAGTACCTGACGGCGGATTTCATCAACTCCGGCTCCGACGATGGCTACGTGACGTTTGACGCGGCGCTGACGTATCACGCCCCGAGCGACAAGTGGGACGTTGGGCTGTGGGGTCGCAACCTCAACGATGCGGCCATCTACACCGGCGGCTTCCGCTACCCGTTCTCCTCGCCGGAGGCGGTGGGCGGCGATCCAACGCTGTACTACGCGCAGATTCGCTCACCGCGAACCTACGGAGTGCGGGCCACCGTGAGGTTCTGAACATCCGGGAGGGGGGCAGCATGTACCTGAAAAACGCCTGGTACGTGGCAGGCTGGAGCACGGACTTTCCGGAAGGAAAGCCGGTGGCCCGCGGCTTGCTCGACGATGCGGTCGTGATCTATCGCAAGCGCGACGGGGCGCTCGTCGCGCTTCGGGATCGTTGCGCGCATCGGCTCGCGCCGCTGTCGATGGGGCGCATCGAAGGGGACGATCTGCGCTGCATGTATCACGGGCTCAAGTTCGCGCCGTCTGGCGAGTGCGTGGAGATCCCGGGTTCGGTGGAGAAGATTCCGGCCACCGTGTGCGTGCAGAGCTTCCCGATCGTCGAGCGACACAGCTGGGCGTGGATCTGGCCGGGCGACCCGGCGCGCGCCGATGAGTCGCTCATTCCGCGCGTGATCGGGCTCGACGATCCCGACTGGGTGCTTCGGAGCGGGCAGCTCGAATACGAAGCGAATTACCGCTTGATCAACGACAACCTGCTCGATTTCTCGCACCTGTCCTACGTGCATTCGGCTTCGTTCGGGGCGGACGAGCAGTGGGCCCGCAAGCGGGCGAAGGTCACGCCGCTCGATCGCGGTGTGCGGGTCGAGCGCTGGGTCGAGAACTCGATCAGCTTCCGCGGGCCACCCGCGGTCGATCACTGGTCCTACTATGACTTCCTGGTTCCCGGCATTCTGCTGCTGGGGAGCAAGATCTATCCCGCCGGCACCGCCGCGGCGCTCAATGGTGAGCCGCCGACACAGGCGCCGTTGAGTGAGACCTTCTCCTGTCAGGCCGTCACGCCACTGACGGAAAGCACGTCCCGGTATTTCTTCTCGTGGGGTCCGCGCGCGCGTCCGGGGGCGGAGGCGATCGCGGACATGCTGCTGAAAGTGGCGCATCAGGCCTTCGGTGAGGACAGGGCCATCATCGAGGCACAGCAGAAGGTCATCGCGCGGTCACCGGGTGTCAATGTCATACCGACGCCGGGGGATCGGGCAGTGGTTGCATTCCAGCGCGTCGTCAATCGCCTGATGCAGGCGGAGGCTGCTTGATGGACACTCACATTCGCAATCGTCTCGCGGCACTGGGTCGGCCGCTTTCACCACAGATGCTGCAAGGGACGATGGAGTGCTTTGCAGAGCTCCACGCGCGGAAGGAAGCTGCCGATTCGCAGGTTCACCGCGACTGCGCGTATGGCCCGGACGAAAGGCATCGCCTGGATGTCTTCGCGCCGCGAGAGGTCTCGGCGGCGAAGCGCCCCGTACTGATCTTTGTACATGGGGGTGGGTTCGTCAGCGGCGACAAGAGTCGTCCCGGCACTCCGTACTACGACAACATCGGTCATTGGGCGGCGGCGCGCGGCTGCATCGGCGTGACGATGACGTATCGCCTCGCCCCACAGCATCCCTGGCCGGCAGGGGCGGAGGATGTGGGCCGTGCGGTGGAGTGGCTCGCCCGGAATATCGTGGAGTACGGTGGCGATCCCAACGCCGTTTTCCTGATGGGCCAATCCGCGGGAGCGGTGCACGTCGCGAACTATCTCACCGATGCGCGGTTCCACCGCTCGGCAGGGCGCGCGCTCGCGGGCGCACTGTTGATATCCGGTGTGTACGACGTCTCCATCGCGGATCGCAATCAGTTCCAGAAGGCGTACTACGGCGCGGATGAAAGCAGGTGGAGCCAGTTCTCCTCTCTCTCGGGTCTTGCGTCCACCGACCTTCCGCTCCTGGTGAGTGTTTCGGAGCTCGACCCCGACGATTTCCAGCGGCAGGCCGCTGCGTTCGTCGCGGCTCGTCAAGCCAGGAAGCAGGAATATCCGCGGGTGCTCTATCTGCAGGGTCACAACCATGTGAGCAGCGTGCTGCAAATCGGTACGACGCAGGATTCGCTGGGCCCGGAAATCGAAGCCTTCATCACCGCCGTTCGCGAGCAGAAGACGGATGTTCCTCCCAAGGTCACATTCCCCGACATTCCGATTTACGCAGGCTGGGGGCGACCCTTGCGCGTGGAATCGGATGCCGTGGCGATGGAGGTGACGCAAGGCACGGTGCCTCCCGAGCTCAACGGCGCCTGGCTGCGATGTGGACCGGACCGGCAGTACCCGCCGCGCGACGGCGAGGACGTGTTCATCGACGGTGAGGGCCAGATCCATCGCTTCCGGTTCGAAGATGGCCAGGTGCATTACCGCAGTCGCTGGGTTCGCACGGAGCGCTTCGTCGCGCAGGAGAAAGCGCGTCGCGCGCTCTTTGGCCGATACCGAAACCGATACACCAGCGATCCGCGCGTGCGCCACCTCAGCATGGGCACGGCGAACACCACCGCGCTCTGGCACGGCGGCAGGCTCCTGGCGCTGAAGGAAGACGACCTGCCGTATGAGATCGACCGGGATACGCTCGCCACGATCGGTCGTTACGACTATCACGGCCAGGTGACGTCGCTCACGATGAGCGCCCATCCCAAGATCGACGCCGCGACGAACGAGCTGCTGACGTTCGGTTATCAGGCCAAAGGCGACGCGACCGATGACATCGTGTTCTACGTCATCGGTGAGAACGGACAGATCCTCAACGAAATCTGGTTCAAGATGCCGTTCGCGGCGACAGTGCACGATTTCGGCGTCACGGATACGCATGTCATCTTTCCCTTCACGCCGCTCATCACGAACCTCGAGGTCATCAAGGCCGGCGGGCCCTATTACCTCTGGTACCCGGAGAAGGGCATGCATTTCGCGGCCGTGCCGAGGCGCGGCACGGCGAGTGAGATCCAGTGGTTCCACGGGCCGGCAATGGGTATCGGGCACACGATGAACGCGTTCCGCGCCGGGAACACGTTGCATCTGGATGCGACGGCGTATGCCGGCAATATGTTCACGTTCTTCCCCGTCGCAAAGCCGGGCGTTCTGGATTATCCGCAGCCGAGTGTCGGGGATGGGCAGCCCGTGGTGCCGCCGATCCTGTCGCGCGTTTCCTTGCAGCTTCATAGCGGCAGCGCGGATTTCACGCAGACGCCGCTCGTGCGGATGCCGGGCGAGATGCCGCGGATGGACGACCGGTATCAGGGCAAGCCGTATCGGCACGGCTACCTCATCGTTCGGCCACGCGTGGATGCCAACCGCGTGGCGACGCTCGAAAGCGCCATCGGCCACATCGATCACGAGACCGGTGCGTTCAAGATCTGGGAGCCGGGCGCGCACTGTTCGGTCCACGAGCCGCAGTTCGTGCCCCGCAGCCCTGCCGCGCCGGAAGGGGACGGCTGGCTGCTGGTGCTCGTGAACCGCCTGGACCAGCACCGAAACGATCTGGTGATTCTCGACGCCCAGAACGTTGACGCAGGCCCGGTTGCGACGGTACGTATGCCCGTCAGGGTGCGCTCGACCTTCCACGGGTGCTGGATGCCCGGAGCATCACGATGAGAATCAGCGCGGCCGTGAGCCGGCCCCAGACGCCAGCCCCGGTGATCGAAAGCCTGGAGCTGCAGCCGCCACGAGCCGGCGAATTGCGAGTTCGCATCGTCGCCGCGGGCATTTGTCACACCGATCTGCACGCGCATGGCGGGCGCCTTTCGCCGCTCCCGATCGTGCTCGGGCACGAGGGATCGGGCATCGTCGAAGAGGTCGGCGACGGCGTGCGCGAGCTCGCGCCGGGCGATGCGGTGCTGTTGAGTGGCAGCTCGTGCGGCGTTTGCCCGAACTGCGCCGAGAACCATCCGAGCTATTGCGATCAGGCGATGCCGCGCAATTTCGGCGGTCAGCGAATGGATGGCAGCACGGCGCTCGCCACGCCGGATGGCGCATCCATTCACTCGCACTTTTTCGGGCAGTCCTCGTTCGCCACGCACTCGATCGTTCCCGAGCGCACGGCGGTGAAGCTCGAGCCCGGTCTGCCGCTCGAGAAGCTGGCCCCGCTCGGCTGTGGCGTGATTACCGGCGCGGGCTCGATCATCGAATCGCTGCGCGTGGGTGCGGGCAGCTCCGTGGCCATCTTCGGCGTCGGCGGCGTGGGGCTGAGCGCGGTGATGGCCGCGCGCCTCGTGGGCGCGGAGCGCATCGTCGCGATCGATACGAATCCGGCGCGGCTCGAGCTGGCGCGCGAGCTCGGTGCCACGGATACCTTCGCGGCCGATACGGAAGGCCTCGCCGAGCAAATCCGGGCGATCACGGGACGCGGCGTCAATTACACCTTCAACACCACCACCAGCCCGCCGGTATTCACTACGGCGATCGAGTGCCTTGCGATGCGCGGCGTGGCCGGCTTCGTCACGGCGCCGCGTGGAAACTGGGAGCCACCGATGTTCAAGATTCTGGCGGGCGGGCGCGTCGTGCGCGGCATCCTGGGCGGTGACGCCGCACCCCGGCAGTTCATACCGATGTTGATCCGGTACTGGCAGCAGGGGCGGTTTCCGTTCGATCGATTGCTCCGGTTCTATCCGTTCGCCGAGATCGGCAAGGCGTTTGCGGACATTGCCGCGGGCCAGGTCATCAAGCCCGTTTTGCGGATGCCTTGATGGATACGCTAGCCGCATCGCGCCCGTCCGCCGTCGAGTCGTACTCGAAGGGCTATCAGCGCTGGCTGCTCTTCGTGCTGATGCTCGTCTGCACGATCAACTATGCCGATCGCTCGGTCGTCGCGTCCGTCGCTGAGCCGCTCCGGCGCGAGTTTGGCCTGAGTGACTTTCAGCTCGGCTTGCTTCAGGGGCTGAGTTTCGCGCTGCTGTATTCGATACTCGGCATTCCGTTCGCGCGCCTCGCGGAGCGCCGCAACCGCGTGCGCATCATCGCCGCGGCCACATTCCTCTGGTCGCTCATGACCGCGCTGTGCGGAGCCGCCGCCAACTATCTGCAGTTGCTCGTCATGCGCGTGGGTGTTGGCGTGGGGGAAGCGGGCTTCATGTCGCCGGCGAGCTCGATCCTGGGCGATCACTTCCCCAGGCAGCGGCGTGCGTTCGTCACCTCCATCATGATGCTCGGCGTGCCGATCGGCGCGTTGATCGGTGCTTCCACCGGCGGGATCATCGCGCAGTCGATGGGATGGCGCGCGGCGTTCGTGATCATGGGCGTACCGGGCATTCTTATCGCGCTGCTCGTGTGGCTCACGCTCCGCGAGCCGCCGCGTGGGCACATCGAAGGTCTCCGTGAAACCGACGTGCCTCCCTTGCCGACAGTGGCGCGGCAGTGCCTCTCGAACCCTGTGTTCCGGCACGTGGTGATCGGCGGCGTTCTCGGCGGCTTCGGCTTGCACGGCCTCGGCCAATTTCTCGGCGTGTATTTCACGAGAGTGTTCGAGCTGCCGTTCAGCACCGCCGGAATGCTCTACGGTCTCGTGGCGTTCGCGAACGTGGGCGGCGGCCTTCTCATCGGCGGATTCTTCGCGGACCGCATGGGGCGCGGGCACTTGAAGTGGAACTCGCTGATCCCGGCGATCGGGATGTTCTGCTCTGTGCCGCTGTATCTGCTGGCGCTGAGCTCGGATCGGCTGCCGGTCGCCTTCGCATTCCTCGCCATGGCGGGTGCCAGCCTGGTGATGCACTACGGACCGAGCATGGCGACCGTGCAGAACCTCGCGACATCGCGCACGCGTGCGTCCACCATCGCGATTTATCAGCTCATCGTGAGCGCGGTGTCGCTCGGGTTGGGCACGCCGCTCATCGGCTTTCTGAGCGATGTCTTCGCTACGCAGCTGGGCGCGGAACTCGGGGACCGGGCGGCGGCCACGGGGCTGCGCTATGCGCTGATGACATCCACCGTGTTTTACGTTTGGGGTGGCGTGCACTACCTGCTCGCGGCCCGCCACCAATCGAAATCATGAGGCTCGTTTCGTATGGTTGAACCCGTTCGCTTTCCCGACATCGAGTTGTATCGCGGCTGGGGCGAGCCCCTGCGCACCGAATGCGACATTCGCGGTCTCGAGCTGACGCAGGGTGAGATCCCCGACGGGCTCGAGGGCGCGCTCTACAGGGTGGGCGCCGACCGGCAATACCCTTCCGGCCGCACGGACGACATCTTCATCGACGGCGAGGGCATGATCCACATGTTCCGCTTCAAGGACAACCAGGTCGATTACGTGAGCCGCTGGGTTCACACGGAGCGCTACAAGCTGCAGAAGGCGGCCCGGCGCAACCTTTTCGGCCGGTATCGGAACCGGTACACGAACGACCCCAGCGTTGCGGGCGTTCACATGGGCACGGGCAACACCACGGCGATGTTCCATGCGGGCCGGCTATACGCGCTGAAGGAAGATGACCTCCCGCATCGTCTCGACCCTGAGACTCTCGAAACGTTCGGTCGCGACGATTTCGACGGTGCCGTGCGGGCCATGTGCCTGAGCGCGCATCCCAAGGTCGACCCCGTGACCGACGAGCTCTTCACCTTCTCCTATCAGGCGCGCGGTGATGCCACGCGCGACATTGTGTTCTATCGCTTCGGGCCCGACCGCCAGCTGCTGAACGAGATCTGGTTCGAGATGCCGTACGCCGCCTGCGTGCACGACTTCGCGATCACGGATGAATGGATCGTGTTCCCGTTCTTCCCGCTCATCACCGATCTCGAGGTGGTGAAAGCGGGCGGCCCGTATTTCCAGTGGAATCCGGACAAGGACGTGCACGTGGCCCTGGTTCCGCGCACGGGTACGGCCCGCGACATCCGCTGGTTCAAGATGCCCGCCGCGAGCGCCGGGCACATGATGAACGCCCATCGCGAGGGGTCGAAGGTTCATCTGGATGTGTGCCTCTACGACGGCAACTGCTTTCCGTTCTTCACGACACCCGCGGGAGAGACGACCGCGCCGGTGCCGCCGTTCCTCACGCGGCTCACGATGGATCTCGAGCGGGAGGACGGGCACATCGAACAGCGTCGACTGCTCGCGAGTCCCTGCGAAATGCCGCGCACGGACGATCGCTACCAGGGCCAGCCGTACCGCCACGGCTATGTGATTGCGGCGCGCGGGGCGGACGGATCGAGCGGCACCGGGCACCTGAATGTGCAGACCGGCGAGTTCGAGAGCTGGTTACCGGGCCCGGGCGATGCCGTGCAGGAAGGGCAGTTCGTGCCGCGTGCGCCGGACTCGGCTGAAGGCGACGGCTGGCTGATCGTGCCGGTGTCCCGCGTTTCGAAGATGCGCAGCGATCTCGTCATCCTGGATGCGCAGAAAGTCGCCGCGGGCCCCGTCGCGACCTTGCGCATTCCCGTGCGCGTGCGCTCCACTTTCCATGGCACCTGGGTGCCCGAGGCGGCGCTGAAGAGCGGTCGCTTCAACTACAAGCGAGTAAATCGAGCATGACAGACGTGAACACCCGAACCATCCCGGTGCGCAACCCGCGCACCGGCGCCACCGATTTCAGTTTCCCGGTCGCCTCGGCAGAGGAAGTGGCGGAGAAGGCGGCACGCCTGCGTCGTAATCAGAAGGCGTGGGCAGCGCGGCCGATCGCCGAGCGCATCGCCATCATGCGCCGATGGACGGGCGAGCTGGTTGCGCATGCCAAGGCCATTGGCGCTGCCGACGGCGCGGATACCGGAGGTTGCCACACGTCGCAATTCACGGCGTTCATCGCGGTGGCGAACATCAGCGGCGGGTGCGAAGACGCGGAAGGCGTGCTCGCTCGCGCACAGGTGACGGGGCAGTCCATCTCGATGCCGTCCGTGCACATTCAGTCGCAGCTCGTGCCGTATTCGCTCGTGGGCATCATCAGCCCGTGGAATGCGCCGATGATGCTGTCTTTGCTGGATGCCGTTCCCGCGCTGTTCGCGGGGTCCGCGGTCCTGCTGAAACCGAGTGAAGTCACGCCGCGGTTCGTCGAGCCGCTGATGCACACGGTGCGCAAGGTGCCGGAGCTCGCGGAAGTGTTCGACGTCGTGCTCGGCGACGGGCGCACCGGGCAGGATCTGATCTCCCAGGTGGATCTCATCTGCCTCACGGGCAGCGTGCCGACTGGCCGCAAGGTCGCCGTGGCCTGCGCGGAGCGGCTGATTCCGTGCTTTCTCGAGCTGGGCGGCAAGGACCCGGCGATTGTCACCGCGGATGCGGATATCGATCGCGCGACCACGGCCGTTCTGCGCGGCGGTGTCTACGCGACGGGGCAGGTCTGCTATTCGGTGGAGCGCGTGTACGTGCACGAATCCATCCACGATCGCTTCGTCGAAGAGCTCGTGCGCAAGTCGAAGCAGGTGCGGCTGAATGACCAGAACCCGCTGGACGGGCACATCGGGCCGTTCATCTTCGTGCGTCAGCCCGAGATCGTGGAGTCCCACCTGAAGGATGCGGTGGCGAAAGGCGCGAAGCTGCTGACGGGCGGCGTCACCGAGACACTCGGCGGGGGCCTGTACATGCGGCCCACTGTGGTAACCGAGGTGAATCACACCATGCGGCTCATGAAGGAGGAGACGTTCGGACCGATTCTTCCGGTGATGCGCTTCCGCACGATCGAGGAAGCGATCGAGCTTGCGAACGACACCGAGTTCGGGCTCACCGCTTCCGTGCTCGCGGGCACGGAGGAGGAAGGCATTCGCATCGCCGAGCAGGTGAACGCCGGAAGCGTGTTCGTTCAGGACACGTTCCTGACGTTCGCGAAACTGCGCAAGCTCGGCACCAACAGCTTCGGCGTGTCCGGGCTCGGCGGCTCGCGCACCGGGCCGGAGTCGATCATGCGGTTTCTCCGGCGCAAGGGCATCCTGATCAACCGCGGCGCGCCCGCCGATATTCTGGACGACAAGCCGGCGGACGTGGCCGGCCCGCGTCGCTGAGGAGAAGAACATGAGCACCACCGACCCCACACAGATGATCCAGGAGCTGCTCGCGCGCGTGCAGCGGCTCGAAGACACGCTCGAAATTCAGAAGGTGCAGGCGAAGTACGTGCACTATCTCTTCAAGCGCAAGTACGAGCGCGTTGTCGATGAATGCTTTGCGAAGAAGTTGCCCGACGTGTCTGTGGAGTTCTCCGACAGCGGCGTTTATCGCGGGCTCGAGAGCGTGCGCAAGCTGTACAAGGCGTTCGAGGCGACCCGGAACATCCCCGGCTTCTTCATCCTGCACATGACGGTGAACCCGGTGATCGAGATCGCGAAGGACGGGCTTTCTGCCCGCAGCCACTGGCTCTCGCCCGGCGCATCCGGCAGCGACAAATCAGCCTCGTGGATCTGGGGGCCGTACTACGTCGACTACGTGAAGGAAGACGGGGAGTGGCGCCTCGCTCACACGAACCTCGCGGCGCTGTTCCGCAATCGGTACGAGACGAGCTGGGCGCAGGCGACGGACCACGGCAGCGTGCGGCCGGCGTTGACCACGACGCCGGATGAGCCGTCGACCCTCTACCGGCCGTACAACGAAGCGAAGAAGGATAAGGATCTCTTCGCGGGGCATCCGGAGCTGCCGACGCCCTACTGATGTACTGACGTGCGGTACTGGCGCGCTGTACCGGTGTGCTGTACTGACGTGCGGTACCGGCGCGCTGTACTGACGCGCGGTACGCCCGCGCGGCGCTAACGCTGCCGCGCGGTGGGTGCTCCGCCTCAGCTCTTGGGGATTGCTCAGCTCTTGCGCGGGTCGCTCAGCTCTTGCGCGGATTGATCGTCGTCTTGAGCCCTTCCGGCACTACCTTGCCCACCACGGTCTCACCCTCATGCGAGGCCGCGCGCTCCATTGTCTGGTTGGCGAGGTCGTGCTCGCGAACTTCCAGCGGCTGCGAAGCGGCCAGGATGCTCTTGGCGCGCTCCACTTCCACATCGCCGCGCGGATGGACGACAACGGCCGCGTTGCCCTGCTTCACGCCGTCCACGAAGGTGCTCACTTCATCGGCTTCGTCCGGCTCCGGGAACAGCTGTTCGAAGTACTTGCGAAGCTGGGCGGTAGCATTGTTCGCGGGAGCGAGGCCCGCAGGGCCCGGCTCGCTCGGCGAGGTGAGCTGCACGCGATCGGTGGCGAACCCTTCGCTCACGAGAGCGGTACGAACCTGGTCCGCGGTAGCGTGATCTTTATAGAGAGCTGCAACGAGCGCGCTCATGATTCCACCTCCGATCGTCGTGCGTTTGTCGGCTTCAGCGTAGACACAAACGCGCGGCCGGGCCGTCAGTTTCCTCGCTTCAGGTAGCGCGCCGTCTGGCTGCGCCGATGCTGCGCTACCTATGCGTGACGATCGTGAATACGAGGCGGCCAGCCAATGGATTCGAACGGCGCGAGCAACTCGCGCACCCGTTTCAGCGGAAGCGCCGATAACGAGCGATGTCATGGCCCGCGAATTTCACAGCCAGCGATTGCGGTTGCAGCCGCTTGCCGTTGCAGATTGGGCGATCGGTGCTCACCGGATATGGTGCTCACCCGATATCGGGAAGCGGCCCGCTTGATGAACGCTCTGCGTGTTGGCGAATACGCGGCAGCGTTAGCGGAATCTTCGCTGAGCGTGGAAGGCCGTATTGGAGGAGGGCGATTCTGGCCCGGCCGCGAGACAGAATGCCGGGCGCGACGTCAGTGAATCAGCTCGTACGTCGCCACGAGATTGCCGCCGCTATCCTCGATGACGTACTCGTTCTCGATGTTGTTGATGTGGTGGCCGCGCTGGACGTAGGGATCCAGCATTCTTTCGAGCGCTTCGAGCGCATCGGCCTCGCTGGCGCGAAGATCTTCGCCTTCGGCGCCGCCAACGACCTTGTACCGGATGATCATGCTCATCGTCGCCTCCGCGGGAGTGGGAAGGGCGTGTGCGGGTGGGTCGTTTTCGAGCTTAGCCCCTGCGCGAAGCAGAGGGAAGTCGCGCCGGCGCCGCGTGGCGGCGCCGGCAACGACGATTCGCGGAGGCGAAGGCCAGGCACCACGGGCTCGAAGTTTCGCGAGTCTCGCGAAGTCAGGTCACGAGGCGAGACGCCCGCCATCCACCGCGTACGACTGACCCGTCACATAGGAGGCCTTGTCCGACGCGAGGAACAGGATGATCTGCGCGACTTCCTCCGGCCTGCCGGCACGCTTGAGTGGCAGGTGCTGCACGAACGCCTGCTTGTTCTCCTCCGAGCCTGTGAACCGCTTCAGCATGGGCGTTTCGATGGGCCCGGGCGAGACCGCATTCACGCGCACACCCCGCTCCGCCGCCTCGAGCGCTGCGGACTTGGTGAGCCCTTCGACCGCATGTTTGCTCGCCACGTAGATGGAGCCCCCGGCCAGCCCGAACTTCCCGACGACCGACGAGACATTGATGATGCTGCCCTGTTTTTGCGCGTACATCGCGCGCAGCTCGTGCTTGAGACTCAGCACGACGCCGAGCACGTTGGTGTCGAAGGTGGCGGCGTAGGTTTCGGCGGATTGCTCGGTGAGCGGGCCCGGCTGGCCTTCCGTGCCGGCGTTATTCACCGCCACGTCGAGACGACCGAAGTGGGCGACTGTTCGATCCAGGAGGTTGCGTACGTCCTCGTCCTTGCGCACGTCGGCCTTGATGAACTCGACTTCTGCACCGAGACCGTGCAACTCCTGCGCGAGCGCCTGGCCTTCGCTATCGCGCCTTCCTGAAACGACGAGCTGCGCGCCTTCACGCGCGAATGCGACCGCGGTGGCGCGGCCAATGCCCGTCAGTGCGCCGGTGATCAGAACGACTGGTTTGCTCATTAGCATGTCCTGGAATGATGTTTTGAGGATGAATCCGGCGCCGCGCGCCGTGGGGAGCAGCGTTGGGCCGCAAGCCAGCGCGCAGCAGAGCTGTATGGTGAGAGGAACGACTCCCCCGGACGAGGGAGGGC
>JBDZVF010000671.1:0-2443 GCA_040255575.1 Pseudomonadota bacterium | reverse complement strand
GCATGGAAATCCGCCGCTGGCGCCTCAACCACCATCGCGCCTTGCTCAATCTGGTGGCGGGCGGCGAGGGCGACCCCGTGCTGGCCATGCTGGAGCATCTGCGCATGGGCTATACCGAGCCGGAGCGCTATTCGAGCCTCGCGGTGGCGGGCGCGCTCTCGACCCGAGCGAGCCGGTGCGCAGCAGCTTTCCCTCTCGACACCTCTTCCCCCTGTTTTGACCGGAAGGACCTCATGAAACTGCTTCGCTATGGACCGACAGGTCAGGAGCCGTCCACGAAAGAAAATCCACCTGGTTCTTCTTGCACTGGCTGTAGACCGTCTGATCGTGAAATCTCACGACAACGTCGTCGACGGCGATTGGCGCGCCATCTGAGCCTAGTGAAGTCGAATCCACCTCCAGCCATCGAATCTGCTCGTTTGCGAGCATCCTCAATGCCCAGTCCAAAGCTATTGTGGTCTGGTATCCGTCACCGCGATTGGAGCGGACCCCCGCTACGCTCATTCGATCACCTACCTTGCACTTTCACCTTAGCGGTCGTTGCCGGATTTCGCAGGCGGTCGCCGAAACTAGCGGCGGACATGGAGCCTCGGTGCAACCGTGCCAGCGAGCCCAGATCAGCCCCGGAACCCCGATCGTGACGGCCGGCTACTCCGGAGATTCAGATCTCGAACCCCCAGGGGCTGCGGCGTCCTCGCGAAGGCGCATGTATGCGGCAAGAACGTCGCGGAATACACCGCTCGCCTCGTTAAATCGGCGGTGCGCCTCCATCGGATCCGGAGTCAGCAAGCTGTAGTGAGCGACATCGCTGTCGTTCCGAACCCTGTAAAGCGGCTGCACGCGTGAACTCCAAAAGTCGTTTCCCAGCCCCATTTGCTTCGCCCGTCGCTGGTAGTCCGAATCCACGCCCGCTTCGCCGATGATCGTGACCAGTGCCTTGAACATCTGCAGGAAAGCGGTAGCCATCGAGAACGCCGCGTGCGGTGAATGCAGGGCCAGAGTCTTCGAGAACCCTTCCAGTAACTGCGCGTGCTCGAAGTAAAAGAGCGCCTTCTTGGCTCGATCGTCGGCGATGCCTGCCCATTTAACGGCCGCATCCAGCTGCCGACTCAGTTGTAGGAGGTTGTAGACTGTTGCCGAGAACAGCGGCACCGTCTTACGTACGTATGCGGGATGAGGCAGGCCGGCATCGTCCTCAAACGACTCGAGCGTTACATGGACGCGCTGTCCGACTTGTACTCCCAAGCATTGCGCAACTCGCTCTAGCAACCGCTCCGCCTCGTCGAATGCCTCTTGCGCGGTTGGCGACTCGATCTGCACAGACACGAAATTGTCGCGAAAATGCGCTGCCCCATCACGCGTGGGGACGTTGAGAAGAAGCGCCTCCTCCGGCTTTCTAAACATGGACAGCGTGCCGTAACCGGCGATCTTTCCAGTTCGCGCGTCGAGGGTAGGACTCACGAGGGTCGTCTTCTCCTCGGGTCCAATGGGAAGAACAATCTTGTCACCATCTGGCAGACCGAAGATTGCCGGCGGATTCAGTCGAGCACGGAGCGTGAAGACCACCTATCCCTCCAAGTCAGCAGTGCGGCGGATGCGTTTTCTTCTTGGCTCACGCCCCGCGAGGACTCGTATGTCGAAGAATTGCCGCTTCGCCGACGTCAGCAAAATACGCCCGCTCTCTCCGACTCATCCAGCCGTCGATTCAGCTCAACGGCTCTTGCTAGCTGACGTTTCTGGCCAATCATAAAGTTCAGACCTGATTTCCCTCGGTCAACAAATTCCATTTAATCCGAATCTTTGTCAACTTTACGGAATCGACTCGCACTAGCGCGTACGCGCCGGATTGTCTCGTACGCGGGCATGGAGCCGGTGCGCTATTTCCTCCCGGTCGGTCCGTACGGTCGACATCCGCTCTAGGTGCCGCCTGACATCATCCCCGATCTCATGCATTCCGTCTCGCCGCAGCATTCCGGCGAAGGCCAGCCATCCATTCTCCACCTCCCGTCGAGTCTGAAGGAGCCGTGCCTTACCGCGCTCGGCACGAAGCCCATCACCGGCCAGCTCGCGTGCAACCGACTCGACGCGCTCCCGCATGAACGTTGACTCTCCCCGACGAGCTGCCCAGAAGATTCCGCCCTTGCGGTTCTGATGATGCGACCCTCGCACAGCGCGCTCGGTGGCGTTGGCCTCAACGCCGTACTCCCGCAAGTATCGCGCGAAGTCGCGCCGCCACTCCCGGAGTGTGGCCCTTCGAATATTGAGGCGCTCGCCTTGTTCGCTGATCGCTTTCACTACGATGTGCACGTGCGGGTGCGCCTGGTCTGTATGCAGAGCCATTGCGTAGCGATGTTGCAGCCCGAACTTCTCCACAGCGAACTTGCGCACGGCCTTGTGCAGCCGTTCCGGTGGCGTTCCCTTCGGCATCGAGAAGACCAGATTG
>JBDZVF010000670.1:0-2443 GCA_040255575.1 Pseudomonadota bacterium | reverse complement strand
GCTTGCAACCGTGACGCCCGAAGTCGAGGGGTTCGACGAGAACCTGCGTGACGCCTTAATCGAGGAAACCCGGGGGCTGGTGGATTGGGTACGCACTCAGGACCGCCCGGTCACCGAGTTGCTGACAGCGAACTACAGCTTCCTGAACGAGCGCCTCGCGAAGCACTACGGCATCCCCAACGTGCGCGGCTCGCATTTCCGGAAAGTGACGCTGCCCGCAGGCTCGCATCGTCGCGGGTTGCTCGGTCAGGGCAGCATCCTCACGATCACCTCGACGGCGAGCCGCACTTCACCGGTGATCCGGGGCAGCTGGATACTCGAAAATCTGCTGGCCGCGCCGGTGCCGGCGCCGCCGCCGGGCGTGGAGACGAACATCGATGGCGACGGGAGTCAGGTCATCACCACGTCTGTGCGGCAGCGGCTGGAGAATCACCGCAAGAATCCGAGCTGCGCTTCGTGCCACAACGTGATGGATCCCGTCGGCTTCGCGCTGGAGAATTTCAACGCGATCGGCGCGTGGCGCGAGCGGGATGGCGACTCCGTCATCGATGCGAGCGGGACGCTGGTGGATGGAACGAACGTGGTGGGGCCTGAAGATCTCACCACCGCGCTGATGTCGAAGTCCGATTTGTTCGTCACCAACGTGGTCGAGAAGCTGATGACGTACGCACTCGGCCGCACGATCGACTACCACGACATGCCGACGGTGCGGGCGATCGTCAGGCAGGCGGAGCGCGAGGATCTGCGGTTCAGCGCGCTGATCCAGGGCGTCGTGCAGAGTGTGCCGTTCCGTTACCGCACGAAGCCCGGGCAGGCAGCGGCCGTTGTCGCTCGTGCGAGCGAGGATTAGCCATGGCGAACTTCATCACCCGCCGACATCTTTCACGCCGCGCAGTATTGCGTGGCGCGGGGGCGGCCCTTGCGCTGCCACTGCTGGATGCGATGGTTCCCGCGATGAGTGCCACTCCGAAGCCGCAGGTTCGCTTCGGCGCCATCTACTTTCCCCACGGCGCCACAATGGCTCGCTGGACGCCGAAGGACGAAGGGCGGGACTTCACTTTCAGCGAAATTCTGCAACCGCTCGCGCCGCATCGGGCGTACATCAATGTCGTCTCCAATCTGGGGCACCCCCTCGCGTATGGGCCTGGTGGCGCCACGGGCAATCACAATCGTTCGTCCGCCACGTTCCTGAGCGGCGCGAAGGCTGCGTCCGGCGCGCAGCCGCGCCTCGGCGTGACGGTGGATCAGATCGCGGCAAAGCACCTGGGCCGTGACACACCGCTGCCGTCGCTGGAGCTCATGATTGAGGAGGCAGGGCTCAACTGCGGCGAAGGGCTCAGCTGTGCCTACCGCAATACGCTGTCGTGGCAGAACGAGACGTCGCCGCTGCCGATGCAGAACAATCCGCAAGTGCTGTTCGAGCAGCTCTTTGGCGACGGCGCGAACGACGCGCAACGCGCCGCGCGTCGCACGCAGGCGTTGAGTCTCCTGGATTCGGTCACCGAGCAGATCGATGGCCTCAACCGCACGCTGCCCGCCGCGGACCGGGAGCGCCTCGATCGCTTCGTGACGGATGTGCGGGAGATCGAGCGGCGCATCCAGCAATCCGGCGAGCGCGTGAACAGCAACGTGACCCTGCCCGGCAAGCCGGCCGGCATCCCGGAAGATATCGAAGAGCACATCAAGCTGATGTATGACCTGCTGGCGCTCGCCTGGCAGACGGAAATCACGCGCACCAGCACGTTCATGCTGGCGAAGGAGCTGAGCAATGCCGTGTATCCGAAAAGCGGCATCCGCGATTCCTTCCACATCCTCTCGCATCATTCCAACAACGAGAACAGCAAGGCGCGCTTCGCCGTGCTGAATCGCTATCACGTGGGGCTGTTCGCGTACTTCCTCGAGAAGCTCGCGAAGCTGCCGGATGGGGAGGGCACGCTGCTAGACCACTCGCTCGTGCTGTATGGGAGCGGCATGAGCGACGGCAATTCACACAACCACGACCCGCTGCCGATCGTTCTGGCGGGGCATGCCGGCGGCTCGCTCCAAGGCAATCGCCACATCCGGCAGAAAGAGCTCACGCCGATGTCGAACCTGCTGCTGGCGATGCTCGACAAGCTCGGTTGCCCGCAAGAGCACTTCGGGGATAGCACCGCGCGGCTCGCAATCTAGCTCCAGCTGCCGACTGCGAGCCGCCGCACGCGAACTTCAGGCCGCCTTCTTCTTCAGCAGGCCATGTGGATCGATGACGTATTTCTTCGCGGCACCCTTGTCGAAATCCGCGTAACCCTTCGGGGCCTCATCGAGCGAGATCACCGTGGTGTTGACCGCCTTCGCGATCTGGATGCGATCGTGGAGGATCGCCATCATGAGACCGCGGTTGTACTTCAGAACCGGTGTCTGCCCGGTGCCGAAGGTGTGGGACTTCGCCCATCCGAGTCCGAAT
>JBDZVF010000149.1:0-13119 GCA_040255575.1 Pseudomonadota bacterium | reverse complement strand
GCCGAGCACCACCACTCGCTTGCCCTTCATGCTCACGAGCGCTTCACTCGAACCGGGCAGCCCGAGCTCGTGATTGATGTTCTTGATGAGGTACGGCAGCGCCTCGTGCACGCCGGGCAGGTCCTCACCGGGGAAGCCGCCCTTCACGTACCGGTACGTGCCCATGCCCAGGAACACCGCGTCGTACTCGGCGAGCAGCTGCTCCATCGAGATGTCCTTGCCCACCTCGACCCCGAGGCGGAACTCGACGCCCATGCCTTCCATCACCTCGCGCCGCTTCTCGACCACTTCCTTTTCGAGCTTGAACGGCGGAATGCCGAACGTCAGGAGGCCGCCGATGCGCGGGTAGCGATCGAACACGACGGGCTTCACGCCGTTGCGCGTGAGGATGTCCGCGCAGCCGAGGCCCGCGGGCCCCGCGCCGATCACCGCCACCTTCTTTCCTGTCGGCTTCACGTTCGACATGTCGGGCGTCCAGCCCTGCTTGAACGCTTCGTCGGTGATGTATTTCTCGATCGCACCGATCGTCACGGCGCCCAGGCCGTCGTTCAGCGTGCAGGCGCCTTCGCAGAGACGATCCTGCGGGCAGATGCGCCCGCACATCTCCGGCAGCGAGTTCGTCTTGTGAGACAGCTCGGCCGCTTCGAAGAGGTTGCCTTCCTGGATGAGCTTCAACCAATTCGGGATGTAGTTGTGTACCGGGCACTTCCACTCGCAGAACGGATTGCCGCACGAGAGGCAACGCCCCGCCTGCGCAGCCGCCGCGGCCGGATCGAAGGGCGCGTAGATCTCCTTGAACTCGGTGACGCGCTGCTCAACGGGGACCTTCGCCGGATCCGTGCGAGGGATTTCCAGAAATTGCAGATGCTTGTCAGCCATTGGAAACCAGACCTGATTCGTGTTATGCGGCGCGCCGCAGGTTCGTCATCAGCGAGTCGATCGAAGCCGCTTTGGGCTTCACGACCCAGAATTTGCCGATGTACGTGCGCAGGTCGTTGAGGATTTCCTCACCCCACGCGCTGCCCGTTTCCGCGACGTGCTGCTCGATCAGTGATCGCAGGTGCTGCACGTGACTCTGCATCGACTCCGGCTGGATACGGCTGATATCGATGAGCTCATGGTTGTAGCGATCCACGAAGTCCCGATTCAGGTCGAGCACGTAGGCGAAGCCGCCCGTGAAGCCCGCACCGAAATTGAGACCCGTGCGCCCGAGCACCGTGACCACGCCGCCCGTCATGTATTCGCAGCAGTGGTCGCCGGCACCCTCGATCACCGCGACGGCGCCGGAGTTGCGCACGGCAAAGCGCTCGCCCGCGACGCCGGCCGCGAAGAGCTGGCCGCCCGTCGCGCCATACAGGCACGTGTTGCCCATGATCACGGTGTCCTTGCCGACGTAGCGAGCATCCTTCGGATGGCGCAACACCAGCTTGCCCGCCGCCATGCCCTTGCCGACGTAGTCGTTGGCATCGCCTTCCAGGTACATGTGCAGGCCACCCGCGTTCCACACGCCGAAGCTCTGCCCGACGTTGCCGGTGAGCCGCACGATGAGCGGCGCATCCTCCATGCCGTAGTTGCCCCACTTGCGCGCGATCTCGCCCGAGATGCGGGCGCCGATGGAACGGTTGGCGTTGCGCACCTCGTACCGGAACTCGCCGCCCGTCTTGCCTTCGATGGCCGACTTCATGTCCTGGATCATCTTTTCGGCGAGTGCGCCCTTGTCGAACGGCGCATTCGAGGGCGACACGCAGAACTGCGGGCGATCCGCGGCCAATCCCGCTGTCGAGAGGAGCGGCGAGAGGTCGAGCTTCTTCTGCCGTGCCGTCCCGCCTTCGACGATTTCGAGCAGGTCGGTCCTGCCGATGATCTCCGCCACCGACTTCACGCCGAGCGACGCGAGGATCTCGCGCACCTCTTCCGCCACGAAGCGGAAGTAGTTCATCACCATCTCCGGCAGGCCGGTGAAGTACTTCGCTCGCAGCACGTTGTGCTGAGTCGCGACCCCGGTGGCGCAGTTGTTGAGATGGCAGATGCGCAGGTACTTGCAGCCGAGCGCCACCATCGGCGCCGTGCCGAAGCCGAACGATTCGGCGCCGATGATCGCCGCCTTCACGACGTCGAGCCCGGTCTTGAGGCCACCGTCCGTCTGCAGGCGCACGCGATGACGCAGGTCATTCCGGCGCAGGGTCTGGTGCGTTTCCGCAAGCCCGAGCTCCCAGGGCGTGCCGGCGTACTTGATCGAGGAGAGCGGGCTAGCGCCCGTGCCACCGTCATGGCCCGACACCGTGATCAGGTCCGCGTATGCCTTCGCGACGCCCGCCGCCACCGTGCCGACGCCCGGCTCGGCAACGAGCTTCACCGACACCAGCGCGCGGGGATTGACCTGCTTCAGGTCGAAGATGAGCTGCGCCAGATCCTCGATCGAATAGATGTCGTGATGGGGCGGCGGCGAAATCAGGCCGACGCCCGGCCGCGCGAAGCGCAGGCGCGCGATCATCTCGTTCACCTTGTGACCGGGGAGCTGCCCGCCTTCGCCAGGCTTGGCACCCTGCGCCACCTTGATCTGCAGCACCTCGGCGTTGGTCAGGTACTCCGGCGTCACGCCGAAGCGGCCCGAGGCCACCTGCTTGATCTTCGAGTTCTTCTCCGTGTGATAGCGCGACGGATCCTCGCCGCCCTCGCCGGAGTTCGAACGCGCGCCGAGGCGGTTCATCGCAATGGCGAGCGCCTCGTGCGCTTCGGGCGAGAGCGCGCCGAGCGACATGCCCGCGCTATCGAAGCGCGAGAGAATCGCTTGGACCGATTCCACTTCCGACAGCGGAATGGGGCTGCTCTTCGGCGCAAGCTTCATGAGGTCGCGAAAGGTCGAGACCGGCCGCTCGTTCACGGCCGCCGCGAACTTGCGGTAGATCTCGTAGTCACCGCTCACGACCGAGGCCTGCAGCAGCGCGATCACATCCGGGTTGTACATGTGGTACTCCCCGTTGTGCATGTACTTCAGGAGACCGCCCTGCTCGATCGGCTCGCGCGGGTTCCACGCGCGCCGGGCGAGCTGCAGCTGATCCTCTTCGAGATCGCTGAAATCCGCGCCCTGGATGCGGCTCTCCGTGCCCGTGAAGCAGACGTTCACCACGTTCTCGTGCAGGCCGACGATCTCGAACAGCTGCGAGCTGCGATAGCTCGCAATAGTCGAGATGCCCATCTTCGACATGATCTTGAACAGGCCCTTGCGGATGCCGGCGCGATAACTGCGACCGAGCTCGACGCGGGTGGCGAAGTCGAGCTTCACGCGCCCCTTGCGCATCATCTCGAACAGCACCTGATACGCCATGTATGGATACACGGCGGTCGCGCCATAGCCGAGCAGACACGCGAAGTGATGCGCATCGCGCGCGGTACCCGTCTCGACCAGCAGGTTGCACTTGCAGCGCAGACCCGTGCGCACCAGATGATGGTGAACCGCGCCGGTCGCAAGCAGTGCGTGCATCGGGATCTTTCCCTGCACGAGGTAGCGATCGGACAGCAGCAACACGAGCTTGCCTTCGGTCACCGCGTGTTCCGCCTGTCGGCAGACGCGATCGATGGCAGCCGTGAGCCCTTCCTCCGGGTCGTACTGCAGATCGATGAACTCGTGGGTGACCTCCGGCAGCGCGAGGATCTGCCGCAGCTTGCGCTGGGACAGGATCGGCGAACCGAGCGCCACGTGCCGCCCATGCTCCGGCGCCGGCACGAAGATGTTCGACTCCATGCCGATCTGCGTCTGCAGCGACATCACGATGGACTCGCGCAGGGGATCGATCGGCGGGTTCGTCACCTGCGCGAACTGCTGACGAAAGTAGTCGTACAGCGGGCGGACCTTGGAGGACAGCACCGGCATCGGTGTGTCGTCGCCCATCGAGCCGACCGCTTCGCTCTCGTCTTCCGCGAGCACGCGGATGATCTCGTCCCGCTCTTCCTGCGTGACGTTGAACATCTTCTGGTAGAGCGTGAGCGTGTCGCGATCCATCGGCTCGGCCGCGAGGCGCGGATCGACGAGATCGGTTTCGAGATAGCGCACGCCCTTCTTGAGCCACGCCTTGTACGGGTAGCGGCTCTTCAGGATGTTGTCGATGTCGGCCGACTCGAGCAGCTTCCCGGTCTGCATGTCGAGCGCGATCATGTCGCCGGGGCCGAGCTTGCCCTTGCGCACCACTTCCTCGGGCTTGTAATCCCACACGCCCACTTCGGACGCCACGGTGAAGATGCGGTTCTTCGTGATGACGAAGCGTGCGGGGCGCAGGCCGTTGCGGTCGAGCGTGCACGCGGCATAGCGGCCGTCGGTGAGCACGATGCCCGCCGGGCCGTCCCACGGCTCCATGTGCGTGGTGTAGTACTCGTAGAACGCGCGCAGATCCGGGTCGATGGCGTCGATGCCGTGCCACGCGGGCGGCACGAGCAGCCGCATCGCATGCATCGGGTCGAGGCCGCCCATCAGCAGCACTTCGAGCATGTTGTCGAGGCTCTGCGAGTCCGAGCCCGTCATCGACACGAGCGGCTGGATGTCCGACAGGTCCGGCAGCAGCGGCGAGCGAAACACCGGCCCCCGCGCGAGCGCCCAGTTGCGGTTGCCCTGGATCGTGTTGATCTCGCCGTTGTGCGCGAGATAGCGAAACGGATGCGCCAGGCGCCACTGCGGCAGCGTGTTCGTCGAGAAGCGCTGGTGGAACACCACCACCGAGGACTCCACGCGCGGATCACTCAAGTCCTTGAAGAACTCGGTGAGATGCTGCGGCATCACCATGCCTTTGTAGACGATGGTGGTGGCCGACAGGCTCGGCAGGTAGAACGCCGAATCCTGCTCTTCGAGCGCCTTCTCGGCGCGGCGACGGACGAGGAAGAGCTTGCGGTTGAACGAGGCCTCGTCGAGATCCTCGCGGCAGTTCACGAACACCTGCTCGATGTGCGGCAGGGTCTTCAGCGCTTCCTCGCCGCACGCCGCAGGGTCCGTCGGGACCTTGCGCCAGCCGGCGAGCTCGAGCTCCTCGGCCTCAATCTGCGCGGCAATCTCCGCGCGAGCGGCGGCCTGACCCGCGGGGTCCTGGCTCATGAACACGAGGCCGGAGCCGAACATCGGGGCGAGCTCGAGGCCCGCCTCCTTCGCGACGCCGCGCAGGAATTTCTCAGGACGTTTCAGCAGCAGGCCGCAACCGTCACCCGTCTTGCCGTCGGTGGCGACGGCGCCGCGATGGGTCAGGCGGTTGAGGGAGGTGATAGCTGTGTCGACCAGCCAACGGCTCGGCTGGTCGTCGAGATTGGCGATCAGGCCAAACCCGCAGCTGTCTTTCTCGTATGACTCCTTGAAGAGTCCGGTGGTGGGCGGCGTCCCGCGGTCTGCTGTGCTCATAAATCCAATGGCCCCGTTAGCGGAGGCGTACAAGTCCGCAATGCCGCCGGGGTATTCCGGCAGCCCATGTCTATTGCTCACATAAGTATGAAGAGGCTGGGGAGGGGCGCCGCCACCACGCTGCCGAACCCGAGGCCGGGTCGCGGGCGTAATGCGCCTGTCTACACCATTAATATGCTTCCGATAATACTGACCGGCGCTTAGCGGTCAATCTGCAAAAAGGTTGGCGGCTATCTATGTGGGTGGCGGTTCGTCGTGTGGGAGATAGGTGGGGTGGCGGTGTCGGGGGGCTGGTCGGCCTTCGCGGGCCGACAGGCGCACCGTGCGAGGATCCGCGAGGGACCGGCCGTAAGACCGATCCCTCGGAGCCTCGTCCAAATGTAATCCTACATTTGGACGTCCCTCGCGGACGCTCGCCCGGCACGCCTGCCGGCCTGTGGGGTGGTACGGGGCCCCGGGAGGTTTGTTTACCGGGCGGTAGGGTTCGTGAGGGAGATCAATCGGGGGTGGGTTCTTCCCTTACCTTGAACATCACCAGGAGGCCGGCGATCAGGAAAATCAGGCCGACGGCGACGCCGACCCGCTGGTTCTGGAAGACGAGGGTCAGCACGCCGATGGCGGCGGGGCCGATGAAGGAGGTGGCGGTGCCGGACATGGCGAAGAGGCCGAAGAACTCGTTCAGCATGGAGCGGGGGGCGATCTTCGCCATGAGGGAGCGGCCGGTGGCAAGGCCGCCGGTGACGACGAAGGCGATCGAGCACTGGGTGACCAGGAAGACCTTGTCCGGGAGGCTCGGGAAGAGGCCGCCGGTGGCGGTCGCGACCGGGTCGATGGGCACGAAGAAGACCATTTCGGTCGTCACGGAGCACAGCACGAGGTTCGCCAGCAGGCAGCCGGCAACGAAGAAGATGGTGGCCGCCTTGGAGCCGATGCGCGTGTCGAGCCAGCCCGCGAAGAAGCCGGCGGTTGCGGCGGCGACGCTGTTGGCGAGGCCCTGGACGATCAGCATGTCCGACGTCCACTTCAGGATGCCCGAGGCAAACACGCCCGTGAACAGCATCAGCACGATGAAGCCCTCGTAGAAGAGCACGCGGGCGAGCAGGAAAATCGCGACGTTGCGGTAGTTGCGGACCTTGCGGATCGTCTGGACGAGGTTGCCGAGGCCAGTGGAGATCGCCTCGCCCATGGAGCGTTTGGTGCCCGGGCTATCCGGCGTGAAGAGAAACAGAGGGATGCCGAAGAGGATGGCCCAGATGCCCGCGAGCACGCCGACCGCGCGCTCCGGCTCGTGCGCGGCGAGGTCGAAGCCGAAGAGCGGCGTCGGGTTCCAGCTCCACGCGAAGAGATAGAAGCAGAAGAGCAGGATGCCCGAGAGATTGCCGACCGCGAGGCCCGCGCCACTCAGGAAGCCGATGCGGCTGGCCGGCACGACGTTCGGCAGCATCGCGTTCGCGAAGATCTGCGAGTACTCGTAGAACAGGTTGCCGAGGATCACCGCGAGAGCGATCCACACGAGGCCGGATTGCATGCCGGGCACGGCGAACCACAGCGACATCATCGCGGGTACGCCAATCACGTACGTAGCCGCGAGCCACGGCTTGCGGCGGCCGCCCGCGTCGGCGATCGCGCCGAGCACCGGCGCGGTCAGCGCGACGATGATCGCGCCGACGGCAGTGATGAAGCTCCAGCGCGCCTGCCCCTCTACGCCATTCGCGCTCACGGCGGAGGTGAAATAGGCGGAGAACACGAAGATGTTGACGAGGACGTTGTAAGGAACGCGCGAGGCGTCGCAGAGCGTCCAGGAGAACTGGGCGAGCTTCGAGGCGCGGGTGGTTGCCGCCGGTGCGGGTGTCGCAGCGGCAGCCGGATTCACGTTGGCCATGTGGTCGATCCCCCTTGCCGAAGGAAGCTAGCTTGGCGGCGGTGCGGCGGGAAGCCAGATGCGGGCAGGCCGCAGCATCTGTCCGCGCGCCGGCCCCCCTGGGAAGCCTCCAACGCCCGCGCGCCCGTCGGCGCTCGGCGACGGAGCTGGAGCGCGCGAGCCGCCGCCGTCCGAGGCGGCCTGCGGGCTGAACATCCGCCTCCGACGCGCCATACTTCGCCGCCGCCTTCCAGCGTGCGAAGCATAAGGTGCCTGTTGAAGTTTCTGATGATCGCCCTGGCCATTGCGTACCCCATCGTCGCGCACGCGGCGGTCGCGAGCCGCAGTGTCGCCGTTACGGCGGCGAGTCTGGCGGTGCTGGCCTCGCTCTTTCTGCTGCCACGGCTCGTGGCGCGAAGTGTCATCGCGTGGTGCGTGTTGCCCGTCGTCGCCGCGGGGCTGCTGCTTCTGGCGCATTCGCACGTGGCCTGGCTTCCGCTGTACGCAACGCCCGTGCTGGTCAACATCTTCGGCGCATGGGTCTTCGGCCACACCCTCGCACCCGGCCAGACGCCACTCATCGAGCGCCTCGCCCGCCTGCTCCACGAAGAAGACGGCATCACGGACGAGATCGCGCACTACGCGCGCAAAGTCACGCTCCTGTGGACCCTGTTTCTCAGCGGGCTCGCGGTGCTGAATTTCACGCTCGCCCTGCTCGCAACGCCCGGCGGCATCCTGCTGATGATGGGCGTAGAGCCCGTCGTGACCGTGCCGGTCGAAGTGTGGTCGTTGTTCGCCAACTTCATCGACTATGCGATGGCGGGAGGGCTCTTCCTCGCCGAGTACGCTTACCGGCGACGCAAGTTTCCCCAGCAGCCCTATCGCAATTTTTTCGATTTCATCAATCGGGCGCGGCGCGTCGGTCATCGGGTGATGAGCGAGCGGCGCCCCTGACGCACATGGGCGAGAAGCATCAGGCGACATTTGTCATCGCGGCGGAACATCCGTCGCTTCCGGGCCATTTCCCCGACGCGCCGGTCGTTCCGGGCGTGGTCGTGCTCGACCACGTGCTGCAGGCGTGTGAACAATGGCAGGGGCACGCGATCCATGCGCGTGAGCTCAAGCAAGTGAAGTTCCACTCACCGCTGCTGCCGGGGCAGCGCGCTGACGTTTCTCTCGAGATCGAAGGCGCCGCGCTCACCTTTCGCGTGACCCGGGACGATCAGCCCGTATCGCAAGGCACGTTCACGCTCGCCCAGGATGCCGTGCCATGAGCACGGCATGGAAAGAGCGCAGCGAGATCGGGAACACGTTCTGGCTGCGTGTGATCGTCTGGATCTCCCAAAGCTGCGGACGCGGTGTGGCGCAGCTCTTCATGTGGCCCGCGGCGCTGTACTTCTTCGTGAGGCGCGGGCCAGAGCGGCGGGCCTCGCGGCTGTACCTGACCCGCGTTCTGGGGCGCCGGGCTTCGGCGTGGAATGTGTATCGGCACTTCCACTGCTTTTCCGCCACGATCCTCGACCGGCTCTTCCTCTTCAGCGAGCGGTTTCGTCGTTTCGATATCCGCACCACCGGCCTCCCGTTGCTGGACGCGGCACTCGCCGACGGCAAAGGCATCCTTCTCATCGGCTCGCACCTTGGCAGCTTCGACGCCCTGCGCGTCCTCAGTCTCGAACGGCCGGATGTGAAGGTACGCATCGTGCTCGACGTGGAGCACAGTCAGAAGCTGTCGCAGTTCCTCAATGCGCTGAACCCGACGCTCGCGGCCAGCATCATCAACGCGCGCGATGCGGGGCCCGCCGCCGCCATCGCGATCAAGCAGGCCCTGGACGACAACGCCATCGTGGCGCTGCTCGCCGATCGCGGCCAGCCGAACAACCCGACGCAGATGGCGAATTTCCTGGGCTTCCCCGCGCCTTTCCCGCTCTCGCCCTGGCAGCTCGCGGCGGTGGTGAAAACTCCCGTGATGCTGGCTTTCGGCCTGTATCGCGGCGGCAATCGCTACGACCTGCACTTCGAGAAATTCGCGGACTGCCTCGATATCGACCGGAGCCGGCGCGCCGAGGCGCTGTCTGAAATACTCCAGCGTTTCGCGGATCGGCTGGCACACTATGCGCGCCTGGCACCCTACAATTGGTTCAACTTCTATGACTTCTGGAACAACGTGCCGGATCCGGCGAGCGTCGCTCGGGGTGCTGATGCTGGCACCGGCGATCTCGTTCGCCGCTCTTGATGCCGACGCGCTGCTGAAGAGCCTGGCCCGGCCGGCACCGGCAGTGACCCCGTTCACGGAAGTGCGGTACTCGAAGCTGCTCGATCAGCCCCTCATCGTGAAGGGGCAGCTCGAGTATCACGAGGATGGCACGCTGGTTCGCGCCGTGAAGGTTCCATTCCAGGAGCGCACCGAGATCAAGGGCGAAACGGTGAACATTGCGCGCGTGGGCCGGTCACCGCGCAAGTTCTCGCTGAAGCGTGCGCCCGAGTTGCGCAGCATGCTCGGCGGGTTTTCCGCCGTGCTCGGCGGCGAGCGCGCCGACCTCGAGAAGGATTTCGATCTCGGCGTCAGCGGTGACCTCGCCGCGTGGCAGCTCGCGCTCACGCCGAAATCGCAGGAAGTCGGCAAGTACGTGCGCAACATCGTCATCGAAGGCGCGCAGAACGAGCCCCGCTGCATCATCGTGACGCAGCCGGACGATGAGTCGAGCCTGATGCTGGTCGGCAAGGCGAGCGAGTCGAAGCTTCCGCAGCCGCTCGCGCGCGACTGGCTCATGCGGTTCTGCGATTCGAAGCCGTGAAAGCGACACCCGAATGAGCCGCGGCGCGCGTGGAGCGCTTCTCCTCGGCTGGGTCGCGGCCATTGGCCTCCTCGGCTGGTACATCCAGGCGAGCCTCACGATCAGCGGCGACCTGCGGCTCTTCATGCCCTCGCCGAAAACCCACACGGAACAGCTGCTGCTGGAAGAAATCGGCGAGAGCCCCGCGTCGCGCCTGCTCCTCATGTCTCTCGAGGGAGCGGATCAGGAAGCGCTCGCCGAAACCTCGCAATCTCTTGCCGAAGCGCTGCGCGAAGATCCGAGCTTTGGTCTCGTATCAAACGGCGCAGCATCGCTCGATGCGATTCCCGACGCGCTGCTGCCCTATCGTTACCTCCTTTCACCCACGCTCGATACGGCGAAGCTCGATGAGTCCTACCTTCGCGAGCAGCTGTCCGAGCGATTGCAGGATCTCTCGTCGCCCGCCGGCAGCGCGCTCGAACCGCTTATCCCGCGGGATCCCACACTCGAGATTCTGAAGCTCGCCGAAGCCTGGCAGCCCTCGCGCCAACCGCAGAAGCTGTACGACGTGTGGTTCGACGGCGAAGGCAAACGCGCGATCCTCGTCGTCTCGACGAAAGCGGCGGCCTTCGACCCGAGCGGCCAGGAGCAGGCCGCCGCGGCCATTCGCACGCACTTCGAGGAAACGCGCGCCGATCCGAACATCACGCTGACCACCAGCGGCCCCGGCGCCTTCTCGGTGCTCATGAAGGAGAAGACGCAGAAGGAAGCGACCTGGATCGGCACTTTCGACACCATCGGTGTCATCGTGCTGATGCTCATCGCATACCGCAGTGTCTCGACCACGGTACTGGGCATCCTGCCTCTTGCGAGCGCGGGAGTTGCGGCCCTCGCGGTTGTCAGCGCCGTATTCGGCAGCATCCACGGGATCACGCTCGGATTCGGCGCCACGCTGCTCGGAGTGGCGCAGGACTATCCAATGCATCTCTTCAGCCATCGGCGTCCGGGGAAGTCGCCGCTCGACACCGCGCGAAGCGTGTGGCCCACGCTCGCCACGGGCGTCGTGAGCACGTGCATCGCGTATCTCGCGTTTTTCTATTCGGGCGTTACCGGGCTTGCGCAGCTCGCCTGCTTCACGGTGGCGGGGCTGGCGGTTGCCGGCGTGACTACGCGCTATCTCCTGCCGCGAGTCATGCCGCCGAAGGCACGCGACTACGGGCAGGCGCGCTGGCTGGATACGGTCTGGTCCTCAATCGTGAGATTGCCGCGCCCGCTGTGGTTGGGCGGGGTGGTGGTGCTCGCCTGCGTCGCGATCATCGTCTTCGGCAACACGCCGATGTGGGAGAACGATCTGGGGCGCCTCACGCCCGTGCCGCAGCCGCTGTTACTGCAGGACGCGAAGTTGCGCCAGGAGCTTGGTGCTTCGGACATCCGCCGCATACTTGTCGTGGAGGGCGCGTCGGCTGACGACGTGCTCGCGCGAACCGAAGCCCTCGTGCCGGAGCTCGATGCGCTGGTGAAGCGCGGTGACATCGAGAATTTCGACGATGTCGCGCGATACCTGCCCAGTGTCAGCGTGCAGAAACGGCGGCAGGCAGCGTTGCCTGATCGGAGGACATTGCAGGCGTCCTTGACCGCGGCGCTGAAAGGCCTGCCCTTCAAGGCCGGGGTGTTCGAGCCGTTCCTGAGCGATGTCGAGAAGGCGCGCACGCTCCCGCCTCTCACGCCTGCGAGCCTCGCGGGCACGCCGCTGGAGCTTCGTGTCGGCGGCATGCTGCTTCATCGCGGCGAGCAGTGGTCGGGGCTCATTACGCTAGGTGGCGTGAACAAGAGTGAAGGGCTGGAGAAGATCGCGGCCGACTCGGGCGGGTCTGTCACTCTGCTCGATCTGAAGCAGGCATCGGAAGACCTCGTTGCGCGTCAGCGGGTGCACATCCTCTGGAGTCTCGCTATCGCGGCGGGCTTGCTCATCCTCACGGTGCTGGCTGCGCTTCGCTCGCCTCGACGCATGTTCCGCGTGGTCGCGCCGATGGCGGTTACGACGGTGGTGATCATTGGCATGCTTCAGGCGCTCGGGATCTCCTTGAACCTGTTCCACCTCATCGCGCTGGTGCTCGCCGCGGGCTTGGGCATCGACTATGCGCTGTTCTTCGAAAACGTCGCCGAAGATCCGGAAGAGCAACGACGCACGCTGCATGCTGTGGTGGTCTGCTCGCTTTCGACGCTGTGGGTCTTTCTCCTGATGGCTTTCGCGACGACGCCAGTGCTCAGCTCGATTGGATTGACGGTGTCACTCGGTGTCGTGAGCAACTTCGTGCTCGCGCTGCTGCTCACGCGGCCGCCGCGAAGGGTTTCGCCTGCTGGACCGCCGGAAGGGACTTCGCATGCTCGGGCGTGATGCGATCGCTGCGCTGATTCCTCATCAGGGCGCGATGTGCCTGCTCGATCGCGTGGTCGAGTGGGACAAGAACCGCGTCGTCCTCGCAACGAGCACCCATCGCGCCGCCGACAACCCGCTCCGTCTCGACGGCCGACTGCGCGCCGTGCACCTCTGCGAGTATGGCGCGCAGGCGATGGCCGTTCACGGTGGCCTCTCGGCCCAGGCCGAAGGCAAATCCGCCCGCCCCGGCTTCCTCGTCTCGCTCCGGGACGTGAAGCTACACGTGGACTACGTGGACCAACTCGAAGGCGAACTGCTCGTAAGCGCCACGCGACTCCTCGAAACCGCAGCAAGCTGGCAATACTCGTTCGAAGTGACGCACACAGGCAGAACGATCGCGACGGGACGCGCGGCGGTAATGGCCCGCTGAAGCGCTCGCCATGACGCGGCGGCACTGCCGTCCGCGCGAGCGCTCCTTTTATCGCGCGATTTGACGCTCTTCGGCACCCTGTGCATTGCGTGTGAAGAGCATCAGCAGCGGTGTCGTCATCACTGTGGTCACGAGAGCCATCACGAGCAGCATCGTGAACATCTGCGGGCCGATGATGCCGATGTCGAGCCTACCTTCATCACGATGAGCTCCATGAGCCCGCGCGCGTTCATGAGCGAGCCGACAGCGATGGCCTCGCGCCAGGGATAACGGCAGATCCGCGCGCCGATCACA
>JBDZVF010000148.1:0-13152 GCA_040255575.1 Pseudomonadota bacterium | reverse complement strand
CGCCGTGGGGCCGGTCTGGTTCGCCCAGTTCACACCGCCGATGACGAAATCGTAGAGGTATGAGGCGACGAGCCGCACGTTGAGGTTGGCGCCCGCGGCGGGAATCGGCATCGTGTAGCCCGCCTCGAAATCGATGCCTCGGGTGAGGAACTCGTTCAGATTGAGCGCGGAGGTGTCGATGTACGTGATCGCCCCGCCGAGCGTGTCGGGGTCGACGCCGTGGTTGATGCGATCGCAGAACTGGCCGAGATCATGGCAATCCTGCGCCAGCTGATTCGCGGTGGGTGTGGTGATCGCCCGCCCGATCTTCACCTCGTACCAGTCCGCCGAGAAGCGCGCGCGTTCGAGCGCGCCCCCCGGCTGGAACACGAGACCCGCCGTGGTCGTCTTCGCCTCCTCGGGCACGAGGTTGAAGCTGCCGCCCCCCTGAATCTGCGTCGGCTCGTTCACGTTGTTGTGCCAGGGATTGTTCACGGAGCCGAACGGGCCGCCGTTCGTCAGCACGGTCTTCGAGAAGAGCTCGCGGAAACCCGCGGCGCGGATGTCGCTCGAACGCGTGGCGCGCACACGCAGCCAGTCGCGCGGATCGTAGACGGCGCTGATTTTCCAGGTGGTGATGTTCACGTCCTTGGAATTGCCGGTGATGCCGTCGGAGGAGGTGTTCCGCGTGCGGCGAACCGCGCCATCGAGCTCCAGGTTCCGGGCGAAAGGCAGGTCCTTCAGCACGGGCACGTTCACTTCGCCGTAGCCCTCGACCACCTTGATCGTGCCCTTGAAATCGAGCCCGTAGCTCAGCGCGAAATCGTTGTACCAGGGTGTGGTCTGCATCTGGTGCCTGACATCGCCGCTGTCGTGCCGATATTCCAGGCCCGCGGCGAGGCCAATCGGCCCCGCGCCCCAACCCCTGAAGAGATTGCCGCGAATGTTGGCGGCCACCACGCTCTGCTCGTACTCGAAATCCTCCGGCAGCGTTCGATACGCGTAAGCGAGCGCCTTCGGGTCGGCGTTGCTCGTGCCGAAGAGGTTGAGCGGCACGCAACCCGTTGCAAGGGCGTTGAAGGCCGGGCCCGGAAGCGTCGCGCGGCACACGATGTTGCCGTTCGAATCGCGTACCGCATCCAGGGACCACGCGAGAAAGTTGTAGACACCGCCCGTGCCGTTCACCGCGAGATTGGCGAGCCGCTGGGATTGCTCGTTCTTGCCGTACTGGTAGTACGCATCCCAATGCCAGCTCTGCGCCGGCAGATCGCCTTTCAGGCCGACGACGCCACGGCGCGTTTCGTTGCTGGTGTGATTGATCTGCCGCAGATAGTTGGAGACATCCGAATTGAACAACGCGAATCCGGGCACTACTCCCGGAACGATGTCGTCAATCTGGCTCGCCACGGAGGCGGGCAGGAACGCATTGTCCTTCTGAATGGACGCAAGTGTGGGGCCCAGCGAGAACTGCCTGTTGCTGGCCGTGCGCTTGCCATAGGAAAGCTCGACGAAACCCTGCAGCGAGCTCGTGAAATCCCAGCTCGCATGGGCCATGCCTTCATAGTGCGTGACGGGCGGGCGAATGGTCACGATGTTGTACGGGCTCAGGTTGGAGTCCCCTCCCTGCACCGGGCCGAGGAAGCTGAAGTTCAGCGGCGAGTTGTTGAACGCGCCAGGGTTATAGGGTGTGACGGCCGTGCCCGCGGCGTTGAACTGCGTGTTGGCGAGCCCAGGCGCGAAGGGCTGCACGAAGGGGAACATGCCGGCGATCGAGCTGTTGGACACCTGCGCATTCGGCCCGATGACGAAATTCGGCTGGCCGTTCACGCCCGGTGTGGCGTTCGTGAAGACGGCATTGTTCTCGCCGCACCAGTCGCGCACCGTGGCGCAATCCCCGATGCCGCCGTCGTGCTGGTATTCACCGCCGATGAGCAGATGGCCTCGCCCATCGGCGAAACCGTGCCCGAACGCGGCCGAGGCATGCAGCGAGCTGCCATCGCCGTGAGCGGTGGAACCCGGGTCGATCTGGCCCTTGAAGCCGTTGAGCTCGGTATTGAGGATGACGTTCACGACACCGGCGACGGCATCCGTCCCATAGGCCGCGGAGGCGCCGCCCGTCACCGTCTCGATGCGCGCCACCATGTTCGAGGGGATGAGGTTCAGGTCGACGGCACCGCCATTCGTGCTCGGCACGAAGCGTCTGCCGTCCACCAGCGTCAGCGTTCGTGTCCCGAAAAAGGGATTCAGCCCGCGCAAGTTTGCCAGTTGCGCGCCGATATTGAAGTTGCCGAGGCCGACATTGCCTGCGGTCACGAAGGCGGAGTTTTGCGGGAGCTGCGCCATCACGTCGCCGACGTTCGCAAGGCCAAGCTTCTGCATTTCCGTGCTATCGAGCACGGTGACGGGGTTCGGGGTGCTGAAGGTGTCGCGCGCCACGCGCGACCCGGTGACGAGCACCTCTTCGAGACGGGGTTTCTGGTCGGTGCCGGTGTCAGTGGGACCGGGCGTTCCCTGGTCGGCGTGCGCGGGCGCGCTGGCCGCGGCAAGTATCTGCAGGACGCATGCGCTGACCAGAGGAGCGCTGAGGCCATAGCCAGCCCTGTGCCGGCGACGGCACATCGCAAGGTGCGAAACCATGATGTCCCCCTTCTCGGCCGCAGCCGGTGCGGCCACTGCGTTGTCGTCATCATCAGGTTCGAACGCGGGCGAATGTGTTCGATCTTTTTGCCAAAGTCAAATTGCTATGTGTCCCGATTCCAACGCGGCCACCGTACGGGGTTTGACTGTGGCAAATTGCGTTGTGGCGGTGGTGCCTCTAGGCTGCGCGCCCATGAAGCGAACCCAGACAGCGACCGAGCCGCCGCTGATTCGGAAGGACATCGAAGGCGGCCCGCTCAGTCGGGAACTCGTGTCGATTCAGGTCGTGAGGCTCGCGGACTTCATCGAGCGCAGCGGCCGGCTCGCTTTCCACCGTCGCACCGGCTTCTCGGACTTCGAGTGGCGCGTGTTCATCTGGGCGTGCGAGACCCCGCCGGTGTCGATCAACGAGCTGTCCGCGCTCGTGCATCGCGGACCGGCGCAGGTGAGCCGCACGGTGCAGAAGCTCGTCGCCGCGCGGCTGCTGCACCGGGCGAATCGGGGCAGCGGGCCCACGGTTTCGATCACACCTACGCGGCTGGGCCTCACGTTGTACGCGCCGCTCGTTGCACTCGCGCGCGAGCGGGATGCGCAGATCATGGCGGGGCTGAGCGCTGAAGAGTTGCGTGTCTTCGAAAAGTGTCTTGCTCGCATGAACCGGAATGCGCTCGCGTTGCTCGCAAGGGAGCAGGAAAAGTAGTCATGCGCTCCGGGGCGCGGGAATGTTTCGCGCTAGCCGGCGCTCGTGTTGAAACAGAGGTTTCTGAAGGTGGTGGCGAACGCGTCCTCTCGATCGATCTGCGTGTTCTGCGGTTCCAGTGCGGGTAACGATCCCGCCCTGCTGCTGTCGGCAGAGACGCTCGGCCGCACCCTGGTGTCTCGCGGCTATGGCCTGGTGTACGGCGGGGCGAGCATTGGCCTCATGGGGCGCGTGGCCGACACGGTGCTGGGCGCAGGCGGCAGGGTCATCGGTGTGATGCCCGACTTTCTTGCCACGAAAGAGATCGCCCATCGCTGCCTGACCGAGCTGAAGATCACCCGATCGATGCACGAGCGCAAGGACACAATGGCCTCCCTCGCGGATGGATTCATCGCGTTGCCGGGCGGCTTCGGCACTCTGGAAGAGTTCTTCGAAGTGCTGACCTGGGCGCAGATCGGCCTCCACGCCAAGCCCTGCGGCCTGCTCAACGTGAACGGCTACTACGATTCCCTGCTCCGCTTTCTCGATACCGCGATCGAGCGCGGCCTGCTACGCGCCGAAAACCGGGAACTGATCCTCGTCGCATCCGAACCGAACAGCCTCCTCGACCAGATGGAAGCCTACGCCGCCCCGGCCGTCACCAAGTGGATCGACACGACTCGCACGTGAAGCATCATCGTTCTGGACGCAGCGGCTCGTCATGTCGTCCCTACAGGCAACCATCGTGCGAGGATTATCGCCGCGACACGCCCAACGTTACGCCACTATCCCATCGCGAAGGCTCAGATGGCGTTGCTCAACAATGCACGGCCGGGCGCCCCCACTACCGCACCCCTGGAGCAGGCACCTCCGTGTACGCACCTGCCCGTTCCTGCATCACGAGTTGACAACGTAACCGGCACCTATAAGATTTATAGGTAATGGCCAAGATCGTAGCGATACCGTTGAGCAAGGCAGCCGCGTTGAGACTGCTAAGGGATACGGCGTCGGACGATTCGCGCGTCAACATCATCGCCCAGTTGCACGAGGGGCCGTGGCGACAGCTGATCGACTACCGACAGATCATGCTGTGCCTCCGCGAAGGATCGCTTGTACAGCACCCGAAGGTGGATGAGCACGGCAGCACGCTTTTCGTGCTCGAAAGATATTCCGCCGGCGTGACCGTCCAGATCACTGCCGCGCTCACAGGCGAACCGGGCGTCAAGAGAACCGTTGTAGTTACCGAGTTTCTGGTCGAGGAGTGAGAGTGGGACAGCTGTTGAGTGAGGGCACACCATGAACCTTTATCACTACAAGGGCTGCGGTCTGCCGAATGTCTATCTGGCCAACGGATACAAGGAAACGACAACCGCGTACGGAGCTTCTGTCGCGATCAATGATGTAGAAGGATTACATGGAGCGATCGCGGATCAGCTCGTGATGAAACCCATCGCGCTGACTCCGGATGAATTTCGCTTCCTTCGTACATTCCTGGAAATGTCGCAAAAGAAGCTGGGTGAATTGGTGGGAACATCCGATCAGACGATCGCCAACTGGGAAAAAGGCAATACTTCGATCGACAAGGCGGCGCAAACCATCCTGAGAATGCTCGTGCGTGAGCATCGCGGAGGGAACGTCGTGGTCAGGCAGTTTGTCGAGCGACTGAACGAGACCGATCGTCAGGAGCGATTGGAAGCACTGACGTTCAGACAATCCAGGAAATCCTGGCGCCTGGACTGTGACGCCGCCTAGCACCTGATGAAAGCAGCCGGTCGGATCTTCCGACCGGCTCCCCTTGGCGACGCGCTCATGCCATCGGGCCACTCGGTCGGCTCGCAGTTGCGAGGGTTCTCCCGGCAGCTCGCGACGCGTGAAGACCAGCCTCGCCGCGCTCCCGCAGTAATCGCATTTGACGAAGTCCTCTTCCCCGCAATGGCTCGTCGCCATTTAAAAAGCTCATATCGCGGACACAATCGAAAAGTCCATCGAGTCCACATCGTGGCTGCCGCCGCCGGCACCGCCGCTCACGCCGCCGCCGATGACCACGCGAAAGCCCGCGTCCTGGATGCCATTGCGGCCGATGACGGCGTAGATTCCGTCCTTCACGCCGAAGTCGGCGCCCACTTCGCCGATCTTGCCTTTGACACCGCCTTTGGGGCCTGCGAATAGCGTCACGGTGCCATTCATCGAGAACTCGGCTTCGGCGTGCATGCCGAGGTCGAAGCCGACGTCGTTCAGCGGTCCCCAGTTGATTCTGCGAATGCCCGGCACGCTCGCCTCGGCAACGAACTTCACCTTGCCGCAGGTGAACTCCATCGAGAAGGCGTCGGAGAACGCCCACTTGCCCGAGGCCCACTGCGAAGCCGCGCTGCACGCGGGCGCATCCACGTTGATGTCGGGCGCTTCGCCGATCGGCTTCTGGGTGGGGCCGTAGCAGCCGCTCCCCATCGGCGCCGCGTGGGCGAACGCGAAGGCGATCTCCTGCTGAGTGTGTTTCGCGAATTGCTGAGCCGAGTGCTCGATGTCCAGCCGTGCCATATCGTGCCACCGCCCTCTCGGCAGGTTGCTCGCATACGCGGTGGAGAGCCCGTAGGCATCGCGGAAGAACACGCGCATGCGCTCTTCGTACTCGCGAACGACAGGCGTCATCTCGACGATGTTGCGATTCGTAGCCGCGCGGCTGATCGCGCAGCAGGCCTCCGTCGTCGAGTGCTCGGGGCAGCGCGACTCCTTCCAGTAGCGCTCGTTGAAGCGCTCCGCCGCCAGTTCCATCTGATACTCGGCCCGCGCAACTTCCAGCGCGCGGAATCGCGTCGGCAGCTTCGAGCCGAGAATGAGATTTTCCTTGTACGCCTCGAGCTGGTGCATTTCCCGATCGATAGGCTCCATCGACCACAGGGGCGCGATGCGCACCTCGATGCTCTGCTGGAGCACATCGCTGATCGTCATGCGCTTGCCGGACATGCTCCTCGTGATGCCCAGCGCCTGTTGCTGGAACGCTGACGCCGCCGCGCCTGCAGCCACATAGCGCGCCGAGGCCGTGGGGAAGTAGTTCACGAACGTGCTGTCCGGCTTCGGGTAGATCGGCTCCGGCCAGGCAATCTGTCCCTGATGCGACAAATCGAGCTGGATGTGCAGCGGCAACGCTACGCGGCCATTCGACTCGACGAGGTACGGCGACTCGGCCCAGGCCATCACGTCCGCCGGATCTGCACTGGTTTTGGAGGGCACGTCGGAGCCCTGCGCCTTGCCGCTTTCCGTCTTCACCTCCACGGCTTTCGTGGGATTGCCACGCAGGCGCCACACGGCGCGCGGCGCAACCGCGCGGGCTTCCTCCCGCCTGCCCTGCTTGATCAGCGAGTGCGCCAGGTTGTGTGCCGCTTCGGACATCTCGGGCGACATTGCCAGCGCTTCCCGGAGCGGCATTTCGGCGTCCTTGTACCGGCCCAGCAGAAGCAACGCGTGGCCGCGATTGTTAAGAAAGGAAGCACGCTCGCGCATACCCATCGGCGAATCGTCATCGCGCATCGTCAGCTTCGCTGCGGCGTCCAGCAGACCCAGCGCAACGCCCGGCAGCGCCTGGCTGTTGGCGATGGCCGCGAGATTCACGAGCGGCGTTGCGTCGTGCTCATCGAGCTCGTGCGCGACCAGGAGAGTGGCGGCCGCGCCCCACACGTCCCCCGCTGCCATGAGCGGCATGCTGTGGGCGATGAGCAGCGTGGGCTTGTTGCCGTCCGGTCCCCTGCGGATGGCTTTGAACACGTCCGTGTCGGGGCCTTCTTCGCGGATGCGCTTTCTCAGCAGCTCGATGGCGTCATCCAGGTCGAGATCGTCTTGCGGGTCGACCATCGCGTAACGGCCGGCGCGCTCGATCTTCTCCATCTCGTACTCGAGGTCGAAGGATTGAACAGCCGCCATGCCGCGCACGAAGCTGCCATCGCCAGCGCTGGAACCAGCCACTGCTTCAGCCGTGGCGGCAGCCGTCGTGCCGTTGCCCGAGTCACCACCGCCCGAGCCGCCCTCGTCCGGGCCGCCGCCCAATGAGCTGAAAGCGAGCACCGGGCCCGCGAGGGTCACCGTCCACACCGACGCGCGCGCCGCCTTGGGCAGGCGCTGATACGCGCGCGCTACGGCTTTGAGGGATTCCAGGACGGCCGAAAGCGTGTTGTGCAAGCGCATGGCTCTGAGTCGTTGAGGGTCTCAACGACTCAGGAGCGCAATCCGCCCCGAAATCAGCTCACCGCGCGAGCAATATCACTTGTAACTGGCAGGCAGCGGGAAGAGCCCGTCATACGGCGGCCAGTTCGGCACCGGCCGATCTTCCGGCGCGTAATAGAACGCGGCGTGCACGTCGCGGATCTTGCCGTGATCCAGGTGGAAGAGCTCGGTGAAATGATTGCGCCGCTTCGGGTTCTTGGCGTCCCGCCGGAACATCCCCGACACCATCACCGTCTGCGCTTCCTCGTCGATCACGAAGTAGTTGCGGATGGCCACGATCGCGACCCCGAAATCCGCCTGGGTGCGGCAATCGGTCTTGCCGTTGTTGCCGACGTCCATGCCTTCCTTCATCGGCGAATTGAACGTGGGGAAGCCGTTCTCATAGCGCGTGCAGCCCTGGTGGCCCTTCACGATGTAGCCGTTGTGGCTGGTGATGCCGTCGAAATAGGTGTTGACGATAGCCTGCAACGCCTCGCGCTGCATGCGCTCGCCCTTGGGCACCACGCGCTGCGCCGGCAGCGTTTCGCGCAAGGTCTCGATGTTGAACGGCGTCTTGCCCGGCTCACCGGTGAGGCCCGGGTCGCTCTTGCGGGAAATGAACCACTCGGCTTCGGTCACCTGGTTCCACTGCACCTTCACGCGCACGGCCACCACAGCTTCCTCCTGCCCCATGAAAACGGTGCCGAAGTAGCCAGCCTGACTCTGAACCGGATCGAAATAGCGCCGCTGAATGGATCCGAGCCCGGTGACGTTCGCCCACACGCCCTGCCCTTCAGGGATCACCACCGCATTTTCGGTCTGTCGAAAACCGACCCAGAGTCCAGCGGCTTCGGGTTTGTGGCTGGCGACGCCGTTGAGATAGGTATCCAGATGCTTCTTGAGGCAATCGCGGTTGCAGCTCTGCGCGTTGGCCACCGCACTGATCAGAAGCGAAGCGAACAGGCCCAGCACTGCGTACAGTCGTGTCATCGTCGTCTACCCTCCCCCCAGCGATCGCGGTAGCCTACGACAACGCAGCCGGGCAATAGCGTTCGCCCGCACCGCGAACCATCAGTCGAACCGGTGGTGATCCAGGGTGGACACGATCTTCAGGCTTTCCGGCGGCGAAAAGCGCGACCCCAGCATCGAGGCCTGGCTGAACGGCCCGCCGCACACGCTCGGCGACCTGGTTCGACCTTGGTACAGGCGAATGCGCGCCTGTGGCGAGGACGTGGAGGAGCTGATGCACGATGGCTTCCCCACCGTGTGCGTGGAAGACGCGGCGTTCGCTTACGTCGCCCTCTTCCGGGCGCACGCCAATGTGGGCTTCTTTCACGGCGCCGAGCTAGCCGACCCCGCGCACCTGCTCGAAGGCTCCGGAAAACGCATGCGGCACGTCAAGCTCAAACCCGGGCAGCCGGTCAACGCGGCTGCGCTCGGGGAACTGATCGACGCCGCCTACCTCCACTGCCGGCTGCTGCTGCGATCCGCCTAGTCGCCAAGGCCACAGCCGGACGCAGTTCACGATCCCGGCCGCGTTGACTCAAGAAATGCTGCACCGATCCGTAAAACTCCCCGAAGGAGGCACGCATGGGTGCGGGCATGGACCCCAATCGAATCGTCGTCGGCAAGCCTTTGCCGTTCTCGATCTTCACGGCCGATGGCAAGCTGCTGCTCGCCCAGGGTCGCGTGGTCGAAAGCGAACGCCTGCGCGAGATGCTCGTGCGCAACGGCCACCACTGTGACGTGACCGATGGCGCCGGCAAGAAAGCGCGCGGCGCCGGCGAACGGGAAGAGGAAGACGAGCCGGTCGAGGACAGTCCGCTCGACGCGCTCCACCGCGATTACGAAGCGGGCGGCGACGGCCAGCACCTCGCGATCAGCATTGCCAAAGGCGAAACCGACAAGGCGTATCCCGTGCAGCTCATGGGCGTGCACGGCCAGTCGATTCTCGTCACCGCGCCCGTGCAGGCCGACGGCTCGCTCGTTCCCGTGCTCACCGGGCAGGTGCTCGTGTGCCGCACGTTCCAGCTCACCTCGGCGTTTCGCTTCACGGCCGTCGCGCAGAAGGCCGCGTTCGAGCCGTTTCCGCATCTGCTGTTGCAGCTCAAGAAAGAAGTGGAGCATCGACAGATCCGCGGCGCGCCGCGCGCGCGGGTGGCGGTGCGCGCGGAGCTTCAGACGCACGAGAAGCTTGCCTGCGTGATCTGCGACCTCAGCACGGGCGGCGCGCGCATCGCGCTCGATATCGCGGCGTTCGCTCTCGAGAAAGGCAGGAAGGCAAAGCTCCTCGCCTGCGTTGAGGTGCTGGAATCGAGGTTCGTCCTCGAGCTTCCGGTCACGGTGCTCAACTCGATCGGGCCCACGGATTCACGGCACCCGAACTGCACGTTCTACGGCGTCAAGTTCGAAGCGCTGGGTGAGCGGGAAGGGCTCATCCTTCACGGCTACGTGAGCGAGCACCTGCTGTTGGAGTTTCACAGCCTCTGGCAGATGCTGATGGCCGCCTCCACGCTCAGGGCGTAGGGTTCGCCGCCTGGAGCGTGCATAATTGCGCCTGGACCTGACCGGTTAGATCCAGGCAACTATCCTCCGATGAACGATTTTTCCAGCCGCCTGAGCGAGGCGACGGCCGCCGTTTTTTCCGCGCTCGGCTTCGATACCACCCACTCCACCGTGAAACCCGCGGATCGCCGGGATCTCGGGGACTTTCAGTGCAATGGCGCGCTCGCCCTCGCGAAGAAAGTCGGCCGCAAGCCGCAGGAGCTGGCGGCCCTGATCGCGGAGCGCTGGACCGCCACCGATATCGCCGAGCGCCCCACAGTCGCCGGGCCGGGGTTCCTCAATTTCCGACTCACGCCGCAAGCGCTGGGCGCCCGCGCGCAGCAGGTCGCCGATGATGCCCGCGCCGGCGCCGGCCTCGTGAGCCGCAAGCGCCGCGTGGTCGTCGACTATGGCGGGCCGAACGTGGCGAAGCCCATGCACGTGGGTCACCTGCGTGCGTCGATCATCGGCGAGAGCATCAAGCGCATCTTCCGTTTCCGCGGCGACCGGGTGTGGGGCGACGCGCACTTCGGCGACTGGGGCTTCCAGATGGGGCTGCTGATCACCGCGCTCGAAGACGAGCTCGGCGGTCTCAGCGACACGGCGGCCATCGACAAGCGCCTGGCGGCACTCACGCTGGAAGATCTGGAGCGCATCTATCCCGCGGCCGCCGCGCGCGCCAAGGAGGATGAACCCTTCCGCAATCGCGCGCGCAAGGCGACGGCACTGCTGCAGGAGGGCGAGCCGACCCATCGGCGCATCTGGCGCGCGATGCACGACGTGTCGATGGTCGCGTTGAAGCGCGAGTTCAGCGCGCTCGGCGTCGACTTCGACCTGTGGAACGGCGAGAGCGACGCCGATCCGTACATCCCTGCGATGATCGAGGAGCTGCGGACGAAGGGGCTGCTCGAGCTCGACCAGGGCGCGCAGGTGCTGCGCGTCGCGCGGCCGGAGGACAAGCGGGAAATTCCGCCGCTGCTCGTGGTGTCTTCCGAAGGCTCGGCGATGTACGGCACCACCGATCTCGCCACGATCGTTCAGCGCCGCCGGCAGTTCGATTTCGAGCTGTGCCTGTACGTGGTGGACCAGCGCCAGGCCGATCACTTCGAGCAGGTGTTTCGCGCGGCGGAGCTCGCGGGCTACGCGCAGCCCGGCACGCTGGAGCACATCGGCTTCGGCACGATGAACGGGCCGGACGGCAAGCCCTTCAAGACGCGTGCCGGGGGTGTGCTGAAGCTCGGCGACCTCATCGGCATGGCGCGCGAGAAGGCGCGCGCACGCCTGCGCGAAGCGAAGATCGGTGAGGACTTCTCGCCCGAAGAGTTCGAGAGCGTGGCGGACAAGGTGGCGATCGCGGCGCTCAAGATCGCGGATCTCGTCAATTTCCGCGGCACGTCTTACGTCTTCGATCTCGACCGCTTCATGAGCTTCGAAGGCAAGACGGGGCCGTACCTGCTGTACGCCACGGTGCGAATCAAGTCGATTCTGCGCAAGGCGCAGGAGCAGGGGCTCGCGCCGGGACCCATCAGCGTTTCACACGCGGATGAGCGCGCGGTCGCCCTGGCGCTGGATGCGTTCGAAGCGGCGGTGACCACGGCGTATGAACGGCGAGCGCCTCACTTCCTGACGGAGCACGCGTTCTCCCTCGCGCAGAGCTTCTCGAGCTTCTACAGCAACTGCCCCATTCTGCAGGAGCCCAGCGCGGAGATTCGCGCTTCGCGCCTTGCGCTCGCCGCGGCGACGCTGCGGCAGCTGGAATTGGCGCTGGAGCTGTTGGGCGTGTCTACGCCGGAGAGGATGTAAGCAGAACGCCGAATCGGCCGGCAACTGACGGCTTCTGTGTCTTTTCTCAGCGGAGAAGCTGCAACACCTGCTGCGCCGACGTATTCGCCTGAGCCAGCATCGCCGTCCCCGCCTGCTGCAGGATCTGCTGCCGCGTGAGGGTCGCCGTCTCGACCGCGAAGTCCGCATCCAGGATGCGCGACCGGCTCGCCGACATCGACTCCACATTCGCCGTGAGGTTGGCATTGATGGAGTCGAGCCGCCCGAGCTGCGCGCCAAGATCCGCGCGCCGCGCGTTCACGTATTCGAGCGCGCGATCCATCTTGAAGATCACCTCGTTCGCGTTGCTGGACACGTCCGCATCCATGATGCCGAGTGCCTTTCCGTTCATCGCGAACGTACTGACGCCGAGCGTGTCCCCGACGTTCGCCCCAATCTGCAGCTGCTGCCTGTTGGCGCTGAAGTCAGTGCTCGCCAGCACCTCTTCCCAGCTTTCCTTGAAGCCGGTGAGCTGATCTTCACCGCTGTGAGTCGCCGCGTCCGGAATGACGGACGTCGCGGTTCTCACCGAGCCGCCACTCGCATCCGCGCCACCGATAGCGCCCGTGTCCGCGTTGGTCAGCTTGCCGGAGCTCAGCAGGTTGCCGATGTACGCCGCGCCATCGGCCTGGAACTTCGTCCTGAAATCGGCGAGACCCGTGAACGCGCCGTGAGTCGCGTTCGCCAACGCCTGATCCAGCGTGCGCGTGTTCGGCGCGGCGGCCAGATACGTCATCACATCCCGGATGCCGGTGCCGCCGGCGGCCCTGATCTGCTCGTCGAGATAGCGCATACCGGCGTAGGCCGCGGAGTATGACGCGCTCGTGCCATCCCAGGCCGTTCCCCACGAGGCCGCCTTGGCCACGACCGCGTTGATGTTCGCACCGCCGGCGCCGCCGATATCGCCGTAAAGCCGGCCATCCGCACCCTGCATCAGCTCAGCGGTGCCTTCCATGAAGAACTGCTGGTTGTTCGCGAAGAACGAGCCGACGTTCATCGTCGCGTCCATCACGGCGTGCGTCATCTCGTGCGCGATGACGCGGTCGTTGGTCGGTGATCCGGACTTGAAGTCCTCCATGTCGACCTGCAGCGTGATGTTCACGCCGATGCCGCTCGCACCCACTGCTGCCGACACGCGCGCCAGCGTGCCGCCGCTCCCGTCAGTGAAACCCGTGAAGTCGATCTTGATCGAGTTGCCGTTCGCCTCGAGGCCGTAATACTGCTTGATGAGCTGCTCGGCCTGCGAGAGCCAGCCCGAGCGCAGCTGATCCTGCATCTTCAGCAGGTCGGCATCG
>JBDZVF010000147.1:0-13165 GCA_040255575.1 Pseudomonadota bacterium | reverse complement strand
CGACGCGCGGCCGCCGTCACTCGCGGATCTGGCTTCAGACCGCATGCTGTTGCACCTCGGCGGGCAAACGCGAACGGCGGGCGCAGCGCCCGGTGGCACAGGCGCGACCGGCGACTCGCGCGGCATCGTCGCCATTCTCGGCGTCTCTCCGATGACCCGCCGCGCCAGCGAGCTCCTGCACAAAGCGGGCGTGAAGCTCGTCATCGTGAATCGCACCATGGAAACGGCGGAGGAGCTGGCGCGCACCCTCGAAACCGAAGCCCTGTCGCTCGACGCATTCCGGGCGCAGCCGCGTGACGTCTCGGGGCTCATCGTCGCCACCGGCGGCACCGAGCCGGTGCTGGACGCGGCCGCCGTTCAGCGTCTCGCCAAAGTCGCGACGAAGCCACTCCTGATCATCGACTTCGGCCTGCCGCCGAACATCGATCCGAAAGCGGCGCGGGATTGCGGCCTCGCCCGCATCGGCATGGACGAGATGATCCGGGCCGCGCAGGATCGGCGGCTCGCTCAGCTCATGCGCCTCGCGCCCATGCGCGCGGCCATCGATGAGCGGCTCACGCGCATTCGCGAGCAACTGGCCTCGCGAGCGATCGGCCCGCAGCTCGCGGAGCTGCGCAACTCGTTCGAGCGAATCGCGAACGCCGAGGCGGACCGCGCCATGACCGAAGAGCTGCAAGACCTCGAGCCGCACCAGCAGCAGGAGGTGCGCCGCCTGATCGAGACCCTCGCGCACAAGCTCGCGCACCTGCCGCTCGCCGGCCTGCGCGCCGCCGCGCCGCACGCGAACAGCGAAACGCTCGAAGCGTTCTTCAAGGAGGCGCGCCTCCAACGCGAACAACGTGACGCGGCCACGAAACGCGTGCCCGCGAAGGCTCCACCCCCACCACCCTTGCAAGCGCCGGCGATGGCGCATACTTCCGTATCCAGCGAAAAGAGATCCCGATGAGCACCCCCAAGGGGAATCCCCTTCCTGCCGAATCGCCCACTCAGTCCATCGCGCTGTTCGACCGTGCCCGGCGCGTCATTCCCGGCGGCGTCAATTCACCCGTGCGGGCGTTCCGCGCTGTCGGCGGCACGCCGCTCTTCATCTCGCGCGGCCAGGGCGCGCACGTGCAGGATGTCGACGGCCGTCGCTTCCTCGACTTCGTGAACTCGTGGGGCGCATTGATCCTCGGCCACGCCCATGCGGAGGTGGTCGAGGCGATCGTCGATACCGCGAAGCGCGGCACCACGTTCGGCGCGCCCGCGCCCGCGGAAGTCGAGCTCGCCGAGCGCGTGACCGCCTCCTATCCCGGGCTCGAGCAGGTGCGCTTCGTCTCCTCGGGCACGGAAGCGGTGATGAGCGCCATCCGTCTCGCCCGCGCCTTCACGGGCCGCGATCTCATCGTGAAGTACGCCGGCTGCTATCACGGCCACGCGGATCATCTTCTCGTTTCGGCGGGCTCCGGACTTGCGACGTTCGGCAAGCCGTCCTCAGCAGGCGTGCCGGCAGCGTTCGTCGAATGCACCCGCGTGCTGCCGCTCGATGACGACAAGGCGCTCGAGGATCTCTTCCGTCGTGAAGGCTCGCGCATCGCCGCGGTAGTGATCGAGCCCACTCCGGCAAATCACGGCCTGCTCCCGCAGCGTCGCGAGTACCTCGAAGAGCTGCGCGCGGTCACACGTGCAAACGGCGCATTGCTGATTTTCGACGAAGTGATCTCCGGTTTCCGCGTGGCACGCGGCGGCGTTGCCGAGCTCACGGGCATCCGCCCGGACCTCGCCACCTTCGGCAAGATCATCGGCGGGGGCATGCCCGTCGGCGCATTCGGCGGATCGCGCAACATCATGTCGCGCCTTGCGCCGGAGGGGGACACCTACCAGGCCGGCACGCTCTCGGGCAATCCGGTCGCCATGTCGGCGGGTGTCGCCGCGCTCGACGTTCTCGTGCGTGAGCACGCCTGGGAGAAGCTGGAAACGCTCGGCGCGCTGCTGGAGCGTCTCGTCACGCCGGTCGTGGAGAAGGCGCCGTTCCCCATTCGCTTCGTGCGAGCGGGCTCGCTCTTTTGGCTCGCCTTGCACGATGGGCCGGCGCCGCGCGCCGCCATCACGTTGAGCGAAAGGAACTCCGAGCGCTTCGCGTCCATCTTCCACGCCATGCTCGCGCGCGGCATTTATCTGGCGCCCTCGGCCTACGAAGTGGGCTTCCTTTCGCTGGCGCACACGACGGCGGACATCGAGCACTTCGCCACGGCCCTGGGCGAGGCCATCCAGCTCACCGCGGAACGGGTGGGGTGAAGGGGGCGCATGAAGACTACGCGCGTCTTCCAGCTCACCGCGCTCGTGCTCGTGATGATCTCGGTGGCGATGGCCGGTTGGTGGGTCATCGACTTGCGTGGCTTCATCGTCGAACGCACTCAGGAGGCGCTGAAGCTCCATGAGCAGGAGGTGATCGCCGCGCAGGCGTTGCTCGACGCCGGGCGCTCACCGGAAGACGTGCGACAGCTTCTCCCCAGCGTTACGGTGGAAGGGAACACGGCCGCGATGTCGCCCTCGATCATCGCCTTCTACCGCACGGAGCAGCAGAGGCGCACGAACCAATACGTGTGGGAGGGCGCATTCTTCCTGCTCGCGCTCTGCGCCTGCATCGCCGTGATCTCGCGCGCGCTGCGCGCCGAAGCGCGCGTTCTGCAGGAACAGGATCATTTCCTCGCAATGGTTTCACATCAGTTCAAGACGCCGCTCGCGAGCCTGCAGCTTTCGCTGGAAACCCTGTCGATGCGCGCGTTGTCGCCGACCGACCAGCGCTCGCTCATCGACCGCATGCTGGCGGATCTGGGCCGCATGGAGGCGCTCGTCACCCGCATCCTCGACACTGTCCGGCTGGAGCGCGGGCGCGTCACGTTGCGTAACGAGCCGATCGACCTCGGCTCGGCGGTCGCCCGGGTCGCGAATCAGCTCACCGAGCGTGCGGCGAAGGATCGCATCACCATCTCCGTCGACGTGCCGAAAGGGCTGGAAGTGCTGGCAGATCCCCTCGCGGTGGACGTGGTCGTTCGCAATCTCGTGGAAAACGCGCTCTCCGCCGTCGGCCCTGTGGGGGGCGGAACGATCTCGCTCAGCGCGCGCCGGCTGAATGGCGAGATCGAGCTTTCGGTGCGCGATACAGGCGTCGGCTTTCGGCCTGAAGACAGCGCGCAGCTCTTCCAGAAATTCTCGCGCCTGCATCCTGGCGGGGGCAGCAGCGCCTATGGCACAGGCCTCGGCCTCTTCATCGTTCGTCGCATGATGCAGCTCGCTGGCGGCCGTGTGAGCGCGCACAGCGATGGGGTGGGGCAGGGCGCGCAGTTCGTCGTGGCCTGGCCCATCGCACCGACGGAGGCGCAATGAACGCCGCCGTGTCACACGCGCCAACGGTTCTCGTCGTGGAAGACGATCCACACCTCGCCGCGGGCGTGGTGGAGAATCTGCGCCTCGAAGGATTCACGGTGCATCACGTGGCCGATGGGCGCGCCGCGCTCGATTGGCTCCGGCGTGAGCGCTGTGAGCTCGTGGTGCTCGACGTGATGCTGCCCTACGTGGATGGCCTCACGGTTTGTCGCACCATTCGCAGCGAAGGCAACAACACGCCGGTGCTGTTCCTGACCGCGCGCGGCGATCCGCAGGACCGGATTCACGGCCTCGAAGCAGGTGGCGATGACTACCTCGCGAAGCCCTTTCACCTGCACGAATTCCTGCTCCGGGTGCGCGCGATCCTGCGCCGCTGGGAGTGGTATCAGACGGCCTCGGCCTCGCCGGCCGGTGCCGTGCTCAGATTTGGTGGCAACGAAGTGGACTTTCGTGCATTCCGCGCGCGCTCGTTCAACGGCGTCACGCAGGAACTGACGGAGAAGGAAGCGATGATTCTCAAAGTGCTCGCCGAACGTCCCGGCGAGATCGTGTCTCGGGAGGACCTGCTGGAGCGTGTGTGGGGGTACGACGTTTTCCCCTCCACGCGCACGGTGGACAATTTCATTCTCCGGTTGCGCAAGCGCTTCGAGCGGGACCCTGCGCAGCCCAAGCATTTCCTCACGGTGTGGGGTGTGGGCTATCGGTTTTTGCTGGAGGGCGAGTCGTGAGTCGCGCGCTTCGCATCGGCACGCGCGCATCTGCGCTCGCGCTCTGGCAGGCCAATCGGGTGGCGGACCTCATTCGTGCGCAGCCCGGCGCGCCGGCGGTCGAGCTGGTGCACATCAAGACGGAAGGGGACATGCGCACCGACGTGCCGCTCTGGGCGGTCGACGGTCGCGCGTTCTTCACCAAAGAGATCGATCGAGCGCTGTTGGCGAACGAGATCGATGTAGCGGTTCACAGCCTGAAAGACCTGTCGACCGTGCTCGAGACCGGCACGGAGCTCGTCGCGGTGGTCGAGCGCCAGGATCCGCGAGATGCGTTTCTGTCACGGTCAGGTGTTGCGTTCGCTGACTTGCCCGCGGGCTCCCGTGTCGGCACGAGCAGTTTGCGGCGCCGGGCGTTCCTGGCGCAATTGCGGCCGGACATCCAGGCGATGGAGCTGCGCGGTAACGTGCCCACGCGTGTCGAGAAGCTGCAGAAGGGCGAGTACGACGCGATCATTCTCGCGTGCGCGGGGCTTGCGAGGCTGGGGCTCGAGAGGCACATCACTCAGCGCCTGGCGGTCACCGACTTCACGCCTGCGGTTTCGCAGGCCGCGATCGGGTGTTGCTCGCGAGCGGACGATGCTGAAGCACGCCGCTGGATGAAGGCACTCGACAATGTCGCCGCCCGGCTGGAAACGACTGCCGAACGGGCACTGCTCAGGCGCACTGAAGGAGGTTGCCAGGTGCCGCTCGGCGCACTGGCCCGTGTGGAGGGTGACAAGCTGAGATTGTTTTCGCAGGTGTGTGCGCTCGATGGCTCGAAGAAGGTGACCGCGGAGGGCACGTGCGCGCCGAACCTCGGTGAAGCCGTTGCGCTCGGTGAGCGCCTTGCTGAAGAGCTGCTGGCGAAAGGGGCCGGAAGCATCATCGCCATCGAGCGTGGAACGAAGAAAGGAGTGGCACCGACGTGAGCGAACGCGGACAACAGATTTCACGCACCGGCCTGGGCGGAGCAGGCGGGCCTGTCGGCTCAGCGGAGCTTCCACCGGTTGTCGTCACGCGCGCCGAAAGCATCGAGGGGCCGCTCAGCTCGCAGCTGCGCAGTCTCGGTGTGAAGGTGCTCTTGTGGCCGGCCATCGAGGTCGCACCGGCTGACAGCGCCGAGCTGGAAGCCGCGCTCGGGCACATCGAGGATTTTCAGTGGATCGTGTTCACGAGCCGACAAGCGGTCCCGCCGGTGCTGGAACGGGTGCCCGAGCAGCCGGCCGGGTTGCACGTGGCGGCCGTGGGCCAGGCCACTGCGCAGGTTTTGCGCCAGCGCGGCTGGCGCGTGGATCTCGTTCCCGACGATCCGAACGCCGGCGCGCTGGTCGCCGCCTTCACGCCGCTCATGAAGCCCGATGTTCGCGTGCTGTTCCCCGCCAGCTCTCGCGCGCTGCCCACCGTCGCTAAAGGCCTGACGCAACTCGGCGCGCAGGTCACGCAGGTGGAAGCGTATCGAACCGAAGCGGCGGCCCTCGACGTGAACGAATGCCGCGAGTGGATCGGCCGCAACGAGATCGGCGCAGTGACATTCGCGAGCCCCTCCGCCGTCATCGAGCTCGAACGGGCGCTCGGGAAAGAGGATTTCGACAAGCTGCTCACGGGTGCCGCCGCCGTGGCCATCGGCCCGACGACCGCGCGTGTGCTCACGGAGCTCGGCTGCACGCCGGTGATGGCGGAGTCCGCCACGCTCGGCGGGTTGGCCAACACTGCATACAAGCTCATTCAAACCCAACATTAGAGGCGGCGGCCCGCACGAGGCGTGGGCCCCGCATCGACCACGAGGCACTGACCATGGCATTCCCACTTCAACGCCCGCGCCGGCTGCGCCAGAACGAGGTCTGGCGGCGCATGGTGCAGGAGACGCGGCTCACGCTCGACTCCATGATCTACCCGCTCTTCATCGTGCCGGGCCAAGGCGTGCGCCACGCTGTCGAGAGCATGCCATCGGTGTTCCAGCTCTCGGTCGACGAGATCGCGAAGGAAGCCCGGCGCATCGCCGACCTCGGCATTCCCGCCGTGCTGCTGTTCGCCGCTCCCGACCACAAGGATGCGAAGGCGAGCGCCGCGACCGATCCGAACGGGCTCGTGCCGCAGGCGATTGGCGCCATCAAGAAGGTGGCGCCCAAGTTGCTCGTGTGGTGCGACGTGTGCCTCTGCGGTGCCACGGATCACGGTCACTGCGGTCACGTGACGAAGGATGGCGTCATCGAAAACGACTCCTCCATCGAAACGCTCGCGCAAGTGTCGCTCACTTACACGAAGGCAGGTGCCGACGCGGTGGCACCCAGCGACATGATGGACGGCCGCGTGCGTGCCATTCGTGACCTGCTCGATCGCAACGGCTACTCGAATACGCCGGTGATCTCGTATGCGGCGAAGTACGCCTCCTCGTTCTACGGCCCGTTCCGGGAAGCTGCGGAGTCCGCGCCCGCGTTCGGCGATCGCCGCTCGTACCAGATGGACCCGGCGAACGGTCGCGAGGCGCTGCGCGAAGTGCTGCTCGACATCGAGGAAGGCGCCGACATGGTGATGGTGAAGCCTGCCGGTGCGTATCTCGACGTCATCAGCAAGGTGCGCGATATCGTGAACGTGCCCGTGGTGGCGTATCAGGTGTCGGGCGAGTTCAGCCTCATCAAGGCGGCTGCGCAGCGCGGCTGGATCGACGAGCGCGCCGCGGCGTTCGAAACGCTCACCGGCATTCGCCGCGCGGGCGCCGACCTCGTCATCACCTACTTCGCTCCGGACATGGCCGAATGGTTGCGCAATTGAATACACCTGCCTCCACCGCACAGCCGCCGTTTCTTGCCGCCGCACGGCGCCACCCGGTGCCGTACACGCCGATCTGGATCATGCGTCAGGCCGGTCGTTATCTTCCGGAATATCGCGAGCTGCGCGCGAAGGTCGACTTCGTCTCGATGACGCGCAAGGCCGAGCTCGCCGCGGAAGTCACGATGCAGCCGTTGCGACGCTTCGAGCTCGATGCGGCCATCCTGTTCAGCGACATCATGACGCCGCTGCAGGGCATGGGCGTTTCGCTCGAGTTCGCGCCTGGCCCGATCGTGAAGGACCCGATCCGCACCGACGCGCAGATCGATGCGCTGCCCGAGAGCGTGCCGGCGCGCGACGTGCCGTTCGTGCTGGAGAGCATCCGGCTGGTGCGCGCGAACGTGCCGCGCGGCGCGCCGCTCATCGGCTTTGCCGGCGCGCCGTTCACGTTGTTCTGCTATCTCGTGTGCGGCAAGCCGTCGAAGGAGTTCGGCGCGGCCCGTTCGTTCCTCTATTCGAACCCTGAGAGTGCCGAGCGTCTGCTCGACAAGCTCGGGGATGCGATGGCGGCGTATTTGCGTGCGCAGGCGGAAGCGGGCGCACAGGCGCTGATGCTGTTCGAATCCTGGGCCGGGCTTCTCGCGCCGCGCGAATACGAGCGGTTTGCGCTCCGCGCGGTGAAGCGTGTTGTCGCGGGGCTGAAGAATGTGGGCGTGCCGCTGATCTATTACGCCAATGACGGTGGCGCGCTGTACGGCTCGATCGCGCAGCTCGATGTCGATGTGGTCGGCGTGGACTGGCGCACTCCGCTGAGCGTCGCGCGCCGTGCGCTCGGGCCGGGCAAGGCTGTGCAGGGCAATCTCGATCCCGCGGCGCTGTTCTCGACGCCTGCGGAACTGAAGCGTCACGTGGATTACGTGCTCGCCGAAGCCGGCCCCGAGCCCGGGCACATCTTCAACCTCGGCCACGGCATCTGGCAGGAGACGGACCCGGACGCAGTCGCCCGGCTCGTTGATTACGTGCACGAGGCCTCCTCACGCGGGAGCGCTGCGCGATGAGTGCAACAGAGAAGGGTGCCAACACCGGCGCGCAGGGCATTGGCGACAGCGGCGCGGCTGTCGGGAGCGGCGCGGGCGGCGATGCACCTGCCACCGGTCCCGCTGCGTTCGCCGCAACCGCCGCCGCGTTCTTCCTCGACCTCCAGGCCCGTATCGTCGCGGCCTTCGAGAGCTTCGAGCCCACCGGGCGTTTCGAGCACAAGCGCTGGTCACGCCCGGAGGGGCACCGCCTCAAGGGCGGCGGCGAGATGCGCACGATGCGCGGTGAGGTCTTCGAAAAGGTCGGCGTGAACTTCAGCCACGTGTGGGGCCAGCTCGAACCGAAGTTCCGCGCGCAGATTCCGGGTGCCGACGCCTCCGACGGCGCATTCGTCGCCTGCGGCATTTCGCTCGTGGCGCACATGTACAACCCCTACGTGCCCGCGGTTCATATGAACACGCGCTTTCTCTGCACGAGCAAGGCGTGGTTCGGCGGCGGCGCCGATCTCACGCCGACGTTCCCGTTCGAGGAAGACACCAGGACCTTCCACGACGCGCTTCGCGCGGCGTGCGATGCGTACCGTCCCGACGCCTACACCGAGTACAAGGAATGGTGCGACCGCTACTTCTACCTGCCGCACCGAAAGGAACCTCGCGGCGTCGGTGGCATCTTCTTCGACGAGCTCGCAAGCGGCGACATCCACAAGGATTTCGAGTTCGTTCGCGCTGTTGGCGAGGCCTTCCTTGCCGCCTATCCCACGATTGTCGCGCGTCGCAAGGACTTGCCCTTCGACGATGCCGCGCGCGAGAAACTGTTCTACAAACGCGGCCGATACGTCGAGTTCAACCTCGTGTACGACCGCGGCACGCGCTTCGGTTTCGGTACAGATGCCGATCCCGAGGCGTATCTCATGAGCCTTCCGCCGATCGTGAAGTGGTAGCCCTGGTAGCGCCGTGGGGCCCTGTCAGTCCCGCCCTGTCGGGGCCCCGTGTGGCGGTTGGGCTGCTGGCGGAATCTGCGGATCGCCGGCGCGATTGGCCTGCGGATTGAGGTAGATCTACTCGAAGAGCTCGATCGCCGAGCGCATGGGGCGAAGGCAGGCTCCGCTACTGTTCCGCGCCCGGAAAATCGGCCTGTTATGCGCGCCGTTTCAGGCCGCCGGCATGGCTCGAAGCTGCAATGGCTGGCGTCGCGTGCCTGGTGGCCCGCGCCAGCGCGTGACCGGACACCTCCAGCCAGCTCGCCGAACGCCTGAAAAACGGGCTCGTGGCGGCCACCTTCTTCGCCTCGGCCCAGCGAGCCTTCATCGCTGCGGCGATGGACTGCATCGTGTCGTCTGTGGGGGTCCAGAACCCCGCTTCTGCTCTCGTAGTCACTATCCCACTCCTTCCCTTCTTGTCGTCTCCCATGGTGGAGCGCGCGAAGAAGGCCTGAGTTCCGCCAAAAACCGTCGCCTCATGGCGACTTCCGAGGACATTAGTCTGCTGACCCAACGTGACAGCTCTGCGGACCCAACATGACAGCCCGGCGTCAATCGGGCTGCAGCCTGGAAGCCGCGCTGTCATCTTCCGCAAGCCGTTCGGCCGCGAAATGACGCAAACTACGCGTCGAATGCGCTTTCTGAAGACTCATTTCGGCGAGGGACGTGCCGCTTCGCCACCGTCGGCGGATCTGCAGCAGCTCGGTCTGGCAGATCCAGCACTTGCCGCGGACAAGGATCCGCGCCTGGAGGTGGCGCTGTGGGGTGCGGGCCTTGGCCTTTGGGAAACGGACTTTCGTACCGACATCACCCGTTGGTACGACGACTGGTGCGAGCGCACCGGCCTCGATCCCTGTGAAGGCCAGGGTCACGCCGCGCGCTGGGACGAATACGTTCACCCGGACGACAGGGCGATGGTCACCACGCGCCTGGGCGCGCATCTCATCGGCGTCGAGGAGTTCTACCAGGCCGAGTATCGAATCCGGGATCGCCAGGGCCGCTGGCAATGGCTGTTCGAGCGGGGCAAGGTCGTCGAGCGGGATGCGGATGGCGCCCCGGTACGCATGATCGGCGTCTGTCGCGATATCGGTGCCCGCAAGCAGGCGGAGGAGGCGTTGCGCCTCTCCGAGTTCCGGTATCGAAGTGTCGCGTCGATGGCGCCCGGGTACATCTTCGAATACCGCTTCACGCCCGATGGCGGCATCGATCAGTTCTGGGTGAGTGACGGCGTGCAGGCGCTGTACGGCGTGACGCGCGACGAGTTCCTGCGCCAGGGTGGGCACGATCCCTTCATCGACCCCGAATGGGTGAGCGTGATCAGAGAGCGTCGCGCGGGTGTGGCGCGCGGCGAACATCGCAGTGGCGAGATGAAGGTGCGCACCGCCAGCGGCGAATCCAAGTGGCTGCAGGCGAGCGCGGTTCCGGTGCGCGATCCCCGAACCGGCAACGTGATCGGGGCGTTAGGTTCCTGCTACGACATCACCGAGAGCAAGCTCGCTGAAATCGCGCTCCACGAATCGCGCAGCACGCTGCTCACGGTGGCGGAGAGCTCCGCGGACGTGCTCGCTCTTTTCGACCGGCAACGAAAATGCGTGTTTCTGAATCGATCCATCCCCGGGCTCACCCCCGATCCGTGGCTCGGCGCGCCGGTCGAGGACTTCGCTCCGCCCGAGGACCGCGCCCGCGTGCACGACATCTTCGAGCGCGTGATCCACACCGGCGCCTCGGAAGACTTCGAGCAGGTGTTCACGGACTCCGCGCACAAGCTCCGCTGCCTCGAGATGCGCGTTCGCGCCGTGCAGTCGGGCGATCGCATGCTCGGCGCCGTCGTGAATATCACGGAGGTAACGGAGCAGCGCGCCCAGCGCGACACGCTGCGCACCCAGGCGCGCATCATCGAAACGATGCGCGAAGGCGTGGTGCTGGTGGATGCCGGCACAATGATCGTGCGCCTCACCAATCCCACGTTCGAACGGCTGTTCGGGTATCGCAGTGGGGAACTGATCGGGCTTTCCGTCGAGCCGCTCATCGCGGTGCCGGGCCATCAGCGCAAGAAGTTCGAACGGCTGTTCCGCGAGCAGAGCCACCCGGGTGGGCCGCCGCCCGTGGAGATCGAATGCGTGCGCAAGGATGGCAGCCGCTTCGTCGCATCCTGCGTGATTTCGCCGCTCAGCATGGGCGGCACCGATCACTGGATCGCCGTGGTCAACGACATCACGGAAAAGAAGCGGCTCGAGCGCGGCATCATCGACATCGCCAACCGCGAGCAGCAGCGCATCGGCAGCGACCTGCACGACGGCCTTGGCCAGGAGCTCACGGGTATCGCGCTGATGTTGCGCGGAGTTTCAGCGCAGCTCAGCAAGGAGAAGTCCGAAGCGCGGCTCGACGTGGAGGACATCATCGGTCTCGTCAACAACGCCATCGAGAACACGCGCACGCTGGCGCGCGGGCTGTCGCCCGTGAGCGCGGAGCGCGGCGGCCTCATGGCGGCGTTGCGCGCGCTGGCCGCGCGAGCGAGCGAGCGTTACGGCGTGCACGTGGAGTTTCGGGACATGACCTCGCGCGTGCTCCCGATGAATGACGTCTACGCCACGCACCTCTATCGAATCGCGCAGGAAGCGCTGACCAACGTCGTGCGCCACAGCTGCGCCTCCGAAGCCATCATTTGCCTGGAAGATATCGGCGACGAGCTGCAGCTTCGAATCGATGACAATGGACGCGGCTTCACCCAGGCGCCGCAGGACAGCGCCCCGGGGCTCGGCCTCAAGATGATGCGCTACCGGGCGCAGATGCTCGGCGGAGACCTGGTGCTGGAGACCTCGGCTGAAGGTGGAGCGTCCGTGCGCTGCACCTGCCCCCTCGAGCCATGAGAATCGTGTCGCGCGCGCCGGGTTCCGCGCAGCCTGCCGGCAAACGCAAGGTGCTGATCGTGGACGATCACCCGATCGTGCGGCAGGGCCTGCGCCTGATGATCGACGAGGAGCCGGACCTGAAAGTCTGCGGTGAGGCGCAGAGCGAGCGCGAAGCGCGCATCGCCATCCGCGATCTGGAGCCCGATGTCGTCATCGTCGACATCTCGCTCGCCCAGGGTGACGGCCTCGAGCTCGTGCGCGACGTGCATGCGCACCACCCCAATCTGCCGATGCTCGTGCTCTCGATGCACGACGAGCTCATTTACGCCGAGCGGCTGCTGGCGGCGGGCGCGAGCGGCTACATCATGAAACAGGCGGCTTCCGACCAGCTTCTCGTCGCGCTTCGCAAGGTGCTCGCGGGCGAGCGGTATGTGAGCGAATCCCTCGCGGAGAACCTGGGACGGGCGCGCGGCGCCGATGCCCGCCCGAAGGGGGACGACCCCATCGAGCGCCTGAGCAACCGCGAGCTGCAGGTGCTGAGCCTCATTGGTCGCGGCCAGTCCTCGCGCGAGGCGGCGGACCGGCTCGGGTTGTCCATCAAGACCGTGGAAACCCATCGGCAGAGCTTGAAGCGCAAGCTCAACCTCGCAACCAACGCGCAGCTTCTTCAATACGCCATCAACTGGTACGCGACGCGCAGCAACCCCCCCTCTCTCTAGCTCACGGCGCTTAAACGCGAAACAGGGGGCGCGCTTCTAACGGCGGCATGATGACGGCAGCAGCAGGTCCGGGCGGAGAAATAGGCTGGGAGGGGGCGCTGATCCAGCGCGCCCGCCGCGGCGATTCTCACGCTTTCGAGCGCCTGTATCGCGAATATTCCGGACGCGTGTATGGGTTATGTCTGCGCATGACGCGCGACTCCGCGACCGCGGAGGACTGCACGCAGGAAGCATTCATCAATGCCTGGCGGGCGCTCGATCGGTTCGAGACGCGGAGCGCGTTCGGCACGTGGATGCACCGGATCGCGGTGAACGTCGTGCTCGCGCGGCGGCGCCGGGCCTCCTGGGGCAACGAGACGACGCTCGAAGCCGAGGTGCTCGAAGCGGCGAGCGACTGGTCGTTCGACACGCCAGTCGAGGAGAGCGAGATCGAAGAGGCGGTCGCCCGTTTACCGGACGGTGCCCGCGATGTGCTGGTGCTTTCGGGCATCTATGGCTATTCGCATATCGAGACCGCTCAGATGCTGGGCATAGCCGAAGGCACGTGCAAAGCGCAGCTTCATCGGGCGCGCAAGCTGCTCGCGGAGCGGCTGAACGTAGGCATGGGTTAGCTTGGAAAAAGATGCAGGTGTGGCCATGACGACGAACGATACAGACGGCAAGAAGCGCAGCGTGAGCTCGCTCGGCGAG
>JBDZVF010000146.1:0-13211 GCA_040255575.1 Pseudomonadota bacterium | reverse complement strand
GGGTGGTGATGAGCACGCGCTCGTCCTGATCCACGCATTTGCGGATTCGGAGAGCACGTCGTCCACCTGGCTGCGCACGGGGCGAATTTCCACTTCGGGGTCCACGAGGCCGGTGGGGCGCACCAGCTGCTCCACCACCGCGCCTGCGTGCTGGCCCTCATATTTTCCCGGCGTCGCGGAGACGAAGATCATCTGCGGCGCCAGCACCTCCCACTCTTCGAACTTGAGCGGCCGGTTATCAAGAGCCGACGGGAGGCGGAAGCCATACTCAACGAGCGTTTCCTTGCGCGAGCGATCCCCTTTGTACATCGCGCCGAGCTGCGGAATGGTCTGGTGGCTCTCGTCGATGACGAGCAGCGCGTTGCTGGGCAGGTAGTCGAACAAGCACGGCGGCGGCTCGCCCGGCGCGCGGCCCGAGAGGTACCGCGAGTAGTTCTCGATGCCCGCGCAGTATCCGACCTCTTTCATCATCTCCATGTCGAACATCGTGCGCTGTTCGAGCCGCTGCGCTTCGAGCAGCTTGCCGGCGTCACGCAGTTCGCGCAGCCGTTCGCGCAGATCCTCCCGGATCTGATCGACCGCGCCGATCACCTTTTCCCGCGGCGTAACGTAGTGCGTGCCGGGATACACCGTGTAGCGCGGCACCTTGCGCGAGACCACGCCGGTGAGCGGATCGAAGATCGCGAGGGACTCGATGGTGTCATCGAAGAGCTCCACACGAATCGCCTCGCGCTCGGATTCGGCGGGGAATATGTCTATTACGTCGCCGCGCACGCGATACGTGCCCTGCGTGAGATCGAGCTCGTTGCGGGTGTACTGCATGTCGGCGAGCCGGCGCAGGAGCTTGCGCTGATCCTGCTTATCCCCGCGCATCAGGTGCAGCACCATGGAGTGATACGTGCGCGGGTCGCCCAGGCCGTAGATCGCCGAGACCGTGGCGACGATGATCGAATCCGACCGCTCGAGCAGCGCCTTGGTCGCGGACAGCCGCATCTGCTCGATGTGCTCGTTCACCGAAGAATCCTTTTCGATGTACGTGTCCGTCGAAGGCACGTAGGCCTCCGGCTGGTAGTAGTCGTAGTAGGAGACGAAGTATTCGACGGCATTGTGAGGAAAAAACTCACGGAACTCGCCGTAGAGCTGCGCCGCCAGCGTCTTGTTATGCGCGAGCACCATCGTCGGCCGCTGCACGCGCTCGATGACGTTCGCGATGCTGAAGGTCTTGCCCGACCCCGTCACGCCGAGCAGCGTCTGATGCGCCAGACCGTCGTTCAGGCCGTCGACCAGCTTGTCAATGGCCTGGGGCTGGTCGCCCGCGGGCTCATAGGCGGCCTCGAGCCGGAAAGGGTTCTGGTCCATTGTTAATCCTCGCAAAAGACGCGGGTCCGTTGGTTCGGAAGCGGGCGGTCGCGTAATATAGCGCGCCGTCTCCCTCTTCCCATCTGCAGGTCTTACGTGACTCTATCTGTCTCGCGACGCGTCCAGCGCGTCAAGCCCTCGCCCACGCTCGCTGTTACCGCCCGTGCGGCCCGCCTCAAAGCCGAAGGAAAGGACGTCATCGGTCTTGGCGCCGGCGAGCCCGACTTCGACACGCCCGCGCACGTCGCGAAAGCGGGGATCGACGCGATCCAGAGCGGCTTCACCCGCTACACCAACGTGGATGGGGTCAACGAGCTGAAAGACGCCATCATCGCGAAGTTCGAACGGGACAACGCGATCAAGTACGAGCGCTCGCAGATTCTGGTCTCAAGTGGGGCCAAGCAGACCATTTACAACCTCTGCATGGCGTCTCTGGACCCGGGTGACGAAGCGATCATCCCCGCGCCCTACTGGGTCTCGTACCCCGACATGGTGCTGCTCGCGGATGGCCTGCCGGTGATGCCGTTCGCCGGCGCCTCGCAGGGCTACAAGATCACGCCGCGCCAGCTCGCGGCGGCCATCACGCCGAAGACGCGGCTCGTGCTGCTGAACAGCCCCTGCAACCCGACCGGCGCGGCCTACACGCGCGCGGAGCTGCGCGGGCTTGCGGACGTGCTGGTTCAGCACCCGCGCATCCTCATCGGCACCGATGACATGTACGAGAAGATCTACTGGGGCAGCGAGCCGTTCTGCAGCTTGCTCACCGTCGCGCCGGAGCTTTACGCGCGCACCGTCACGATCAACGGCGTCTCGAAGGCGTACGCCATGACGGGCTGGCGCATCGGGTACTGCGGCGGCCCGAAGGAAATCATCTCGGCGATGTCGACGATCCAGGGGCAGTCCACGTCGAACGCGTCGAGCATTTCGCAGAAGGCAGCCATCGCTGCATTGGCTGGCGATCAGGAATGCGTGGCGAAGATGACCGAGGCGTTCAAGCAGCGCCACGACTTCATCGTCGCGGGCCTGAACTCGCTGCCGGGTGTGAGCTGCCTGCCGGCCGCCGGCACATTCTACGCATTCGCGGACGTCTCGAAGGCCATCAGCGCGCAGGGCTGCCGCGACGACGGCGAGTTCGCCGAGCTGCTGCTGAACGAAGGCGGCGTGGCGGTGGTGCCGGGCGGCGGCTTCGGCGCGCCGGGGCACATTCGCCTGTCCTTCGCGTGCAGCATGGAGACGCTGGAGAAGGCGCTGGAGCGGATGCGAAAGGTGCTGACGACGTCGCGCGTGGCGAAGACTGCCTGAGCCGCTGGTCGTTCCGGGTCCGGGCGCCTGAATCTTTGGGCGCCTGGTCTGATGGGGGCGCCTGATCTGATGGGCACCTGATCTCTGCGATGGGTGGCTAATCTTTATTAGGAGGCGACCGGGAGTCGCCTCTTTAGCGAACCTGACACTTTTGCGACATCACGCAAGCCGTTCTGTCGCAAACAGCAGGCTCGGCTAGAGCAGTGTCTTCCTCAGGCGTGCACCGTAGCCCGCGCCGCTGGCACGGCAACAGCCGCGCCAGTCTTCTTCAGCAGCCCCTTGTGCTCCAACACATCCCGCATCGTCGAAAACGAAAACTCCCCCAACAACCTGCGCAACCGCCCTTCGCACTTGTGCAGATTGTTGTAATGGCGAAACCGCGAGAACCACTTCACCTTCAACCGCGGCTGCCCCGGATCCACCTCCCACGGATGCAGGTAAAACGTAAACGGCTGCCCCGTACGCTCATTGATCTGCCGTAGCCCCGCCCGTGTCACCGCATACGGCAGTAACCGGAAATACCCGCCGCCAGACACCGGCACCCGCACGCCACCAAACGACGCCGCCGACATCGGAAACTCCACGATCGTGCGCCCCGAAGGCGCCGTGATGGGCCCCGGCTCGCGCTTCGCGCCCGGAATGCCGTACCGATCGTGATGGATGGGAAACACCGACGAGTCGTACTCGAACCCGAGATCGATGAGCCCATCCAGCGCCCACAGCGACTGCTGCGTGATCGAGAAGCTCGCCGCGCGATAGCCCGTAACGGCCGAGCCAATGGTGTCTTCCAGGAAATGCTTGGCCCGGCGCGCCTCCTCCCGGAACGCCGCCTCGCCCTGCTTGTAGATGAGCTGATGCGAGTACCCGTGGCAGGCGATCTCATGCCCCGCCGCCGCGATGCGCCGGACGAGCCCCGGCGAGCGCTCCGCGCACCAGCCGAGAATGAAAAACGTGCCGCGGATATTCCGCTCGGCGAGGAGCCCGAGAATGCACTCGGTGTTGCGCTCGACGCGATATTCCCAGGTGGGCCAGGTCTCCGGCGGCGCCGCCGGCGCGAGCGCGGCCACCTGGAAGTAGTCCTCGACATCGATCGAGAACGCGTTGAGAACGGATTTCGCGGACATCGGAGGAGCTCGAGACCTGGGAAGTCGGGGATTCGCCGGCCGTCGTTTTCTACGGTGCGGGCGCGACTATAGCCCCACCCCGCCGCCCCGTGCCAAACCGCCTGCCGGAGTCGGGGCGCGGCTCACGCTTTGGCGCGACTTTCGTGACGCGCGCCTCGCGGGCGCCCCCGCCAAAGACGTTGATTCGCTTGACGCTCCGCCCGTTCTTCCGGACAATCCGCGCCCTCTCGCGAACCCTCCCGTTCCCCGGTAGCTCAGCGGTAGAGCGTCGGACTGTTAATCCGTTGGTCGTTGGTTCGATTCCAACCCGGGGAGCCATCTACCCTTCCAGTGTCATCCGAAGACGTCCGGCAAAAGCCGAAAAACACTGGTATTTAAGCCGTTTTCGCACCGCCACCATCCCGGGGCGTCCATTGACAGCTTAGCACGGCCGGGGGTAAGTACGGGGGTAAGTCGGCTACCCCGGTTGCTGTTACCCCCATGCTGACAGAAGCCGAAATTCGCGCCGCCAAGGCGTCGGAGAAGCCTTTAAAGCTGTTTGACGGTGGCGGGCTGTATCTGCTCGTCAATCCAAACCGACCGAATGCGCGCTGAAGCTTGCCCCGCTCGTCTTCGTACGACCGAGCGAGCTGCGCAAGGCCGAATGGAGCGAGTTCGATCTGGAGCGCGCGGAATGGCGCACGTCTTCCGTCGGCAGTGAACGCCGGCCGGCTCATCAGCGAGAACACCATCAACTCCTCGCTCCGCCGGCTTGGATTCCCAGGCGACGAGATGACCGGTCACGGCTTCCGGTCAATGGCGTCCACATGCCTCAACGAGCAAGGCTGGAGCCCGGAAGTTATCGAACTGCAGCTCGCTCACGCCGAGCGTGACGAAGTGCGCGGCGCATACATTAGAGCACAGCGCCTCTCTGATCGCCGCAGGATGATGCAGGCGTGGGCCGACTATCTCGATCAGCTGCGTACTCAGCGCGTACCCACACCCCTTAGACGTTCGGCGTAAAAGATCGGCCGGATTGGACACACCACGTAAACGGAAGTCACCCGGAGATCGGCGAACCGAGTAGCTCTCACGTAGGCACGGCGGCCGGAGCCGGAATCGCGCCTTTGGCGTTGGCGGCTTTCATCGTGTTCTCCCATTTCCGTGCCCAACTCCTCACGTCATCGAGGTTCCCCTTTTCAAGGGGGTTCATGTGGCACACGACGTTCCGTGACGGCTCCAGCTCGCGCATCATGTGCAGGAACCATTCGCGGTCAGGAATGATGCTCGGAATAAACTCATTCTGCTTGGCTTGGATGATGATCCCAAGGTCCGGCAGATCGACGTAGTCGATCGGGTGAGAGCCCCTTCGTTGGTGCCAGAAGTGGCGCTTCTCCTGCGAGGACATACGGCCCAAGGCCTTCTGCCTGACCTGGTTCGCATTGCCAGAAGTTAGCTGCGTATTCCACCAATCAGCGCCGTGCCTGTCGTGCATCACTCGTAGGATCAGGTCTCGGATCGAGTTCTCCAGCACGTAGAGCACCGGAAAGATCGCGGCCATCTCCTTCGCCTCGTTCAGTTTCGCCGACGGTAAGAGAGGGTTCGTGGTTTTGAACTCGCTCGGGAAACGGATCAACCGCTCAGTTGTCGCCTTGCTCCTCGCGGCTGCTTTAACAACCGGCGCTGGCGATGGCGCGGCATGCTGCAGCAGCAAACGCACTCGAGCTCGCTCCTCGGCGTCGATGAACTTATCCACTGGCACGCCGTGTTCGTGGGCTAGCACGCAGACCGCTTCCGGCGTGCTCATCAATGTGAGCTTCTTTTTCTTCTGCACGTTTGCAGACAACGTCTGCTTGCTCCACCCCGTCTTGGCAACCAAGGCGGCTCGCACCTTCGGGTTCGTCGCCATTCAGTAACTACTCTGGCGTCACTGATGACTGCAGCGCCCCATCCACGGGCGAAACGGCATCGATTGTCGGAGCACTCGCCGCCTTGTTGCTTACCTTGCTCTTTACCTTCGGCTTAGAGCCTTTCTTCGGGGCCGGCTTCTTCAGGCGCGAGAACCGGATAGCGATGGCGTTCTCCGTGAGCCCTGTGATGAGCGCCATCATCTTGTTACTGAGCCCCATCTCCTTGAGGCGCGGCAGCATCTTGTTCACGTCGCCCTTCAACTCGCGGACAGCCAGAAATCCCAGCACCCCGCCTAACTTCTCATTGATGTCATCGAGGACATCACCCTTCGCCTTCGCAGCGTTCAAGTTCGACTCCTTTCCTATTTTATTGCACTTACGCTTCGCCACCTGCTGCCGGATCGTCAACACCCAGCAGCGGAGCAGTCTTGTTCTTGGCGGGCTTCGGTTTGCCGCTCGTCTTCTTTGCCGCTTTTGTCCCGCCCTTCTTGGCTTCGATCTCGCGACGAATCGGCACCAGCGCAACACTCACGGTGCCCGACGTCGTTGCGAGGATGTCCGCGATCTCTGCAGCGCTGAAGCCCGCGAGGTAGAGCAGCTTGATGCGCTCACGTTGATTGCGCTCGCGGTCGGGGCGAGCGATCTCGGCCGACGTGAGCTGTAGCGATAACAGTTTCACGATGATTCGCAGAAGGCGTGTGTTCTCGTCCGTCGCGCCAATCACGTCACTTCTCCGACCGAAGCGTCAGCCCCGGGCTCGACGGGGACGGGTTGCTTCTTCGCTTTCGCCTTCTTGCCGGGGGCGCCCTTCGCCTGCCTTCTTCCTGCGATGGTCCAAACGTACTTGGTCGGCTTGCCGACGATCTTCGCAGTCTCGGCCGGCGTGAAGCCCATGTCGAGCAGTCGGCCGATCTTGTCGGTCACGGACTTCGCCGCGCCGTCACCATTCTCAAGGAGAAGCTGAATGATGGCGTCCAAGCGCCTTCTCAGCCATAAAAACTTGTCTTCGTTACTCATGCCTTATCTCCCGTAAGTTAGATAAGGATATGTCTATATAAATACTTTTACAATCAATTTAGTATGTGACGTAGACTATCGCCGTTCCTTTGACAAACGCTAATGCAACGATAATTACATAACGCCGACGAGTGGCCAGGGACTTGTCGTTACACCATCATTCAACCGCTGTTTGAGCATGGTGACGGCGCGGCGAAGTCCGTGACCGACGAGATCGGCCGACTACCCCGTCCCTTCCAACAGTAGGGGCATCCAGCGTTGCCCGGAACTATCAGCACCGTGGTGCTGCATCTGGCTTCCACGTTGTGACCAGTACTGGAGGATCAGGCCGCCCGCCAGGGCCTACTACCCTCTCAAGCCAATCCATATCCGTTACCCATATCCGTTACCAGCGGCTGTCATCATCGAAGTTCTCGTTCACACGTCGAACGGACGTCTTCCGAATTGAAGTACTTCCGCGAGACTCTTCGGATCACCGAGAGGTCCCAAAACGCTACAAAATAGGCTCACGCGCACATTCGGAGTGGGGCAGACTTTTGATGGTTGCAGGATAGCCTTGCGGCGGCTCGTTGAATCAAATGCGCGTCGTGACGAACGGAAGCACTGACCTCTCGACCTGGGTCACCGCGGAGACGAAGCTGCGCATTCGCGCGCAGGTCGCTTCCATTGAACGTGATTGTCCAGGAGAACCTTGATGCAGCTATTCAGAGCCCGTGACATCTTGAACTCGCTAGTCCTTGGCCTTCATCCATCGACTCAGGAAGACTTGCCGAAGGGAACAATCTTGGAAGATGCGGACGTGGTCAGGGCTCTGCTCGTCGGGATCGCCAGCATCCAACAGTCGATGACTCGGGAGTCGCGCCGCGCGCAATTGCCCCGGAACATCGAACGGACGTGGAGTGAAGAGGAGAATGCGCAGCTCATTGATGCGTTCCAGGCAGGCCACTCCGCGGCGGACATCGCGGCACGGCATGGACGCACCGTGAGGGCCATTGAAGCTCGGCTCGAAAAGCTCGGCCTGATGACAGCGGGCCAGCGCGTTACCTCCGATCGCTTCGGGGCGCCCGTGACTTCGAGCGCCAGCAAAGATGGCATCAAGGTCGCGCTCGTCGAAATGCCAAAGTCCGACACCGCCTGATCTACGCACGCTGACGTCAGAGGGTAACCGTCTGCCCTTCTGCGCGATCAGCGTACCACGCCGTCCTCGTCGTCAATGGCTACGCGCGCAGCGCGCTTGCGGCCCTTAGGGGCCCGGCTTCGCCCATTGACGACTCCGGCTGCGGCGTGGGCGACGTCCCGCGCAGGCAATCCGCCTGCGACAGCAGAGGGATGCCGCCATGAAAAGCACGATGGGGGCGGCCGAGACGCGCAACGGATGCGCAGATCGAGTTCATCCTGAAATGGGACGCTGACTACATGGCTTGGCTTGCGGAGCGTCCGAAGATTGGAAGTCAGCAGGAACTGGCGAAGCACCTCGGCCTTTCTAGAACCACCGTTCAACGGATCATCGCTGAGTCCGGCCACTACAAGCAGATCACGCCCGAGCAGCATGCGGCGCACCGGGCGATTCGACGCAAGAGGATGCGCCAGATCGAATGATTCCTGGCGCCCGGATCCGTTCCGCCCTGCCGGACGCGGCGACTTACGAGAAGAAGAAAGTCCGCGCTCGTCCGGGGATCTCGCTGACGGCTGGGGGACGTCGTGCGACATCCTGCAACGGATTGCATCAATCTCGCGGAACGTTCGGCGCAAGTGACACAGCCTGCAACATGCATTTGTTCGCGAACTCGTCACTTTCTCCGGTTGCCAGTTCGCACGTCGCAGCCGGACAGTGGCGCTCCAATCTCATTGTGGAATTCACGCTCATGACAGGCCACACAGCGACGACGGACGGTGCGTCCACTACGAATAACCTCGCGACCACCCCGACGAATCCGCGAGTTCTTCGGCTGCCGCAAGTTCTCGCGGTGACCGGCCTTGGGCGATCAATGATCTATCAGATGGAAGCCGAGGGTCGATTTCCACCGCGCGTCCGCATCGGTGCCCGTGCGGTTGGATGGGTAGAGAGCGAAGTTCAAGAATGGCCAAGACGACGGATTGAGATGCGCCGCGTTCAGGCCACGCCGCCAGCCTGACGGAGCTAGAGAGCAACCAGCTCCGCGATTTTTGCCGCGATCACCGCCATTGAATCTTCCGCAGTGTCCAGGCCGCTTCGAGAGGCGAGCAAAGGGCTGACATTGCGGAGAGCTTCATACGTCGTATTGTGCACGATGGGAATGAGTTGGTTGCGCGCCAAGAGTGCCGAAAGCTCTTTGTCGGCGACGCTTTCTTTTGGGAGGCGCTCCAGCAGCGCAGGGGTCACCAGCACAAGCCCGATTCGCGAGTTCGCCAAGCCCTTGTCGATCGCACGCATCATCGGCACGCCGAGGCCAAGATCCTTCTCGCTAAACCAAACTTTGACACCAGCCGCTACAAGCAAACCGTGGAGTTCTTCGGCTGCCCCCCGCCGGTCGATCCATGCGTGGCACAGGAAGACGTCACGAAGGTCAGGTTGCTCCGCTGCTCGCTTCTCAACGGCTTCGCGGATTGGCGTGAGTGACTGCACCTGGGCAGTCGTGTACGACACGGACGAACCTGCTCTCGACCAGCGCGGCCTGGAACTGCTACTGGACCTGCCACCGCCCCCGCTGCTGTACCTGGCCCCGCTGCCGCCCGACGAGGAGTAGGACGAGCCATAGCCGCCGCCGTAGCGGCCACTCCGATAACGGCATACCGGACAGGCGGCGACTCCGGCCGCTGTGCTATGCCCGCGTACTGGCGCTGTGCATCTAGCCACGTCGTAATCCTTCCACTTGTAATCGCCCTTTCGAGCAGAGGGTTAAGCCGGTTTCGATCAGGTCCGTTCGCTGGCTCAAACGGCGACATCCCCTGAAAGGGACGAGTAACGGCCCGATCTCCGTTACTCGTCGTAGGGGGCGTCTCACCGATCGCGAATCTTGTCAGGGCTTCCTCCCGAAGCAGCCGCCGCGACCTGCGCCATAGATGGCCGGACGTGGGAGGACGCTCGCGGCATTTGGCGGACACCCGTGGAGGCTTATTGCCGCACCTCCCGAATCGCCACATCCAGTTCGTTGTAGACCGCGCGCAAGGCACCGACGCCCTGCTCGAGTGTGTGAATGTCCTCCCGATATCGTGCTCAGGACCCGGCTCCAATTCGCTTTGGGCGAGCGTCAGCGATCGAGCAGCCGTCGGGACAACGGAGAGCGCATTGGAGAACCGCTCCAGCAGCGCATCGAAGTCGGTCGACCCTCGACGTTGCTGTGAGTCAGTTGAACTAACAGAACCAGACGATGAAGGACCGGCCTTCGACAGGCGCCTAGAATGACGATGCTTGGAACCCATGGTGCACCTCGAATACAGGTGTGCTGTGGTTAGCCGTCCGTCCGCGTTAGCGCGCGGGCGAGCGGCGCTCTTGTGCATCCCGGGAGGTGCGGGGATAACTTTAGGGGTGGCTTTCTCGGAGGGTCGAAATAGTGTGGCCGTTTCAGAGCGTTACGAGCGACTTCCAGTCCAACCCGGGAGCCAATCAAAGGAAGCCACGGGTGGGTGGCATAAACCCCGGACCGCCTTCAAGGCTGGTGCAGCGGCGTCGACAGCCCTACGGCGCCCCGCTAGCATCGAGTCATGCCTGCTTCATCCCGGCTCGGGGCGCAGATTGAAGAGATCATAGCGACGCTGAATGCGATGGACGCGCGTTTCGCGCTCATCGGCGGCTTGGCGCTCGCAGCTTGCAACGTGATCCGCGGTACCAGCGATGTAGATCTGCTGACGGATGCACAGAGCGGCGGATCGCGTACATGAGCAGATGGTTCGGCTGGGGTTACCAGTGTTTGTACCGCAGCGGATGTAGCGAACTATCTGCGCGGCGACCAGCGCGTGGATTTCCTTTTCGCGAGCAGACCGGTGGCACAACGCCTGCTCGCCGGTGCCTCGGAGAAAGGCACCTCGTTCGGCACCTTGCGGGTCATCAGTGTCGAGGGACTGATCGCGTTCAAATTGCAGGGCCTCGTGAACAATCCTCGGCGCACTCAGGATCTCGAGGACATCAAGGCGCTTCTTCGTGCCAATCGCGAAACGCTGAATGTTGCCGAAGTGCGGGAATACTTCAGACTCTTCGATCGCGAGAGCAGTTAGACGATCTGCTGAATGAAACGAACTGATCCCAAACAATCGAGCGCTCCGCGAGACATCATTGCCGCGGAAGGCGGCGTGACCGCGCCGATCGAGATCGAGTCCGCAGAGATCCGTATGAACGGCTGGATGATTTGATGGTGGTCATCGAAGCGCTCTGCCCTACGTATCCGGAGCGCGTACCGTTTACTGGCGACGAAATCTTCCGACTCTAATACGGCAAGTTGCGGGAGGGGACCCCAACCATGGAATCGTTCGCTGCGCTTCTTTGGCGACAGATCGACGGCTCGGGGGATCCGAGCAATTTGTCACGCCGCAACGTTCTCTCTTCGAGGCTGTCCTTAATCTCGTCAACAGTGAATTCGTCTCAAGTTGGGAGCCAAGCCGAAGTACGTGGTGTCGTCAGCGCGAGAGCACTTCCCGCGGGCCAACAGCCACCAAGTCGCCGGCGGACCTGCGCGCGGGCGTGCAGAGGCTCAAGGACGCGACAGCGGACGGAATGCTCCTCGGTAGCGGCAAGCTCGCGACCCAACTGGACCGGCTGGATCGAATCAACGAGTACAAGCTGCTCGTCCATACCAGAGGCGACTCGCGGGTCACGGCCCGACCCTGCACGAGAGCGGGCTACCCAGCACGCGACGGCTCGAGTGGGTCTCGGTGAAACCGCTCCGCGGCGGCACGGTTGCCCTGCACTACCGGAGCCCGCGCTAACTCGGGGATAGCATCAACTCGCCTGATGGTCAGAACTCTCGACCTTTGAAGGGTTCGCAGAGCATTTCACACATATTACCCACGGGTGATACGGCAATGGGCGACGAAGGGGGGGAAGGACATGCCATCGATCCGAAACCTTGCAGCGCTGGCCGCTGCGATGGGTGTCGCGACAGTCGCGGATGCTCACCACAGCTTCGCGCCGCACTTCGACATCAAGAAGCCGGTCAGCATTTCCGGCAAGGTCATCGAGTTCGAGGCGCGCAACCCGCATAGTTACCTGCGCATCCGGGCCATCGACGAGAGCGGCAGGACGCAAGAGTACGTGTGCGAATCACACGGCGTCACACAGCTCAGTCGCAACGGCATCACGCCCGCATTGCTGAAGCCCGGCACCGAGGTGCGCATCGAAGGGTCGCAGTCCCGGACCGACGCGCACCGATGCTTTTTTACCGATGTGTACTTCCCAGACGGTCGGACGCTGAACGTGAACGGGCTGAAGGGTGCGCAGCCGCCCCCAGCTGCACTTGCGGCGCGTCGCGACATCACTGGCACATGGCTGCTCGCGCCCAAGCCGGGCCGCGGCACGAGCGATCCGCAGCCGATGATGGCTTTCCTGACGAATGCCGGAAAGGCAGCTGTCGCCAGGTACGATCCCTTCAAGGATGACCCGGCGTTCCGCTGTGATCCGGTCGCGGTCCGCCGCGTGTGGGGCGCGCCCGGCACGCCACTGTCGATTACTCGCGAAAAGGATCGCGTGATCTTGCGGCACGAGTGGATGGACGTGCAGCGTATCGTCTACCTGAACCAGCGCGAACACCCGAAGGGCGGAGCGCGCACTTCGCTAGGGCATTCGATCGGCCACTTCGAGGGCGACACGCTCGTGATAGAAACCGGCAACTATTCGGCCGGCGTTCTCAACCAGTATGTGGAGCAGCCGGGTCAGCCGACGCGCGGTCTGCTGCATTCCGCGGCGCTGACTTCGGTCGAGCGCGTGCATCTGGACGCCGCGCGCCAACGGCTGGTGGTCGAGATCACGCTGAAGGATCCCGAGTTCTTCACCCGTGAGTTCGATCCCTGGACCATCGAGTTTCAACCTTCCGACCTGAAAATCGAGCCTTTCAATTGTTCGCCCGAAGGCGTGAACGGCACGATCAAGAAATAGGACTCGCCAATATGGGGCTCGCTGTACCGCGGGTGCAGGTCGACTCGGGCCGCTGGCAGCAGAACTCTGAGAGGAGACGACGGCACCATTAGCCTTCGCCGCCCACTATCTGCAGGGGGCCGTCCATCGCGCCGCGAATGGTTTCGTCCATCGTCATGGCGAACCCCGGGTGCGTTTGCCACTCACCCCCCGCGACGTCGATCCAGCGCGCTTCGCGTTCCTTCACGCGAGGTCCGTACACGTACTGCGGCCAATCACATTGCGATGACACCGCGTTCGGATACACCAACTCGCGTCAGAAAGAGCTCGCGCTCGCTCGACAGACTCGTGTCCAGTCGGAAGCGGCCTGAAGCCGGCCGAGCATCGCCCTAGCTTCCTGCTCGGCCGCTTCGTGAGTGTGACCTGCCGGCTTTCTTCGGACCACCGATAACTTGGAAGATGGTCTCGCCGGGC